>NZ_JASISN010000003.1:0-301812 GCF_030063085.1 Planococcus sp. S3-L1 | reverse complement strand
TCGGCTTCCGTCCTCGTTTTTTCGGAGTTGCTTTTTCTTTTTTCTCAGCCGCTGCCGGTTTGTCGCGTGCTTCGAAATGCGTGGCATCAATAGCCAGCGATTCCTCTGTGATGAAACCTTCCTGGATAGCTAGAGCCACAAGCACGTCTTGCACTTTCGACAGGGCATCCGTTTCACTGATCGCTGCGATCATGCGTGAGTAAGAAGCTTCAGATGGGACGTCGTCCGATAACAGAAACCCGCAATCGAACCGAAAAAAAGGATCTTGTTTCAGGCGCTTCACCAATAATTTGATCGTCGGAATACGATCCACCACACGAGCGATCAACGAATAAATCATGGCACCGTAATTGAGTTCTCTCGGCGCGCCGCGATGCGTCTTCTTGTCGAAGATGCGAAGAAGAGGACCCAGATCTATTGTCGAGAAAATGGCATTAAATCGATGGGTAGGTTCCATCTCAAATAATTCATGCATGTCAAATAGGTTATCTTGTCTTATAATAGGCATAGAGCGCTTTCCCTCCTGTTTGTGTATGTTGTGGTGACTACCATTATACAGGATTTGGGGAGGTGCTCTATTTTCTTGAGATATTACACTTAGAGCCGCAAGGGCTCGGAATTATGAAATTAACTCAACTTAGTTGAAATAATTTATTTCTTAAAAAATTGTTCATCACATCATACCTCTTAAATTCAATAAATTTTATATTAGTCTTATATTAACATGATTGCTTAAACATACTTGCACCAGAAGCAACGAATGATTCATATAGATCGGCTCTTTGGTGCGCATACAAATTTATTATCTTTAAGTAGTCACTCTATATCTTTCTGAGCTTCATTGATAATAAACTTCTGGCGTTCTCCATCATTGCTCTGTGTCTCTACAAAGTTCTTAGCAAATGATTCAAAGTCATTTATTACTTTCTTCAATTTATCTTCTGGTTTTTCACTTTAGCTTTAGCAACTACCATCTATTACAACTCCAAATCTTCATATGAATCAGAGTCTGTAGATTTTACTTTGTTTGCTACTTTATTGAATGAGCGAATTTCTTTCTGAATTTGCAACAGCAATTTAATACTCTTATCATCTGCATTTTCTTCTTTGGCTATCTCTGCTGTGTTCTTATAGACAACTTCTATAACATTCGCAAACTTTGATTCTAAGAACAGGTTTAGCAGCATCATATATATTGAGGAGTCCGTTCCCATTTAATGTATTCGTTCGTAGACTTCACTTGAGGTTTTTTCATTAATTGATTCTCTGTTAAAATTTCTTTATTCTGGTCATAAAATAGATCATATCTCCAACAGAAGTACATTCTCTTCTTCCAAGTAAGTTGCTTTAATGCTTCATAAATATCCATACTTATCTTCTCCTTCTGATTTTTCTGCATAAAAAAACCATCAAGCAGTATGCTCAATGGTCTGTCCAAATCCTATAGGTCTAGCTTTAATTTCATCTTCTAACAATTTATTTTCAATGTATCTATCTTTCATTAAATTAAATCGCTTGTTCATATCTATGGTTTCCATTTCAATAATTGAAAGTTGCGATTTACTTAAATAAGATTTCAACATGATACATACGTTTAATAGGTAAAACTCTTTGGTCAAATACTGGGAATCTCGATACTTTTCTTTTCTTTGTTTATTTTGGGTTAATTTGATGAAATCATCACACCAGGTTCTATTGATTTCTTGGCCAGTAACTTTAGTCTTCATTTCATCGTTTATTACTTTTACAGATAGACGCTCAAACTCAAAATCAATGCCCTGACTATTCAAATGTTTTTTAACGATTCTATTGCATTCTCTTAATTCCTTTGTATAAAAATTATTATATCTTCTTGCATTCATATAATCCTTAAACACTACTTCTTGCTCTTCAACCAATGTTTTAATATCTGATTTCACTTTTTTATATTCCTCTTGATTAATAACTTGTACATTGCCTTCAACTTTTCTTAAACA
Organism: Planococcus sp. S3-L1; assembly: GCF_030063085.1. Taxonomy (NCBI): domain Bacteria; kingdom Bacillati; phylum Bacillota; class Bacilli; order Caryophanales; family Caryophanaceae; genus Planococcus; species Planococcus sp. S3-L1. The sequence continues at coordinate 299,836 of NZ_JASISN010000003.1, read as the reverse complement.
GAAGATAGATGTAGTTTTAATTCTTTTTTGCTTCTTTAAGTGACTAAATGCTGTTTTTACAATTTCCATATTCCGGCTTCTAATCGTGGAGTTGATTTCATCAATAGCTTTTCCAATAATTTTTTCTGTATTATCTCCCAGATTGCCAGAATATAAATCTGTCATTTCTTCAATGGCATTCTCCATAGAGTAATTACTGACATTCGGCAAGCCAATTAATCTAGTCCAATTAGAAATACTAATATCATTTTCTTTAATATCTAATAGTTGGTTAAATACGTATTCAATCATGATATTACCCTCTGGCGAAGAAGCGAAAGAGGTATAATTAAAAACCCTCTCTGTCTGTTGCTCTTTCTTGCCTGATAATATATAGCGTCTACTTTTACCTTTACCCTTTACTTGCACAAAATCATAAAAAGTTTTGAGTTTGTTGATTAAGGCAATTATAGCTCTATCTGCGTATTCACCTGTCACTTTATCAATAGTACCATCAAGAGAGCTATTCTTGATCCATCTTTTACTATTAAGCTCATTGCCTTCAAACCCATGTTCCATTGTAAGCAAAATCGCTTCATATTCTGTTAGTGTAACTTCATCTATAAGTGTCATTCTATAAGTCCTCTCAATTCTATAAGTTAGTTTTGTTTTGCGTCCATGTGTTCAAAAAATTTCCTAATGTTTCATTTTGAGTAAATACCCAAAAGGTTTTTTAGTTTCTGAATGAGCCGTGCAATGGATTGGTATTTTTCCATTTGCTAAAAGGTATTTAATTTGTTTATAACTAAAGCAATTATATTTTTTCATAAGATGATTCTCTTCTATTCAAAAAGTTTAAAATTCCTACAACCTCTCTATAGAAAAATTATATAACTATAAGATGGTTGTAGGAATTTTCATAAAATAAAATACTATGTGCATCAGCACCATCTTTCATAGTTGTATGGTCTTTGCACAACTATGAAAGATGTACTATATAAAATTTATTCTGTCCGTTAATTATACCTAATCTTAAAATATAATGCAAAATTCATAGAATTCTATGATTCTCATTAAATTCGTCCAGTGCTTTCTGTAACTTCTCACCTTTTGCATAAAGTCTAAAGATGCTATTTCCGTCTTTAATACTCTTAGCTTTGAGGATCTATGGAATAATATTCTCTTTGAAATATTCAGATAGAATTCTTGTGTAGCAGAAGAAAAAATCATTACCATTGGCCTCAGCTAATAATACTACGTCTTAGATATATTCGTGTCTTTAAAGTTACTCAATTACCCCTTTTTAATCTTTTTTACAATTCCTCAGTAGAATAATTTTTCATAATGTCCATAGCTTCTCATTTTTAACAGCTAATCAATTGCTGAGGGCTTCTTATACAGTTTCATAGGAATAGTTCTTGAAACGCCTCAGAAGCTCTTTGAGAGTCAAAATCATCACTATACAAAATAAAAACACTTCAAAATAATGAAGTGCTTACAATTGAACTATTAATCCTGAAAGCTAGTCATGACACCATTTTCAAAATATAGATATTTATAATTCGGATAAACCCATTGTTCTCTAGTAGTAGTAGCAGTTACAGTTCTATTTACTGATTGAGGTTTCCCCCAGCTGGAAGCTTCTACTTCCTCTTTAGTCATACCAATTGCAGGGTTATATTCAGGCTTATTATCTTCAATATTAAAAGCACGAACTTTTTTCCAATCATCTTCTGTAACCCCATTGCTAGATAATAAACCGACTATTTCTCCCCATCTAATTCCTCTATAAGGTGATTCAACATTATCATATAGAGCTACATAAGCGGCATGATCGTCTTGATTCTGTAATAAGTGAGCATAAGCTAATAATGCCTGGACTTCCTGATTATCTGCAAGAAAACCAGTAGTTTCTAAATATCCTAATTCAGTAGTTGGATTGTTACTTTCATCAAAGTTTTCAATATAATTGTCAAGCCTTGTTATGGCTTCTAGAGCATATTTTTCTTTTTTATCTTCTATAAGTTTTATATTTTCTTCGTTAATATGCTCCTCAGAAATATAGCTTTCTAAAAATACATATTTTTCTAAATCTGATTGAACAATATTTACTATGGCTTCATTATAAATAGCAAGCAATTCGTCATTTACTTCAATTCCACTAGAGCCATATAAAACATCATTTTGGAAATCCTTTATTAAATTACTTTCTTGACCATAATTAAGTTGTTTCTCGTATTTTTCTAATAGCTCTTGTGATAATGCGGTTGACTGTTCTACCTCTACTTTTACTTCACCTGTAGCTTCACTACAACCAGTTAATATTACTGCTGCCAACAAAAAGCACCCTAAGTTTTTTTTAATTGTAATCACTCCTCTATTTAAACCTATCCGAAATACAGTCAGAATAGCTTATCAGGTATATTGTACCAATACCATAAGGCTATATGATAGGTTAAATAAGGAAATGATGAGTTTTCTCGTTATCTTGTATTCTACAATCAGATAACCTCTCATTCGCTTGTTTTTAATAGCTCATCAATCGCTGACAGCTTCTAACGAAAATATATGATAGAGAAGTTTCATTTTATATCTAAGCCTCTTAAACAGGATCTTAGGATTAAAATAGGCAGTTTATGGATCGGAGAAAGAAATTTATCACTTTATATACTTGGCGTCCTTTATATCAACCTCATTACTCATTCCCCTTCCCTCTTTCAATGCAAAAGAAAAAAGCACCTAGCAATTAAGCTAAATACTTTATAGATTTATTATTCTTTAGTAAATGATAATTTGACTGATTCACCAAAGTGTCCTTCTTCATATTGATAGTCGCCTATACTTTTGAAAGGCGCATCAAGTGTCATCTCAAATGAATTTGGAATACCGTATTCAAGCGGAATAGTGACAAATGCTTTCTTTTTCACAGTTGGTTGACTTTCGCCTACACCATCTTGAGTAGATGCTTGTTCTTGCGTGTCTGTAACAATTTCAGCATCAGCATTAAATTGAACCGTCTCTTGCGTATTATTTACTGTTTCACCTGCAATAGCTACAAATTCGTCGCCTGTTACCGTATCTTGCAATGCGAGGACACTATAGGTGAAATCGTATCCCTTAAAAGAAACTTCATTGAATCCCTCATCGTTTGTGTCTTCACTAGTATAGCGACCTACAACTTGATACTCATTATAGTTTTCATCTAAAAATAATTCATATTCGCTATTTTTATTAGCAATTTCCATTGGATCTTCTGTTACTGGTATCTCTTCAACAATCTCAACATCTTCTGTTTCTACTCTTTCTGTAGTTCCCTCAGCAGGCATAGTCTCTGTAACTTCCTCTGTAGGTTCCTCAGTTGTTTCATCTCCACAAGCAGTTAATAATAGCCCTGTTAACAAAAAAAAACTTACTTTTTTCATTTCTATTTCCTCCTTAATCATGAATGCTTTCATAATACAGAATAGCAAAAATATCTACAATTTTGTATTTTTTTCTTCATTCGAGAGATATTTTTAAATTTAAATAGAATTTCTTACTTTTTATGGAAAATGAAAGCAAACCAGTTGTCTTGATAAATAAACAAAGCTTAAGCTATTAAATTAGTGTCATTTTTCTTTAGAAGTTACTCGTATTGCTATCTAATCCAAAACTTTCGTTTCGTATATCTTATACTATTATCGTCTGTTAATGCTTAAAAAGCTCTTTAAGCCTCTTCTAAGCTTGATATGCTCGTTCTATCGAAAATGGCAAATCAATAACCTCCCAGCCGTTAATTTAAAGTAGGATACAGCTTATTGAATGATATATCTGAATTTATTGCAGTGGCTTGGAGAACCTACCAAGTTTATATTTAAATCGTATTATTAGTCATTCCACAACTAGCACACCAAAAAAGAGGAGTTTTAACCTCAGGGCATGGCTAAACTCCACTTTTTAACTCTCTCGAATAAAACTATCTGATGTTGTAAGAAAGATACATCAAGAGATTGCAAAAAGTGTTTAACTTCGTGGTCAATATGATTGTTAAGCGATTTCCTAAGAGTTGATAGCTCAAAAGAAAACATTTTGCAATCTCTTTTTTTTTTTTGCTTATATGCAATTATAAAGCTTAAAAAAGTAAGCAATTTAATTAACTACTTTATGCATACATCTGAAACCTTTGGTGCTACTATGTTTTTCAAATAGATGTAATACCCTCTTACTGCATGCACAAATGCTTTACACCCTTTTTCATCTACTGCTGATGATTGTTTCGTAACGTTTGGAATAGCGATTGCAATTAGCACCGTAATAATTAACATAACAATTAGCATTTCAATTAATGTAAATCCTCTTTGATTTTTTAATAATCGCATGTTTTTCCTCCTCAAATGGTGTGGACTAAGTTATACATCGGCATCAAGATTGCTAAATAAGCGCCTACAATACAGACCGCAATCATAATAAAAAAACTCGGCTGGATAATCCGCAATAATTGTTGTGTTTGCAGTTCAATACGCTCCATTAATACTTCGCTGTAAAGAATTAGTTCTTTGCCCAAATAACCGGTCATTTCACCGTGGTGAACAAAAGCAGCCATATCTTTCGAGACAAACGAAAAGCGATGGAGCGATACAGAAAAAGTTTGTCCCATCATCAATTCTTCATGTGATAACCGCGTCATAAATTGAATAATCTTATGGTAGTTCTGACGCTGCAGCAAATCGAGTGATTCTTGCATGGAAATACCGCTGTGTAACAAAGTGCCGAGTTCCCGAGCCAATAGGTGTGACCAGTACAACTTCACAAAGCTTCTAATGACTGGAATGGCCAGCAACCAGTTAATTTGACGCTGAACTGGCTGTTTTTTCAGCAATAGCCTGAATACGTATATCGAAAAGGCCGCTATTGCAAAAAACGCAATGAAGAAATCCGGCAGACTAAGCAAATAAGCAGGAATTCCCGTTTCTCCATCTCCTGACTGCAATGATTTCATCATTGCCGTTAAATTCGGCACATAACTAGTCCGAAAAAACAAAAATAAAATTGAAGTAAAAATCAGCAAAGAGACAGGATAAATTAAAATATTTTTCAACTTTTTCTGCACTTGCTCCGTGCGTGCAAAACTCTTTGCAATACTGTCTATCGATTCCGGTAATCGCCCATGATATTCTGCGATTTCCACAGGAAATAATACATGATCCTTAAACCCCAAAAACTTTAGGATTTCAGCAGCATTACCGCCTCCTTTTAAAATACCCGTCATTCCGTTCAATGTTTCTTCAAATTTCGATGTATGCATCGGCAACAATAACGTCAGCGCAACTGGTAGTAAATAGCCCTCTTTCATTAAAACTGCGAGACGCGTTAGAAATTGCTCACGGTCACGAAGATGAATCTTGTCGGAGCGCATAAGAAGCTTGAATCGCACCAATTTTCACCCCTTCCCGAATCTGTCCACTAAATGACAGAGAATCTGGCAATTCATAGGGTTTTTTCAAATTCGCTGACAGTAGAGCATCTTGTAATCGTTCACCTTCAAGGATTTCATACAGTGCACGGTGACAAGGTTCTGATTGTTTACTATCAGAAAACGTCGGAATTATTTTCTGAGCAGATACCGCCACTAAAGTCTGTGACATGTCTTCAAAAGAGACACCCAAATCATGCAATCGGTGTAGACAGCCAACAGAATGTCTAGCGTGAATAGTGGAAAAAACCAAATGACCTGTTAAAGCTGCGCGTACCGCAATTTGAGCCGTCTCGGCATCACGTATTTCCCCAATCATAATAATGTCAGGATCATGCCTGAGAATCGCTTTTAACCCTGCAGCATAGCTAAGGCCGGCTTTTTCATTAACTTGAATTTGCAAAATTGCTTGATTTTTTCGTTCCACAGGATCCTCAAGCGTGATGATGTTACGGTTCAACTTTTCAGCACAATGTTTTAGCAACGCGTATAAAGTGGTTGATTTGCCACACCCAGTTGGGCCGGTTAGTAAAATAAGCCCTTGAGATGCCTCGGCCAATTTCTCCAATAACCGAGCCGAGTCACGAAAAGCAGCCAGCTGATGAATGGATTGAGCATTGTCGTCTGCCATGATTCGTATAACAATGCTTTCTTTCGTTAACACAGAAGGCAAAGTGGAAATTCGAAAATAATGAGATTGTTCGTTAATGGAGAGTTCGAATGAGCCGGTTTGGGGTTTTCTTCTTTCACTCATGTCTAAAAGGGATAAATATTTGAAATAAGCAATCATGCGATCACCCAAATCAAAGGGGAGTTGTGTTACTTGCCGCAGGTTCTGGAACGAGCGGTACGACACAGTATAGCAGGATGGTTCGGGTTTAATATGAATGTCCGTAGTATCATTTTTTGCCGCATCATGCAAAAGGTCTACACAGCGACGTTCGATAATCGATTGCATATCCACCTCCAGTTTCGGTTTGAACAAAGGCTGCCGCTCTGTTCCCCCATAGTATAACTAGCTCTTTTTAAGAAAGAAATAGTTTTTGTCAAAATAAAATTTTGACCTCCGAATTCGGGCTAAATCTCATATTTGAAGGGATTTATTTTTCTGTCGAAGAACAGGTTCGTATATTTTTTTGAAATACTCAAGCGCTCTCACCCGTACACCTGTTTGTCACAAAGAAAGATGAACTCGCTGTTTACACAATCACTCTGTTTCCTATATAATGAATGAGAGATTATTGTGTTGTGGCAAAGGAGGGATTACCCATGAATAATATGTTCAAATTAATGGGATGGTGGACTGGTATATTTGCAGTTCTCTTTTATGTAGGCGATATGGTTGAAGTATCATTATTAATGGTCGCTAACACCGGATTTTTTGTTCTTCTTGGATTTTTAAATATTTCTGAACGCATGTATTTGTATATTTTTGGCGCCTACCTAACAGTATTTTTCGTAGGCTTCACGTACTACTCAACGTTCATCCACATTCCTGGTGCTGGACATTAATCAACACGAATAAAAAACAAAAGGTGTATCGGAAAAATCCGATACACCTTTTGTTTTTTTGTAAACTCTAGCAATTCTTCGTCTCTTTACAACCCAGTAAGGAATGGATTGCTGTTCATTTCTTGCTCAGGGGTCGTTTCCACGCCGTGACCAGGATAAAGGATCATCTGTTTAGGAAGTGTCAACAAGGAGTCTTGAATGGATTTCAGAAGCTTTTTCTCAGAACCGTCTATTAAATCCGTACGACCAATACTGCCACGGAAAATGGTATCGCCAACAATTGCAAAGCCTTCGTCGCCAAATGAAAAACTGACGCTGCCTGGAGAATGCCCAGGGGTATGAAAAACATCAATTTTGAAAGAACTAATCTGCAACTTTTTTTCATTTGTCAGCAAAATATCTGCGTCTTTAATTCGGTAATCAGGCACAGCTGGATATTTCCCTGAACCATTTAAATTGGGTCGGCTCAACCACTCTTTCTCCAAGTCGTGCAGATAAACTGGGATTGAATACCTGTCACGGATGTCGTCAACTGCTCCGATATGGTCAAAGTGAGCATGAGTCAGAAGGATAGCAATTGGTTTGAAGTTTTTCTTTTTTACCACTGCTTCAATTTTTGCACTTTCTTCTCCCGGATCAAAAATTAGACATTCTCTCTGGTCATTCGATATGATATAACAATTTGTTTGAATGGGTCCTAACTCTAATTGATCTATTTTTAACATTTTCTTCACCTCCCTTCAATTATAACATGCTGTTCTCTCCATACTGTCAAGATACGGACACTTTTTATCCTCGACAAAACAGCTGATTATCTTTACAATATAAAGAGAACAAAGCGGCACTGGCTGTTAAAGTTGAAGGGAGTGTCATCGATGAGTTGGATGTTATTAGTTATTTTTGGACTTATTGCAATTCTTGCAGCAATCGGCACTGTACAAACGCTTAAAAACAAAGAAGTCCTTGGTTTTCTTTTTAACTTCGGAACTTTTGTGATTTTTGGCGCATTTACTGTCGCTACACTTATCACACAAGGTTATCCACCAAGCCTTCATTAATCAGAGAAAAGCTACTGCCGTTAAATGCAGTAGCTTTTTTCATGCAATAAAAAAAGAGAGTACGCTCTGCGCACTCTCTCTTTTTATTGTTTTAATTCGACATCTGGAATAGTAGTCAGTTGGCCATCTTCTTCATCGTAAAAACGCAACAAATCTCCGTTAATAATTGACTCCGAATATTCCAGCTCTGTAAATGCCTGTTCGATAAATGGTGCACATAACTCTTGTTCAGTTGGTTCACCGGTTTCTTTATCGTAACAAACATTGCCCGCATATACGACTTCATCAGTTACGAGTCGACCATCACGGAATATCACCAGTTCCTCGTGTTCTTCTGAGAATAAGTCTCCACCGAACTGAATGTCTTTTGATGTATCCATGCCCATCAAATTCATGATCGTTGGACGCATATCGATTTGTCCACCAACTTCATCGTCAACATCCCCTTTACCGTAGCCGGGGATGTGTACAAAGAAAGGCACTTTCTGCAATTCAGCAGAAGTGAAATCTGTCACTTCTTCTCCAAGATATTGCGTCATGGCCTCATTGTGGTTTTCGGAAATTCCGTAATGATCCCCATACATAACAATAATGGAGTTTTCGTATAAGCCTTTTTCTTTTAATTCTTCAAAAAGAACTTTTACAGATTCGTCTAAATAACGTGAAGTTTGGAAATAACGATTTAACGTACCTGAATTTGAATCGTATTCATCAATCAATTTATCTTCTTCATCTAAAGTAAATGGATGATGATTTGTCAGCGTCAGCAATCGGCTATAAAAAGGTTGCTGCATTTCAGTCATATGATCAACGGACTGCTCCATAAATGGAATGTCCTTCATGCCCCAATTGACTGCTTGACCTTCTGCAATCTCATAACTTTCAATATCGTAAAACTCATCGATATTTAACGATTCATACATAATATCTCGGTTCCAAAAACTTTTCGTGTTGGCGTGTTGAACATTTGTAGAATAGCCTTCATTGCCAAGACTTTCAGCCATTGAATTGAATGTATTACCGCTATGTGTAAAGAACACCGCGCCACCACTCAATGGATAAAGAGAATTTTCAAGTAGAAATTCTGAATCTGATGTTTTACCTAACCCTGTTTGGTGATAAAAATTCTCAAAATAAATTGTATCTTGATCTTTTGTTAACGAATTAAGGAACGGTGTTATGGTTTGCCCATTCATTTCTTCGTTGATAGCAAAGCTCTGCAAAGATTCCAAAGTCACGACAATCAAATTACGTCCCTCAGCAATTCCTTTCATGTCTTCTGAAGGCTCAATTTGATTAGCACGCACATAGCTATTGGCTTCAACGAGCTCAGAACCGTCTGCTAATGCACGTTGTGCCTGTGATTTCGACTGAATGTAAATATCGTATAAATGATAATTGTACATTCCTAAATTTTTTACTAACATCTCACGATCAAAGCTACGCGTCAGCAATTGAGGACGCTCTGCTTCAGCAAGTCCTAAGTTAAAAAACAAAACAGCAAGCGCCAATACATAATAGGCTTTGCGCTGAACAGAATAAGAGCTTGCTGTACCTGTTTTTACTTTGACAAATTTAATCGCCACTAAAATAATCAGGACATCTGTAAAGTAAAAAAGATCTGTCCAGAATATACTCGCAGCGGCACTTGCTCCTAAATCGCCAAAGTTATCAGTCTGAAACAACACGGGTAACGTGATAAAATCACTAAAAAATCGGTAAAATGCAACGTTTCCATAAAGGACAATCGATGTTACCACAGCGACCGCCACTAAATAACGATTTTTGGCTTTCTCACTTTTAAGAAATAACGAGACCCCATAAATAAACAACAACATACTCAAAGGATTAATGAATAAGATAAATTCTTGCAATAGATTATCGATTGTAATCGAAAAGCTGGTCTTATAAACAATGTATGTTTTTAGCCAAGTGGCGATGATGGCAATTGCCAGAATTGAATGTTTCGGCCATTCTTTTTTCAACATTCCCAGACACCCTCCTATTCTCAGTGATTTTTTTCGAACATGCCTTAATAATCTAGTATAGAAGATTAATAAATTTATATGAAGTAATATCCCTTATTTTAGACGACTAGAGCTAAAATAAGTTTCGTTAAACGAATTTATTTTTTATCATATTCGGATTTTTTTTGGCGTAAGATGAGCATTGCCGTTGCGTATTCTTTAGCAGTGATAAATTGCAAGCGATACAATTCTTTTATTTCTTCTTCCATCAACCCAAGGTCGGCACTGTAATCAGCCGTATAAATAATTGTTCCGTAACGTTTTAACAATTGCATCACATCATACAAGCTTTTCATCTATCCACCGCCTTCGGAGTAATAATTTTACTTTCTGTGAAAATCCTTTGAACTGGTAAATCATGCGGTTCTACAGGTATCGACTCCGCAACCTGGCAATCGAAAGTTAAAGAACGTGTAGCGCCAGAAAAACTCGCTAAGAAACGATCGTAATAACCTCCTCCAAAACCGATTCTAAAGCCTTCTTTTGAAAAAACTACACCCGGTACAATTAATAAATCAATGTCTTTAGGTTCTATGTATAGTGTTTTTGAAACGATCGGTTCCTGTAGGTTCATATAGACAACTTCCAACTGGTTTTTGTGCTCAATTGCATGGAAGTCTAGTGTGCGGCTCATCCGGTGACATTTCGGCACGACTACTCGTTTACCCCTTCCCCAACATTTTTCAATCAAGTCCCATGTAGCTACTTCTGGGAATGCAGAAATTGTTATACCGATTGTTTGGGCTGCTAAAAATGCAGGGTCTTCCAGTAAACGGTCGACTATAATTGCCGACTTCTGTTTATATTCTGTTGCTGTCATTTCCTGAAGTAAACTTAGCACTTTTTTTCGTTGTGTTCTTTTATCCATAATCGCACCAGCTCCTTTAAAAAGAAAAAAGCCAAAACCCGTATTAGGTTTTGGCAATCAATGAATTACTTCGTTTCACGGTGTACTGTCATTTTCTTTTCACGTGAGCAATATTTTTTCATTTCAAGACGCTCAGGGTTGTTGCGCTTATTTTTAACAGTGCTGTAGTTACGTTCGCTACATTCTGTACAAGCTAAAGTGATGTTAACACGCATCGGTATCCCTCCTAATTCTTTCAAAGATCATTTGTAAATAAGCGTGATCTATACGACTTAATTATTATAGCATATCTCATGGCAAAGTCTACTGTAAAATCCCATTTTTATTGAACCTTTCTAAATAAACAGAAATGCCAGTAGCTTTTTGCTTTTTGCAGTCGCTATTCATAGTCGATTGGTTCTTTTCATTTGTTCAGATCGTAATGTTGTCCGCGCACCAAGTAAAACAATTGTTCAGCGATATTAGTCGCATGGTCGGCTGAGCGTTCCATATAGCGGCTGATAAATGCCAATTGTGTAATTTGGCCAAGCTTGTCTGGGTTTTCGCCACCTGCTTGTATCAATTTACGAATTACATCCCCGTACAATTCATCTACTTGGTCATCTAATTCAGCAATTTCTTTCGCTTTAACGATATCTTCTTCGACAAACGCATCAATCACTTGATGCAACATTGCAACCGCTAACTTCTGCATTTGCTGAATTTGCGCTATTTGAGGCAATAATGGTTGATTGCCAATGCGAATTGTTTCTTTAGCAATATTTACTGCATAATCACCGACACGTTCCATATCTGACGCCACTTTTATCGTAACGATTAACCGCCTTAAATCGGTAGCAACTGGCGATTGCTTTGCAATCAATAAAATGACACGGTCATTAATAAACTCTTCTAACTGGTTGATATCCTTATCGTCTTCAATCACTTCGAGTGCCGCATCCACATCTTGCGTCATAAGTGCGTCCATTGATTTATTTAACGCCTTGACTGCCATCGTACTCAATGACACCAATTCTTCTTGCGCAGAATTTAACTCAAATTCGAATTTTTCACGTACTGACAAAAATTCCACCTCCTCTTTTAGCCGAATCGGCCTGAAATGTAATCTTCCGTTCGTTTATCGGAAGGATTTGAAAAAATTGTATCTGTGTGATCATATTCAATCACTTCTCCGTTTAAAAAGAATGCTGTCTTGTCTGAAATCCGCGCCGCTTGTTGCATATTATGCGTCACAATAATAATGCTATAGTCTTTTTTCAGTTCTTGAACCAACTCTTCGACTTTTAACGTGGAAATGGGATCTAAAGCTGATGTCGGCTCATCCATTAAAATAACGTCAGGTTCAATCGCCAAAGCACGTGCGATGCAAATTCGTTGCTGTTGTCCACCTGAAATGCTATACGCATTGTCGTTCAAGCGATCTTTTACTTCTTCCCAGATAGCCGCTCCACGCAAACTTTTTTCAACAATTTCATCAAGTATTTTTTTATTTTTAATGCCATGGATACGAGGACCGTAGGCAATATTATCATAAATTGATTTTGGAAATGGATTGGGTTTTTGAAAAACCATGCCCACGCGAGTCCGCAACTCTTCGACACCGTAATCTTGATCGAAAATATTACGTCCCCTATAAAGAATTTCTCCAGACGTCTTCACTGAAGGCACTAATTCAACCATGCGGTTTAAGGTTTTAAGGTAAGTTGATTTGCCACATCCCGAAGGTCCGATAATAGCAGTAACTTCATTTTCCTTAATTTCTAAATCAATATTCTTTAAGGCATGATTGTTGCCATACCAAAGATTTAGTTGATTGGTTTCATAAACAGCTTTTTTTGCAATCTCAGTTGATCTTTTCTCTGTCACTGTTTTTTTCGTCATAATAGTAGTCATCAGTAGAACCCCTCCCACATCATTAACATTAATAGCGTTTATCAAATTTATTGCGGATAATAACTGCGATGGAATTCATAAACAACAGAACTGCCATCAACACCATAATTCCTGCAGCTGCCACAGTTTGAAATTCTTGCTGCGGTCGGCTTGACCAATCGTAAATCTGCATAGGCAGCGCTGTAAAAGTATCCATAACACCAGCTGGCAAAAATTGAATAATAACTGGCACACCAATAACAATCAATGGTGCTGTTTCTCCTATGGCACGTGATAATGCTAAAATACTGCCTGTTAAGATGCCGGGGATAGCCGCTGGCAAAATAATTTTGACGATAGTCTGCCATTTTGTAGCGCCCATACCGTACGATGCATCTCTAAGTTCACCTGGAACTGAGCGAATTGCTTCTTGTGAAGCTACGACAATGACTGGCAAAATCAATAGGCTCATCGTAAAGCCTGCCGCTAAAATACTATTTCCTAGTGCCATAGCACGAACAAATATCGTCAGTCCAAGCAAACCAAATACCACTGATGGAACTCCTGCTAAATTGGAAATGTTCATTCGAATAAAACTAGTAATGCGGTTTTGTTTTGCGTATTCTTCAAGGTAGATAGCAGAGCCAACACCTAAAATAATAGAAGTCGGAGCGACGACGACCATTAACCATAACGAGCCGATGAGTGCCGCTTTAATCCCCGCTTTTTCCGGGAACCGCGAAGCGAAGTTAGTTAAAAATTCAATCGATAGATGCCCTGCTCCTTGCGTGACAATCCGGTAAAGCAAAATAACCAATGCCAATAATGCCAGTAAAGTTGCAGCTAAGAAGATGACTTTGAAAATACCGTTAACAAGCAATCTGCCATTCATTCGCTTTATAACTTGCTGGTGTTCAATATACCTCATCTTAATATTCCTCCCTGAAACGTTTTGAGACGTAGCCGGCAAGGACATTCATCATCATTGTAAAGACAAATAATGTAAATCCAACTGCATAGATGGAATAGTAGATAGTTGTGCCATATCCCGCGTCCCCTTTTGATACTTGGACAATGTATGCGGTCATGGTCTGTATGGATCCGGTAAAGTCCCCATCGAATCTGGGTGTTGATCCTGCGGCAAGCGAAACGATCATCGTTTCTCCAATGGCTCTCGATACGGCAAGAACCACAGATGCAATGATCCCTGAAAGAGCAGCCGGCACAGTAATTTTCCAAGCGACTTCAAATTTTGTCGACCCCATTGCCAAAGCGCCTTCTCGTATACTTTTCGGTACAGCAGACATGGCGTCTTCTGACAAGGAAGCGATCATCGGAATAATCATAATACCGACAACAATTCCGGGTGAAATTGCATTAAAAATTTTAATTTCTGGAAATACCGATTGAAGAATAGGTGTCACAAATGTTAGCGCAAAAAATCCATAAACAATCGTTGGAACACCGGCCAGTACTTCAAGAATTGGCTTTAAGACACGCCGAACATTTTCGCTAGCGTATTCACTCAAATAAATAGCAGCTGCAATTCCGATTGGCACCGCCACTACAGTGGCGATTAACGTAACTTTCAAGGTTCCAACAATTAAAGGGAGAATCCCAAATTGTGCATCTTTATTTGAAAACGGTAGCCACGTAGTCCCAAAAATAAAGTCAAAAAATGGTACGCGCGTGAAAAATGTTATCGTTTCAACAATTAATGTTAAAACGATTCCAATAGACGTCAAAACGGATACTGACGCAATTAAGAACAGTATAATTGGAATGATTTTTTCAATCATTTTTTTGTTTTTCTTGCCATTTGACCGTGCGATCATTTCTTGTACAGATGGTCGCATATAAAATCCCCTTTCAACCGCGAAAGGTGAGCAGTGGCTGCTCACCCGTAACTTAAACTATATAAATGTATCAACCTGTTGATATTCCTTGCTTATTTAGACAGTTATTACTTATTTTAAAGCTTCTAAATCAGCTAATCCTTTATCGTACGCTTCTTGTGGCAAAGCAACATAACCGACTGCTTCTGCCATAGCTCCAGCGTTTTCTAACGTATACTTCATGAAATCATATGCCGCATCGTTATCTGCAAGTGCTGCATTGTTCGCATAGGTGAATAGTGGACGCGATAGCGGCGCATAGTCTCCCGATTCGATTGTTTCGTTAGTTGGTTCAACACCATCAATTGAAACGACTTTCAATGTATCTTGGTTAGCTACGTAATAGGCATAGCCAAAAAATCCGATGGCATTTGGATCCGCTTGAATCCCTTGTACCAATGTGTTGTCATCTTCCGAAAGAGTTGCTGACCTGACCAAGTCTTCGTCTTCAAGAATGACTTCATTGAAATAATCGTAAGTTCCTGAATCTGTTCCTGGCGCATAGAAGACGACTTCTTCCTCTGGCCATTCTGGGTTGATGTCAGACCATTTTTTCGTTGTGCCATCTTCTACCCAAAGTTTTTTCAAATCTTCTACTGTCAAATCTTCTACCCAGTCATTTTCTTGACTGACAACAACTGATAGCCCATCAAAAGCCAATTGAAATTCTGTATAGTCAATGCCTGCTTCTTGAAGACTCGCTATTTCTTCTTCTTTTATAGGTCGAGAGGCGTTAGAGAAATCTGTTTCGCCTTGAATGAATTTTTCAAATCCGCCACCAGTACCCGATGTACCAACTGTTACTTTGACGTCTGGCTGAGCTCCAGCATATTCTTCCACAATGCCTTCCATAATGGGTGCGACTGTAGAGGATCCGTCACCTGCTACGGTTCCTTCAGCAACTGCCTCATCTCCAGCTGTTTCTGAACTGGTTTCTCCTGTTTCTGTACCGGCATCTGTGCTGCCACAAGCACCAAGAATTAAAGCTGATCCAAGAATTGTTGAAGCCATTGCGAATTTCCAGTTTCTCATTACGTTATGTCCCCCTATGTGTTTGTGTTTGTATTTGTTTACATTCTCTACTATAGAGAAGGATTGTTGAGAACATATAAAGGCTATGTTAAGAAATTGTAAATTGAGCGCACTACAGAAAAAGCCCTAAAGAGCATTCTCTTTTAGAGAAATTTCTTCAGGGCTTTACTTTATTCGCCTTCTACAACAACTGAATCGCTATAAGGCTCTTTTATTACATTGGATGCTGCTTGCGCTTCTTTGTTTTTTAACTCGAAATACTTATCTGCTGCCGCACGGGCGATTTCGTTGTTTGCTTTTGGTACATTGTTTGGGTCTGTTGTAACGTACGGAATCACTACTGCGTAAGCAATTTCCGGATTTTCATAAGGTGCATAGCCAACATGTGCAATATTAATTGCGTATTCGCCATTCATTTCATGATCTTTTTCATAGAAATAAACTTCAGCTGTTCCGGTTTTTCCGGCAGCGCTATACGGTGCATCACTAAATTGAGCACGTGCCGATCCTGAACTTCCAATATACACATTACGCATACCAGTTTGAACCTGTTCTATTTCTTCTTGTGTGTTATTAATGCGATTCAAGGTTTTGGGTTCGATAATCGTTTCAATCGGCCCCAGCTGTTCACCATCTCTAGAAGCTTCGCGTATTTCCTTAACAACGTGAGGTTCCATCCGGTAACCATCATTTGCAATTGTTGAAATGTACTGCGCTAGCTGTAGCGGTGTGTACGTATCAAACTGACCAATTGCTAAATCGAGCAGTTTGGGACCAGGAGAAGTCCCACCCATATAGCCCGTTGCTTCATTTGGCAGATCGATACCTGTTTTAACACCCAATCCAAATTGTGCAAACGAATTACGCATTGTGGCGAAACTTTCCGGAGCTATATACAAACCGCGGTTGTATTGATACTCTGCTCCCGCAATTTTCAAGGCAATCTTAAACATGTACACGTTAGAAGAACGCTCGATGGCCATTAAATCACTAATTGGGATACGATTAAATAATTGTGTGTTGAAAACAGAATTTTTCTGAGGCGTGCTGGCAAACTTCAAAGGCTCATCTATTTGAACTTCATTTAATTCGACTGCTCCTTCAGAATAACCCGTCAGCAGTGTTGCCCCTTTAACCGTAGAACCCATTTCATGAGAGGCTGTAAATGTACCGAAAGCATAGTCATAAACAGCTTGGTTGCCATTTTCATCTTCACCTAAGCGCTTTCCAACCATTGATAATACTTCTCCGGTCTGTGGATCCATCATAACTAAATACGCATCTTTCACCAATTTCGAGCTCGGCCCAGCTTTTAATTGCAACAATTTATTTTCAACTATTTTTTCAAGTTCACTTTGTAGCTCGCTGTCAATCGATAAAACCAAATCTTTTCCAGCTTTCCCTTCATCCACAGGTAAGGTTTCAATGACACTACCTTGACCATCTGTCACATTTTTGACGACTGATTTCTGACCTTGCAGTACCGCTTCATACTGCTGCTCTAAAAAGCTAGTGCCCACGCGATCATTGCGAGAGTAGTCGCGTGCCAAATAATAATCTAGTTTAGTGGCAGGTATTCCCGTTTCCGGTGTTGTCGTACTTCCCAAAATCGTCAAATCACTTGATTTTACTCGTTTCCAGTCTGTTACGGTATTGACTCCTTTTAACTTAGGGTCAGTTAAACGCTCTGAAACACGTGCAAATTCTTCATCTGTCACACCTTCATTTTTGATCATCTGAGGCGTCAGTGCGTACCCCGAAGTCATTTCACGGTAGATAGCCAATACTTCTAAGTCTTCTGCACTTAAACTGGCTAACTCTTTATCAGTGATCTTCTCTCTAATCAATGCGTCAAGCGCCTGCTGCTTTTCTTTTTCTGGAATGTCTTGTGCTGCAATTGCCTCTTTTTCTTCATCCGTTACTTTTTTTGTCGCACTTTCGGTATTTAACTGTATATAGAAATCCTGCTTGTCCCGTAGCGTCACTTTGTTATCATCTTTTTCGATCAACCTAGCTAATTCTCTTGCCACAATCATCATTTCTTCTCTCTTGGTCGTCTGCATTGCCGTATAGGTAATCGCATTAACCGGTGTATTTCCGACTTGAATCCGTCCTTCACTATCAAAAATACGTCCTCTTGGAACACTTGTATTGACAGGAACTTCTTCAGTTCTTGCGATTGCACGCGCATAGTCTTCTCCTTTGACAATTTGAAGAAATCCTAAACGCAGAATCAATATGGAAAACAATAAGAAGATTGTGAAGAACAGGACATTCATTCGAAAGGCTGTATTGGACTGCAACTTCACTCTTGCAAGTGAAATCCGTCTTTTTTGAGGCGGTTTCATGAGCTATATGCTCCTTTCGCAAAAATATCCATTTACCAGTATATCATTACATCAAAAAAACACACACTTTTTCAGACGAAAAAGTGTGTGTAAGGTTTCAATTATAATTTTTATTTTGCTGTTTCGTAACGAGTTGAAACTTCTTCCCAGTTTACTACATTCCAGAATGCGTTAATATAATCTGGGCGTTTGTTCTGGTATTTCAAGTAATAAGCATGCTCCCAAACATCAAGTCCAAGCAACGGCGTTTGACCGTCCATTATTGGAGAGTCTTGGTTTGGTGTAGAAACAACTTCTAGTTCTCCGTTTGAAAGAACAAGCCAAGCCCAACCAGAACCAAAACGAGTTTTACCAGCTGCTGCGAATTTTTCTTTAAATTCGTCAAAGCTACCAAATTTGCTATTGATTGCTTCGCCTAGCGAACCTGTAGGGTTGCCACCACCGTTTGGAGATAACAATTTCCAAAATAATGAGTGGTTCGCGTGTCCACCGCCGTTGTTGCGGACAGCTGTACGGATAGATTCAGGAACTGCATCTAAATCAGCGATTAGTTCTTCCACCGTTTTTGAAGCAAGATCTTCGTGGCCTTCAAGAGCCGCATTTACGTTTGTGATATAAGTATTGTGGTGTTTCGTATGGTGAATATTCATCGTTTCTTTGTCGATGTGTGGTTCAAGTGCGTCATACGCGTAAGGTAATTCTGGTAATTCATATGCCATGATTAAATTCCTCCTTGAGTCTATTGGTCTACCTTCTTAGCGTATCAAAATTTCTAGAGCGTTACAAACATAATGCATGTTTAATCCATTTATTCAGACCTTTGACTGAATCATATTGATTTGCTCAGTTAAATTGTAAAAAAGAAGATGACAATCATGACAATTTGGATAATGCCTTTAGTAAAGACCGACGTAATAAATCCGACTACTGAGCCAACTCCAGACATGAACGACTTTTTCAAAGTTGATTTATTGAATAAGATCTCCGCAATAATTGCTCCAAGAAAAGGTCCAATTAAAATACCCACAATTGGAATAATGAACGGACCAACAATTAAACCAATCGTACTGCCCCAAAGTCCAGCTCTTGAGCCACCGAATTTTTTCACACCAAAGGCATTGGCAATGGCGTCCGCCCCAAATAATAAAATCACAAACAAACTCTGAATCGCCCAAAACCACCAAGGTAAATCGCTGAAACTAAAAAACAAGCCGTACATAACAAAGCCCCCAAAGATAAACAGGACTGCGGGAATAATTGGGTAAACTAACCCAATAAAACCAATTACAAAACTTAATAGGATCACAATCCAGCCGATGATTTCCATCCGTATTCCTCCCTATAATAAAAGCTCTCTTCCATCGTGCCCTACATTTTTTAAAATGTAAAGCAAGAGGAAAAGAGCTTCTATTAGTCAGCACTATGTGGGCACTTCCGCTTTTCTTCGTTAAGCGCGGTTGCCTAAAATGGCTTCTGCAATATTAACTGCATGGTCTCCGATTCGTTCAAGGTTGCTGACAATATCGACAAAGACAATTCCGGCTTGTGCTGTACATGTTCCTGCATTCAAACGCAAGATATGCTTCTTCCGGAATTTGCGTTCCATTTTATCGATCAGGTCTTCTTGTTCAGCTACTTCGCGAGCTAATTCATGGCTTGTTGTATTTAACGCCTCAAGCGCTTTTTGAACAGTGGCAATGGTTAACGTAAACATTTCAGTTAAATCTTCCATCGCGCTTTCTGTGATTTTTACTTTGTTGTTTTCCTGATAGTCAACCAATTCGATGATGTTTTCGAAATGATCCCCGATTCGTTCAATATCTCGAACCGTTTCCATCAGCATCGTGTGCCGTGTAGAATCAGCTGCTGAAATAGATTCTGCTGAAATCAACACTAAGTAATCTGTGATTTTAGCATCCAGATTATTAATGGCGTCTTCCAACTGATAACCCATTTCGGCGTTTTTCTTACTTTTCGTCATTAAGTATTTATATGTCTCCTGTAAACCTTGAACCGAATATTCACCCATACGTAAAATTTCTTCTTTTGCTTGTCCTAATGCAATAGAAGGAGATTGCTCAATAAAATGGATATCCAAGTGTTTTGGTTTAAATTCAATCAATACTTCTTCTCCTGGAATCGCTTTTGTAACGAGATAAGCCCAGGCACCTATTAATGGAAATTGAATAATCGTGTTTGCTACGTTAAATGAACCGTGTGCAAAAGCAATCTGCATCTTCGGCTCTAATGCTAGGATGCCAGAGATCCATTCTACATAAGCAGTAAACGGTATTAACAAAATCAAGAAAATGACCGATCCAACAATATTGAACAAAACATGGACTGCTGCTGCACGACGAGCTGCTATTGACGTACCCAGTGCTGCAAGAACAGCCGTAATCGTCGTTCCAATGTTATCACCGAATAGAACTGGTAGTGATGCAGCTAACGATAAAATGTTCTCATCATAAAGTCCTTGAAGAATCGCTACTGTCCCACTTGAACTCTGAACAATCAACGTGAAGACTGTTCCAACCACAACTCCAAGAATCGGGAATTCGCTCAAACTGACTGTTAAATCGATAAAAGCTGGTAATTCTCGTAGTGGCTTCATGCCGCCACTCATTAATTCCATACCGTAGAAAAGACCACCAAAACCGAAAATGACCTGTCCAATGTTCTGAATTTTATTTTTCTTGATGAAGAAAATCATCGCCGCTCCGATTGCCATAATCGGTAAAGCGTACTCTCCAACATCTAGGCCAATGATGAAGGCTGTGACAGTGGTACCAATATTTGCTCCCATAATGACACCAATCGCCTGTCTCAACGTCATAAATCCAGCACTTACTAATCCAACTACAATTACAGTTGTACCAGAACTCGATTGAATCAGGATCGTAACGATAATTCCGACTAGAACACCCATGAATGGATTGGTTGTAAAACGATCCAAGATGTCACGAAGTTTATCGCCAGCTGCTTTTTGCAAAGCATCCCCCATAAACTTAATTGAAAATAAGAAAATCCCTAGTCCACCGAAAAAGGAAAAGAAGATTTCTTGCCAGTTCATTTCCACGATACTTATTCAACTCCTAAATTTCATATTCACACCTAACCTATTATGCGTAGTTTACTAATAATTTGTAAACACCTTTATGTAAAATTTACATTCCCGTAACAAAGCGACCTTTTTTCTTCCTTTCTACATGGTACGATTATTATATAAATGAAAGGAAGATGATTTTGAACCTATACCAATTATTCAAAGCGAGCTTAATGGAACCAAAAAGGCAAGCTGCCGTCCGTATTATGACTATCGGTAAAATTATGCAGTTTATTTTCATCTTTATTGCTTTTTTAACAGTCATTGCTTTTATCGAATTGATTTCCGGTTTAGACGTTGCTACAAGTAACTTAGACGGTCTTGTAGAGTTTGTTGAGGAAATTGAATGGCTGCTTTATCCATTTGCTGTCATCTCTTTGTTTGTCTCTACGACCATTTATCATTTCGTTAAAATTAGTTTGTTCGCATTGATTGCTTTAGTAATTTTAAATGCCAGAAAACGGCGCGGTGAATATCGCCATTTATGGCGCACTACAGCTCTTAGTGTCACAGTTCCGACATTACTAGCATTTGCCTTAAGTTTTTTAGACTTAGGATTTAGCGTTTCCCTGTTGACCAGCTTATTAACCGTCCTCTATTTGTATTTGGCTATCGGTTACTACCCCAAAAAACCGCCTATCCAAAAAGCGCAATCTAAGGCTTGAGTTTTTGTGAAGACCTTAATAACTAACCGTCTTTCTTGTCTTTTAGAGCGCTACACTGCTAAAATGGCTATAGGTAATAGAAGAGAGCCTGCAAATTTCGGTTAATCCATCATTTATAGGACAAAGACATGTGAGCCGCAAGAATAGGCCACCATTAAAAAGGAGAGATTTTTTCATGAGCGAAATGACACACCGTTCAAAAACACGCCCCGTAAAAGTCGGAGATTTAACGATCGGCGGTAGTAATGAATTATTCATACAAAGTATGGCAACGACTAAAACGCATGATGTGGAAGCAACAGTTGCAGAAATTCTGCGACTTGAAGAAGCAGGATGCCAAATCGTCCGCGTGGCATGTCCTGACGAACGTGCGGCTTACGCAATCGGTGCCATTAAAGAGCGCATTAACATTCCTTTAGTAGTAGACATTCATTTTGATTATAAATTGGCTTTGATTGCCATTGAACAAGGTGCAGACAAAATCCGCATCAACCCAGGGAACATCGGACGTCGCGAGAAAGTAGAAGCTGTTGTGAATGCCGCAAAAGCAAAAGGCATTCCAATTCGGATCGGTGTTAACGCAGGATCACTAGAACGTAAAATTCTAGAGAAATATGGCTACCCAACGGCTGAAGGTATGGTCGAAAGTGCACTTCACCACATTAAAATTTTAGAAGACTTGGATTTCCACGATATTATCGTTTCATTAAAAGCTTCAGATGTAAGCTTAGCTGTTGAAGCATATGAACTTGCTTCAAAAGCGTTTGACTATCCATTGCACTTAGGAATTACAGAATCCGGCACATTATTCTCAGGCACAGTGAAAAGTGCGGCGGGTCTTGGGGCATTGTTTGCAAAAGGCATCGGTAACACCCTTCGCGTGTCGCTTAGTGCCGATCCTGTCGAGGAAGTTAAAGTAGCACGTGAAATGCTGAAAATCTTCGGTCTTTCTTCAAATGCTGCGACACTTATTTCTTGTCCGACATGCGGACGCATTGAAATTGACTTGATCTCCATTGCAAACGAAGTGGAAGAATACATCTCTCATATTAAAGCACCCTTAAAAGTAGCTGTATTAGGCTGTGCAGTTAACGGTCCTGGTGAAGCTCGTGAAGCCGACATTGGGATTGCTGGCGCTCGCGGAGAAGGCTTACTATTTATGCATGGTAAAACTGTCCGTAAAGTTCCTGAAGCCACGATGGTTGAAGAACTGAAAATCGAAATCGATAAATTAGCGGAAGCTTATTTCGAAAAACAAGCAGCTGAAAAAGCGCAAAAAGAATTAGAACAACAACAAGTATAAGGTTGTGAATAGATGAGATACCGTTTTGGAATAGATATTGATGGAACTGTGACTTCTCCAACGTCATTACTTCCTCATATAAACGAACAATTTAACAGTGCGCTGACGTTGGAGGATATTAAAGAGTACGATTTGACTGCGGCTCTCCCCCATTTGACACAGGGTGAATTTTATTCTTGGTTCCGGGATTCCGAGCCGCGCATATATGCGGCTTCTCCTGTTTCTGAAAATGCCAAGCAGATTTTAAACGACTGGAAAGACCAATACGAACTGTATTATATTTCTGCTAGGGGCGATAATGTTCGCGACGTTACTGTTGATTGGTTTGCAGAGCACGCGATTGCTTACGATCACATTGAATTGATTGGTTCACATAAGAAAATCGAAACTGCAAGACGCCATAATGTTCACTTGTTCTTCGAAGACAAACATGATAATGCTGTCGAAATCGCTGAAGAGCTAAGCATTCCTGTTTTGCTGTTTGATACACCTTATAATCGTCAAGCGATTCCGAGTAATGTTATACGGGTTACTAACTGGCTCGAGGCAAATGAATGGGTCAAAAATGAATTCAGCACTCAAAAAATCTTGAGTGGCAAATAATTTGTTGAAACGAATAAAAGCGAGAGTGGAAAATCCACTCTCGCTTTTATTTACATTCCGGACATTTTCCGTATATTTCAAACTTATGATTGGCAATCTCATATGCCGGCAAAGCCGCTCCAACCAAATCCATTGGGCAGATTGGAATTTCTTTTATTTTTCCGCAATCCATGCAGATAAAATGATGGTGGTGGTGATCGCTTTCACATTGCATGCGAAAATGGCGTTCGCCCGATAGTTCTGTTTCTTCTAATATGCCAAGCGACACAAATGTCGCTAGATTGCGATATACCGTATCGTAACTCATGCTCGGATAGTCTTTTTGCATGACGTCTAGCAAATCTCGTGCCGTCAAATAACGTTCATCATTAGCAAACAATTCCAGAATCTGGTTACGCTTAGAAGTTTCTTTAAAACCTTTTTCTTTAAGAACCTGCCATGCAGTCGTTAAGTTCATGCAATCACTCCTTTTTTATATAAAACCATGATTTTTTTATAAGCAAGGACTAGTAGCAACAGGAAAATAGAAGTTACGACAATCGTGCCACCTGGTGCCAAATCAAAATAAAAGGCTGTTACTAGACCTGTGATGACTGAAATCTCACCAAAAACGATAGATAGAATGATTGTTTGTTTAAAGCTTTTTGTTACGCGCATTGCCGTAGCCACCGGAATCGTCATTAAAGATGAGACAAGTAAAATCCCGACAATACGCATAGATCCCGCAATAACCAATGCCGTAACAATCATAAACATAAAATGAATCCATTTTGCAGGTAACCCAGAAGCTCTAGCATATTCGTCATCGAAAGACAAAACAAATAATTCCTTAAAGAAAAGATAAATAAAGGCTAATACAACTAGTGCAACTCCTGCTACAATCAACAAATCTTCTCTGCTAACTGCTGAAACTGAGCCAAATAAATAACCAAACAGATCATTTGAGAAACCTTGTGCTAACGAGATGAAGATGGCACCAAAGCCAATACCAGCCGATAAAATAATGGGAATTGCTAATTCTTCATAATGCTTATAGAGACTTCTCAAGCGTTCAATCAGTACCGAACCGGCGACTGAAGCTGCAATACCAAGAAATAAAGGATTTAACAAGGCGAGTGACGCGACGCTTTGACTCAAATATAAGCTTCCTGCTATGCCAGCTAGTGTTACATGGCTTAAAGCGTCTGCAATGAGCGATAATCTACGGACAACAATAAAGACACCAAGAAGAGGTGCGATTACTCCGATAATTAATCCAGCCGCAAAGGCATTTTGTAAGAATTCGTAGGACAATATGGCTTCAATCATGCGTGACTTCCTCCGATATGGTGAATTTTACGAACAGAATGACCGTACCATGCTTCACGCTGTTCATCACTCATCGTGTGTAGCTGTTCTTTAAAGCCATGGAAATGAATGGTTTGATTCAAACAAGCGACATGGGTAATGCGGTCTGTTACCGTATCTACATCATGGGTAACCAAAACCATTGTAATATGTTTGTCACGGTTGAGTTTAGCCAACATGTCATAAAATGATTGGACATTCTGGTGATCTACACCAACAGTTGGTTCATCGAGGATTAGAATTTTTGGCTTTGCTACTAGCGCTCGTGCGATAAAAATCCGCTGCTGCTGGCCACCCGATAATTCACTGATGCTTCTATCAATAAAATCAGCCATACCAACCGCCTCTAATGCTTCTGCGACTTGTTCATGAGTGGATTTTGGTAACCGGTGAAACAAACCGGTCTTCTTTGCAAGTCCACCTGCCACAACTTCTTTTACAATTGCTGGAAATCCTGAATTAAACGAATTGGACTTCTGAGATACATATCCGATCCATTCACGTTTCTTAAATTTTTTTGCATCTTCACCGAAAAGCTCAATTTTCCCTGCAGTCGGCTTGATTAGCCCTAGCATGATTTTCAATAATGTCGACTTACCTGAGCCGTTAGGACCCAAAATCGCCAAAAAATCGCCTTCTTCTACTGTCATGGAAATATTATGAAGTGCTTTTGTTTGCTCATATTCAAAACTGATATTTTTAATGTCAATTAATGGCGCAGCCATTATGCCGCCTCTTTTCTAATTAATAATGATTACGATTTACATTAGAAAAGTATAGTAGAGTTCGCTACTAATGTAAATGGATTAGACTTAAATAACTTGAGTGCAACCGTACAAATAAAGCTTCTCCTATGTAGTAAATATGATTTTTAAATTTACGAGTCATCGATTTTGCAAAAATCACATGACTCGTTTAGTTAGCTGACCGTCATTTCGCATACTTTCATCATAAAAAATGAAGACAGTCCCCGATTGCAGGGACTGCCTTCAACTATAACTGATTTCCTTATAAAGGAGATTTCAATTCCTCGATCACGCCTGGTGAAAAGATACCCGCCCTAAACATTTCAATTTCAAATGCATATGGCGCTTTTTTATTTTTAGCATCTAATCCGACGTAAGGCGTTTCAAGGATTTTAGGAACGTGCATCAAATCAGGATGATGAACGATGCCATTTAACGCATCGAATCCGATTTCACCAAAGCCAATGTTTTCGTGGCGGTCTTTACTTGCGCCTCGAATATTTTTACTGTCATTGATGTGCAGTACTTGAAGGCGGTCGATCCCAACAATACGGTCGAACTCTTCTAATACGCCGTTAAAATCTTCTTTGATGTTATACCCGGCATCATGTGTATGACACGTATCAAAGCATACAGATAGGCGTTCGTTATGTGTCACACCATTAATGATTGCAGCAATTTCTTCAAAACTGCGACCACATTCTGTGCCTTTTCCAGCCATCGTCTCAAGTGCGATATTGACTGGATATTCCTGTGTTAATACCTCATTCAAACCTTCGATAATTTTAGCAATACCGGCATCTGCTCCAGCTCCGACGTGAGCACCTGGGTGCAAGACAATTTGTTTTGCACCCAGTGCTGCAGTGCGTTCAATTTCTTTTTGAAGAAATTCCACGCCCAGTTCAAAGGTTTCAGGCTTTTGGGTATTGCCTAAATTGATAATATACGGGGCATGAACCACAATATTCGTTAAATTATTGGCAGCCATATGCGCAAAACCTGCGTCGATATTCAATTCTTCAATTGGCTTGCGACGTGTGTTTTGAGGTGCACCGGTATAAATCATAAAAGTTGTAGCTCCGTAAGAAGCCGCTTCTTCGCTTGCGCCAAGTAGCATTTTCTTACCGCTCATTGAGACGTGAGATCCTAGTAACATGAAACTATCTCCTTACTTTTTGCGATTTTTACGTCGTTCCATTTTTTTGATTTCGTCCATTTTCCACTTCATCTTCTTCTTGTACATCGGTCTTACTTTTTTCGGCTTATGAACCATTGTTTTTGCTTTGGCATCGGCTACGTCCGTCTTTTTAATGCGCGTTGTCCGGCTGTGACGTTCTTTTAAATCAACGAATTCGCCTTTCACAATATCTTTTTGTTGGAACGGAATGCCCATTTTCTCAATACGAACAATCGCATCGTCTTCCTCTGGCTTGAATAGCGTAATCGCTAGCCCTTTCATCCCAGCGCGAGCTGTACGTCCCACACGGTGAATAAAGAACTCCAGGTCTTCCGGCAATTCGTAGTTGATTACGTGGCTGACGCCTTGAATATCAATTCCACGTGCAGCAAGATCTGTCGCTACGATGTATTGATACTCCAAGTCGCGAATTTGACGCATCATTTTGACGCGTTCACGCGGTGCCAAGTCGCCGTGTACACGCCCAACACGAATGCCTTCTTTTGCTAATTGATCGGCAACATAATCGGCGTTTGTACGAGTATTAACAAAGATGATCGCTAAATAAGGGTTGATGACTTTCATCACATCTTGCAAGCGCTCCATTTTCTTCTTACTACGAACAGGGACCAAGTAAAAGTCTAACCCTTCTGCAGTTGGGCGTTTATCGCCAATTTTGACATGAACTGGTGATTCCATGTATTTTTTTAAGAACGGTTTTAACTTTTCTGGAATTGTTGCTGAAAAGACATACATTTCCAGGTCTTCTTTCATTTTTCCAGCAACTTGGTCAATTTCTTCGATAAAGCCAAGATCAAAAGCTAAGTCTGCTTCATCAATTACAAGGATTTTACCTGTGTGTACCAACAATGCGTTTTCTTTCACCAAGTCTCTTAACCGACCAGGAGTTCCGACTACGATATGGGGCTGTGTTTTTAATTTGTTAATTGAACGCTGCTTGTCTGTCCCACCGATAAACGATTTTACTTCTATGCCAGATCCAATAACTAGTTTTTGCAACTCATTGAAGATCTGCATTGCAAGTTCACGCGTCGGTGCTGAGATTACCGCCTGCACTTCCTGTTTGCTGACGTCGATACGTTCTACAATTGGAATAATAAAACTATGCGTTTTTCCAGTTCCTGTATGGGATTGGCCAATTGCACTTGTGCCTTTCAATATATGGGGCATCATTTCCTGTTGAATCTTTGTCGGTTCTGTAAACCCGAGTTTTTCTACCGCTTCTAATAGGAACGGTTTGAATGGATATTCGTTGAATTTTGTCATGGGATTAAATTCCCTCCTTACGCTCTAGACATTATAGCATAAAACCGTCTGTTTACGCGATGCAACTTTTGTAAAGCTGTGCCGTCTCCGTTATAATGAATATATGATTTTGAAAGGAGCGCGGTACTTGATGAAAGTTATGAAAATATCGCCAAGAGGATATTGTTACGGAGTGGTCGATGCCATGGTTATCGCAAAGAACGCTGCGATGGATGAAAGTTTACCACGTCCCATTTATATACTAGGAATGATTGTTCACAATAAACATGTCACAGACGCTTTCGAACAAGATGGCATCATTACTTTAGATGGACCAAACCGTCTTGAAATTTTGGAAAAAGTAGAAAGCGGTACGGTTATTTTTACAGCACACGGTGTTTCTCCACAAGTACGTGAGTTAGCAAGACGGAAAGGCTTGGTATCGATCGATGCGACTTGCCCAGACGTGACTGTTACACACGACTTGATTCGTGAGAAAACGGCTGATGGCTACCAAATCGTTTATATTGGAAAAAGTGGACATCCTGAACCAGAAGGCGCCATTGGTGTTGCACCTGACATGGTTCACTTAGTTGAAAGTGTCGAAGACGTTAATCGTCTAGAACTCGATTCCGAAAAAATTATCGTCACGAACCAAACAACGATGAGTCAATGGGATGTTGTGGACATGATGGAACGCTTAAAAGAAAAATTCCCGCACTCTGAAGTTCACAAGGAAATTTGCTTGGCCACGCAAGTTCGCCAAGAAGCAGTCGCACAACAAGCTGGCGATACCGATTTGTTAATCGTCATTGGGGATCCAATGAGCAATAACTCAAATCGTTTAGCGCAAGTATCACAAGACATTGCTGGAACTCCTGCATACCGTATTTCCGATATCTCTGAACTCAAATTGGAATGGCTAGAAGGTGTTGAAACGGTAGGTATCACAGCAGGTGCTTCCACGCCAACACCAATCGTTAAAGAAGTGATGAAGTTCTTGGATCTCTATGACCCAGCAGACCCAAGTACGCATGAACTAACTCGTTCTGTACCGCTCAATAAAATTTTACCGAAAATTAAGCATCCAAAACCATCGGATCGCATTGAGCCTTATCCAGTAGGCGAATAAGTAAAAGCTGTCACAAAAGTTAGGTTTCAACTTTTGTGACAGCTTTTCTTTGTGTCTTGCAGTATTCAATTCTAAAGGCATACGCCAAATACTTTATCCCACTTATCATTTATGGTTATTACAGACGAAAAAACGATTTGAATCGGTTCTTTGTTTCACTTTCCTGTCCAAATAGCTTTCTTTATTCTTATTTATTCAGTTATACATATTTTTATCTTTCATATATAATCAAATCATTACAGTTAGAACAAGTAGATAATTCAGGAGGCAGAGGAATTGATGAATTATTTCGCTATTGCATTAGCAACTTTAGGGTTGAGCATCATTATTTTCTTTATCTTAGGAGGACTTGGCTTTACAGACTATGTGGATGGTCTAATCATAGCCGTAGGATTAATTATCGTCATTTTACTATCCATCATTATTAGTTTATTAATAAAGGTTGATCGAAAACTCAAGAATTGATAACCAAAAATCTCAATTAACCTTACGTCTTTGATGAAAGGTATTTCAACGCTTTGTCCAAATCTACATCAATTCTTACATGCTCCGATGTCCAAGGAATATGTGTATGAGGTGGTATGCCGACTCCGGTCATGCCTTCATTGGCATCAACTCTAGAGAGACGGGAAGTCGGGTACAGCAATTCAAAACCTTCTTCCCATTCTTTACAGACAAGGTTCGCATAATCATTCAGCCCCATGGTGGGTCTTCCCATCACATGCACCTTTCTAGATTTTTTGCAGGTCTCTACAAACGATTCGCCCGCACTTCCGCAACTATTGTCTGTCAGTACGACAATCGATTTGGGTTGAGTGGTTCCTTTGATGACAGTTTCCGGCATAATATCCTCAAAATTGAATTCCACAAATCCCTTGCCTTTATTTTTCGTCCACTCTCGTTCGAATACGCTTAAAAATTGCTGGGCATTGTCATCTTCTGTTTCTGCACGTTGTTTAACAATCATCGCTAATTCCCGTTCCGCATTTGCAAGGGTACAATTGAAATGCATCTGTTCGTCACCTGCTGCCAGATCCACTCCTTCTTCTGGCATGATAAATGGTAAGAAAGGGAAATAGCTCCCATCGCTGCCCCCGTAATTGACGCGCACATCAATAATCCAAGCATCCGCATTTTCCAGAAGACTTTGATTTTCTTTGATCATCTTAACAATGGCGTCGGGATTCATGAAATCTGTCATCGTCAGTAAAATCGCCTTGTCTAATTGCTGGACCGA
The DNA here is from genome assembly GCF_030063085.1 of Planococcus sp. S3-L1. Taxonomy (NCBI): domain Bacteria; kingdom Bacillati; phylum Bacillota; class Bacilli; order Caryophanales; family Caryophanaceae; genus Planococcus; species Planococcus sp. S3-L1. The sequence continues at coordinate 269,211 of NZ_JASISN010000003.1, read as the reverse complement.
ATAGGTGGCCACATAGCCCTCTTTAGCATAAGTTTCAAATGAAAACCTTTGCTTCTCGCCTATTTCAGTTTCAATTTCACCAAAATCATAAAGAGAAAAAATCAAATTCCAGTTTTCACGTTCTGGATGATTTTCATTCAGCAGACGCGAATGCTTTTCCTTTAGTTCCGGGATTGTATAGCCCCCAATTGACGTAAAAGCCATTCCTTTCGAAACGCGATTCTCCTGGAATACTGTAGTCACGTATAGCTGATCTTCAAAGCGCCTAACCCGAAATCCCCTATCTTTTCTAATTTCCTCATTTATCCCCTTACTAGCAAAATGAATATGCTGATCCTTAAAATCTAGCAAGTACTCTTTGACCAGTTCTGTGAATTGAGCTTTGTTCAGCCTTCCCTGATTTTCTAAATCTCTCAAGTTCCCAAGGTAATAATCGGGGTTGTCCCAACCTTGTTTATCTTTCCATCCCGCATAGTCGTGCTGCATAATATGGACGATTTCAGTAAATAGACGTTCCATAATTCTCCCCCTTGTAATTTTCATCACGGATCGAGGTTCCATGAAGTCATCTCGTTATTTGTTAACTCTTTCTTTTATCCTCTATTTAAGTGTTCCTCCAACAAATTCTTGGAACTTAATTTCTTCTTCCGAAAAGGGATTGTGATTGCTTTCTTCAAAAATCGTGAACTTGGCATTTGGAATCAATTCGGCAATTTCCTCTCCGAACTTTAACGGACATTGTGCATCATATTTTCCTGAGTAAATATAACTTGGAATATGTATTTCTTTCAGTTCTTCTCTGATATCGAATGTCGGATATTCCATCTTGCTGAAATACTCTAAACGTGAACCGACAATTTTACCGCTATTCGGTTTTTTCATCGATTCTTTCAATTTATCTTCTGATTGGTATGACATCAAGGCCCATTCGTAACTGATTGCCTGGCGTACTTCAACTGGAGTTGATGGTGCATTCAATAGGTCCATAATTTCAACAATTCGATTGAAATTTGGATTCTTTCTACAATAGATACTGTTTTCATCTTTTCCGTATTCGTAACTTGCTGCAGCTCCCCCTGCAATTATTTTTGTCAGCGATGCTTGATGGATAATGGCGTATTTTAATGCCAGCATCCCGCCTGTTGAATGCCCGGCAAACGCCCACTTTTTATCGCCTAAGGCTTTTCTGATGGCCTCTAAATCGCTCACTGTTTCCTCCATGCCATATTCATCAGGTGCTGCTACTTTTACAGAATGTCCAGCTCCACGAAGGTTAATCAAATAGACATGATAATAGTCGGTAAAGGAATCAGCCAGCAAATTTCCCTTCTGATTGAACTCGCTGTAAAGGTGAGTAATGGCTAATGGCTCACCCTCCCCTTTTTCAAAGATTTCAAAGCTTCCCCGATCTGTTTCGATGATGCGCTCTTTCCACATTTCCCATCTCCTACTTTCTGATTTTTCTTTATACACTCATCCAATCATACAATATATGTAAAATAAAAAATACGATAATTACGAATATTCCACTTTTAAATTCAATTTATCACGTGTGTCGATTAATCAACAAATGACAGACTATTCCTGCTGAGCGCAAAATGCTCGTGCAGAAATGTCGTCAGGGCATCCTGCTAAATCAGCGGCAGCGTACCGGTCAATTGCGTATGCTGAAAGGCCAGAAGTGACAAAGCTGGCAATTGAATTGTCAATTTTGTCTTTTGATAGGGCCACCGCATGAGCACATAAGCAATCAATGCCGTAAAAAATTGGTTGTAGACGGCGTTAGGTGTTGTGGCTTATATGATTAAAATCAAAATGGGAGATAGCCGCTTGCTTCTCATTTAAGAATATGAGAAAATTTTTAATAGTGAATATTCAAAAAACAGTTTATTAAGGAGACTTAAATGTTAACAACAAGACAACTGAACGAGATAGAACAACTTCAAAAAGAAGTCGAAGCATATGATGTACTCGAATTAAAGTTAAATTGGGAAATGCTTCGATCAAGAGATTCTAAACAACTTGATTTTTTCCATTATGAAAGTAATAAACTAATCGCTTTTATCGGATTGTATTCGTTTGGTTCGACCGTTGAAGTAACGGGAATGGTAAAACCGACAGAGCGTCGCAAAGGACATTTTACAAAGCTATTTGAAGAAGCGATGACTTCAGTACATCAAATTGGGTATAAAAAAGTTTTGTTGAATGCACCAGCCCGTGCTAAAGCAGCTCAGGATTTCCTGAAAAATCAAGGAGCCATCTACAAATTCTCAGAACATCAAATGCAATGGGAACCACAGCCTCTTACTGCTTCAACCGGTTTCATATTACGTCAAGCTGAAAGTGCAGATTTAAAAATGAGAATCCGGCTGGATGTGGAGGCATTCGATATATCCTTAGAGGATGCTACGGCAATGGCGAGCAGACTCAACGAAGAGCAAGATACAGAAATGCTGATGATTGACGTAAACAACGAGACCATCGGAAAAATCCGGATACAAAGAAGAGATAGCCAAGCATGGATTTATGGATTTTCAATTCTTCCCGAGTATCAAGGTAGAGGAATAGGACGCAAAGTACTACAACACGCCGTTAAACAACAAAGTGAAGCTGGCTATTCGATTCATCTTGACGTGGAAACAAAGAATGCTCATGCCCTAAGGTTGTATGAAGCAATTGGCTTTGTAGTCAAGCATGCGCAAGATTACTATGTGTATCAAAAGTAATTACTAGAGTGCTCTAAACATGTTATGTTTTGGAGTATTCTTTTTTGTGTAGTAAAACTTCAGAAGTTAAAGGATAGGTAAAGAGCAAGCAGCGGAAAAGGTGGAGCGCTTGAGATATTTAAGTGTTTTTTGATTACCCATAGTTAGTCTTAGTAGAATCAGTTTTCTAAATGTAATTATTAAAAGGCGTTCGTAAAATTAGAAAAATATTTAACGAATGAACGCAATTCAACTAAACTTATGAGGCAACTCTATTTTTACTTCGTATAAATTTTAAAAAGAGACCTATATAAAAAAAAGCAGTGGCCGCGGCCACTGCTTTTTAGATGAATCGAAAAGGTTCTGTATTTATTTGTGACGACAAAAACTCACATTGCCAAGTAGGTTGCTGTTTAGACATATGGTCGACAACGCCTTGAATCATCACTTTTTCTACGTGATGGCCAGGATCGACAATATTTAGTCCGATGGCTTGTGCGTCTTGAGCCGTATGGAAATACATATCACCTGTGACATAGACATCCGCTCCAGCACGCTTAGCTTGTTGGAAGTATTTATTGCCATCTCCGCCGAGTACCGCCACTTTTTTAATAACAGCGTCTGGGTCTCCCACGATGCGTAGAGACGAAACATCCAATTGCTGTTTTGTCCAATTGGCGAATTCTACTAAAGTCATAGGTGTTACAAGCGTTCCTACACGTCCAAGTCCCATTACAGCTCTTTTGTTTTCTAAAACAAAGACATCATATGCCACTTCTTCATACGGATGTGCAGCAAGCATTGCTTTGATGACACGATCTTTTTCGTTTTTGCGAACCACAACTTCTACTTTTGATTCGGCGGTTACTTCCATTTCACCTACTTCTCCAATAAATGGATTCGCTTCAGCAGTCGGACGAAAGCGCCCTGTCCCAGATAAGGTATAACTGCATCCTTCGTAATCGCCAATCGTTCCAGCTCCAGCTTTAATAAAGGCTTCACGAACAGTTTCTTCGTGAGTTTCCGGGACGAACACTGCAATTTTCACCAATTCTTCTTCATAAGTTGGCACTAATACTTTCGTGTTTTGTAAACCGAGTGATGCCGCCAATAAATCATTAACTCCGCCAATAGCCACATCCAGATTTGTATGTGCTGCGTATACGGCAATATCCGATTTTATTAGTTTTTCCATTAAACGCCCTTGCGGAAAATCTGTCTGCAAGTTTTTCATTGGTCGAAATATGGGGGGGTGATGTGCAATAATCAATCCTGCGCCTTTGGCTATTGCCTCGTCCACGACCTCTTCGTTCACATCTAATGTTACTAATACACGGTCGATTTTTTTGTTTAACGTTCCTACATGCAAACCAATCGGATCGTTTTCCATGGCCAAATATTTAGGAGACCATTTCTCAAACTCCTCAATAATTTGGTGACCATTAGGAATTTTCACGTTGCAACACCTCTTCTACCAATTGTATTTTTTTCACTAATTCCTGTTTCTTTTCAATAATTTCGAGTGTTTGTGCAGTGGCTTCCATTGATGCTACAATTTTTTTCCATTGTGCACTTTCACGCATCCATTTTTCTTCAAAAATCACGGTTTGATTTTTTAGTAGCTCAGGACCCATCAATAATTGCTGTGGCGTCCAAAAAATGACGGCTTCCGTTTTTTCAAGCACCACTATTTCGTAAATTTTTTCATTTTCTTTTAGTATTTCTTCTTCTACAATGTCCCAGCCATTTACTATAGCCCAATCACGTATTGCTTTCGCGTGAACATTTGGTTGTAAGATTAATCTTTCGATACCTACTAGTTTTTCTTTGCCTTGTTCTAATATCGAACAAATTAACGGGCCGCCCATACCTGCAATGGTGACGGTTGTAATGCCATCTTCTACATCGATTGCATCAAGACCACTTGCTAGCCGGACGTCAATTTGTTCCGCTAATTGTTCTTGTTGAACTTGTTTTTGTGCCGATTCAAAGGGTCCTTTGACGACTTCTCCTGCAACGGCTTTATTCACTACGCCAGTTAATACTAAATAACAAGGTAAGTATGCATGATCGCTGCCAATATCGGCTACGACTGCGTTTTGAGGTACATAATGGGCAACTCTTGTTAACCGATGCGATAATTGTTGTGCATTCATCCAGATCCTCCTAATGTAACAGAAAAACCCTTAGCTCTAAAAGAACTAAGGGTTTTTCAGATGCTATTCGAGTGACAATACCCACTCAGCCATTGCCGCTGCGTTCGCCTCTTCAATGAGACCCGCTGGCATAGTGCCTTTACCGTTGACTAAAATATTTTCGATGTCTTCTTGTGGAAGTTCAGTAGCCACTAGTGATGGACCTACTCCGCCTTCATAGCTTGAACCGTGACAAGCGATACAGTTAGCTTGTGCAGTTGCTTCAGGATCGAAATCTCCTTCAGCTGTTTCTCCGCCTTCGCCTTCAGCAGCTTCTCCGCCACTTTCTTCTGTTGCATTTTCTTCTGCGATTTCAGCTTCGTCACCCACTCCTTGTACTGACAAGAAGAAAATTAAACCAATACCGAACGCCATGATTAAGATATAAGGTACAATTGCATTTTTTTGCATCCGTTACCCCTCCCTCTACTAAGTTCTGCTTGATGATATTATTCGTATCATTCATTATTGTACTGTATTATCAATGAAACGAAAAGTCTTAACAGATAACTTTTCCTCGTTTGTGACAAAAACGGTAATTTAATTTTTGCTTGTTGCTGTTAGAGATAGATTTGTCGTGAATTTTCGAGAAATTCTTATTTCATAAAATCTTTAAAAGCAGTTTCTTATTAAGAAAAAAAGCCCCGTACGGAACAGGACTCAAAAATTGTTCTTTAGCACCCAATTTGACGCGCAATGACCATACGTTGAATTTCTGAAGTCCCTTCGCCGATTTCTAATAACTTCGCATCACGCATATAGCGTTCAACTTCATATTCCTTCATGTAGCCGTAGCCCCCATGAATTTGAATGGCTTCATCAGCCACTTCCATCGAAATTTCAGAAGCATACAATTTTGCCATCGAAGCTTCTTTAGTAAATGGACGTCCTTGATCTTTTAACCAGGCCGCTTTATAGACCATATTACGTGCCAATTCAATTTTCATTGCCATGTCGGCGAGTTTAAACTGAGTTACTTGGAACTCAGATAAGGTTTTACCAAACTGTTTGCGTTCTTTTGAGTAAGCCAGCGCTTTATTAAAGGCCGCTTGCGCAATGCCTACAGCCATAGCTGCAATACCGATACGTCCGCCATCTAATGTTACTAAAAACTGTTTAAAGCCCTCTCCACGCTTGCCTAATAGATTCTCTTTCGGTACGCGGACGTTATCTAACACTAGTTCTGTTGTATTAGAAGAATGCAGACCCATTTTTTCGTAATTATCGATAATGGTAAATCCTTCTGCGTCTGTGGGTACGATAATGGCACTGATTTCTTTTTTGCCATCAGTCATCCCCGTAATGGCTGTTATGGCTAAATGTTTCGCATGACTGGCATTGGTGATATAAACTTTGGAACCACTAATTACCCAGTCGTCGCCATCCTCTACTGCACGAGTTTCTGTTCCTCCAGCATCGGATCCCGCATTTGGTTCAGTCAATCCAAAAGCGCCAAATGACTCACCCGTACAAATGGGCGTCAAGTATTTTTCTTTCTGGTCTTCTGTTCCAAATAAATTCAGTGGTGCACCACCAAGTGAAATGTGCGCAGAATAAGTAATTCCGGTAGATGCACAGGCACGACTTAATTCTTCTGTCACAATAGCAAAGCTAGTAGTATCCGCTCCAGATCCGCCGTATTTCTCATCAAACGGTAAGCCCATCATCCCCATGTCAGACAGCTGTTTAAAGATTTCAGTCGGAAACGCTTTTGAACGGTCACGATCAATAGCGCCTGGTGCTACTACCTTATCAGCAAATTCCTTGATTGTCTTTTTGATCATCTGTTGTTCTTGTGTTAAATCGAAATTCATTTGTGTACATCCCCTTTGTTTTGAATACGCTTACAACTTTCATTATATAGGGAAAATTAAGACAAGTTCAAGCGTTAACCTTAATTCCTTTTTTAGTATCAACAAAAGAGTCACATTCCGAAAAAAATCGGAATGTGACTCTAGCTGTTTTATTTATTCAAGAAAATCTTTTAACCGCTTGCTGCGCGATGGGTGGCGCAGTTTGCGCAAAGCTTTTGCTTCGATTTGACGAATTCGCTCACGCGTTACGCCAAATACTTTGCCTACCTCTTCTAACGTCCGTGTACGACCGTCATCTAAGCCGAAGCGAAGACGTAAGACGTTTTCTTCTCGATCCGTTAATGTGTCTAAAACATCCTCTAACTGCTCTTTTAATAATTCATAAGCCGCATGATCAGAAGGCGATTGGGCATCTGAATCCTCGATAAAGTCACCTAAATGCGAATCATCTTCTTCACCGATTGGTGTTTCTAATGATACCGGTTCTTGAGCAATTTTCAAGATTTCCCGAACTTTTTCTGGTAATAAATCCATTTCTTCGCCGATTTCTTCTGGAGAAGGATCACGACCAAGATCTTGCAACAATTGACGTTGAACACGAATCAATTTGTTAATGGTTTCAACCATATGAACCGGAATACGAATGGTACGCGCTTGGTCCGCGATGGCACGGGTAATAGCCTGACGAATCCACCACGTTGCATACGTACTGAACTTAAATCCTTTAGAGTAATCAAATTTTTCTACTGCTTTGATCAAGCCCATGTTTCCTTCTTGGATCAAGTCCAAAAACAACATGCCGCGACCAACATAGCGTTTTGCGATACTCACAACTAGACGCAAGTTGGCTTCAGCAAGACGTTTTTTAGCTTCTTCGTCACCTTGTTCAATCAATTTCGCTAAGCGAACTTCTTCTTCTGCTTTTAGCAGATCAACGCGTCCGATTTCTTTCAAATACATGCGGACAGGGTCATTGATTTTAACACCAGGTGGTACGCTTAAATCATTTAAATCGAATTTATCTTCTGTCGGTTTCATCAAACGATCCAAATGTTCTTCATCATCAGATTTACGTTCTAATTCGATGCCGTGACCTTCTAATTGGTCAATAAACTCTTCTACTGCATCGGATTCCATTTCGAAAACCGCTAATTTATCAGCAATTTGTTCGTAATTGAGTTCTCCGGTTTTTTTACCTGTTTCGATTAGCTGTTTTTTTGCTTCTTCCACAGTCGCTTCCGGACCTTCAGTAGTCAATGGAACATTGCTTGCTTCAACTTCAGTTTGGCGTTCAGATTTCTCGGCCATTTGACTTCCTCCTTTAAAAAAACCGGAATTAACTTATAGTGATTTGCGTAAAGCAATCACTTCTTGAGCAAGAAGTAAAGCGCGCTTTAAGTCATGCTGTTTTTCCGCTTCTTTTGATTGCTGGATTTTCAGATTGATTTGCTGTTCGACCCGATGTTTGTGCAGGTGCTTTAAACAATCGGAAATTTCTTCATCCGCGTGTTCCGGATCGCGTTCAGATAAGGCCGTTTCCATAACTAGTTTACGGAGTTCTGTATCTTGAAGCGTCTCTAAAAACTTGTGAAAATCTGCTTTATCCCATTCCTCATAAAAACCGAGCAATTGAACATACAGCGCCCGAAATTCTTCACTGATAAATGGAATGTCATTGTCTTCAACTACTAACTTTTCCATAACTGATGGATCTGCTAGAGCATGTGACAACAACATCCGTTCCGCTCTGTGCAGTGATGTAACCTGTTTGGGTGCTTTTTTAGCAGTTTTTACTACCGACGGTTCAGGTCGGTTACGCTCAATTGTTTTGTTTTCTAACTTTCGGTAATGCTGCAGGATAGCTTCCTGAGATAATCCAGTTTCTACTGATAATTGCTTTATATATAAATCTCGCTCTAAAGGCGAAGATCTACCAGCCAACAGTTGTAGCACTTCCTGAATGTATTGCAATAAGTCATTTTCATATTGAAAATTCTTATGCCTTCGGGCATGCATCATCGCAAATGCAATAAATGCATGAGGCTTTCCAATAATCTGTTCTTTAAAGGCTTCTGCACCATTTTCACGAACAAAATCATCAGGGTCCATTTTACCTGGCAGAACAGCTACTTCCACTTTGAAGTTTTCTTCATTCAAGGAAATTGCTGCTCTTTTGGCAGCTTCCCAGCCTGCGTCATCGCCATCAAAACAAATGACGACTTCTTGGGCAAAGCGTTTCATTTGCCGAATATGCTGGGCAGTAAGTGAAGTACCCATAGTTGCTAAAGCATTATCGACTCCTGCTTTACCCGCTGCAATAACATCCATAAACCCTTCAAACAAAATGATTTTCCGATTTTTACGGATGGCACTTCTTGCATGATGCACATTATAGAGCACTTGGCTTTTTTGGAAAATCGGAGATTCTGGGCTGTTCATGTATTTGGCTTCTTGTTTAGTGTGCTCAAGAACCCTTCCCGAAAAGGCAATCACTTTACCTGTTTCGTTCATGATAGGGAACATAATTCTACCACGGAATCGATCGAAATAGCCGCTTGACTGCTCACGAGGAATGCCTAATCCACTTGCTTCTAGCTCTTCTTCGCTAAAGCCTTTTCGCTTTAAGGCAGATGCCATGTAATTCCATTCCGGAAGCGACCAGCCAATTTTGTTTTTCTCAATAATTTCTCGAGTAAAGCCCCTATTTTCCAAATAGTCCAGCGCTGCTTGGCCTTCTTCTGTATTCAATAGAATATGGTGGTACATGTCCGCAGCAAACTCGTGCATCAGAACCAATTGGTGATCGCTTTTTGATTGCACGGGACCCGATTCAGCAGGCGACTGTATATCGACATCTATACCTGAGCGATTTCCCAGTCTCGATAAAGCTTCCTGAAACGTTAAATTTTCAATATCCATCAGAAAAGTGATGACATTGCCACCAGCTCCACAACCAAAACAATGAAAAATCTGCTTATCGGCAGTAACAGAAAAAGATGGTGTACTTTCTCCATGGAAAGGGCAAAGGCCGAACCAATTTCTGCCCCTTTTTGTTAGCTGAACATACTCACCGACGACATCCACAATATCTGTGCTAGATCGGATTTTTTCGATCACTTCTTCAGGAACTCGATTGGACATTATTTTCACCATCTTTGTTTGCTTAACTACTTTAATTCGTGATGTAAAGACAAAATCCTTCATTTTTCGACAAAAAGATAAAGCAAACTATTTTATCCACTAGTAAGCTTTAGCCACAATTCTTCATTATAAAACGTTTTTATTAAAAAATCCACAAAAAAAGAAAGAAAAACCGCCCATAGAGGGAGTTTTTCCAAAATCATTTTTGGCGTTTGCTTAATATTAAATTAGCCGTTTCTTCGACAGCCCGATTTGTTACGTCTACTATTTCACAGCCAATGCGATCGACCACTTTATGAAAATGATCGATTTCTTCGTGAATTCGATCGATTTTCGCATAATTAGCATCATCATTTAACCCAAGAGCAATCAATCGTTCTTTACGAATGTGGTTGAGCTTATCCGGTGAGATAATCAAACCAAAGCATTTTTTTGGATCTACGTGGTAAAGTTCTTCCGGTGGGTCAACTTCTGGCACCAATGGTACGTTTGCAACTTTCAGCCGCTTGTGCGCCAAGTACTGGGATAACGGCGTCTTAGAAGTTCTAGATATCCCGACCAAAACGATATCGGCCATTAAAATGCCTCGCGGATCTCGTCCGTCGTCATATTTAACTGCAAACTCAATAGCTTCGACTTTTTTGAAGTAGTCATCGTCTAGTTTCCGAACCAAACCGGCTTCTTGTAGAGGTCTTGCATTTAGTTCTTGTGCTAGCGCATCCAAGAGAGGACCCATAAGATCGACTGCTGTTACACGAAATTTAGCAGTTTCTACCTGCATATAATCTCTCAAATCTTGTGAAACTAACGTATAAACGATAAAAGCTTGTTGGGCGACAGCCAATTTAATAATCTCTTGCAAATGCTCAATCGAATCAATGTAAGGAAATCGTTTCAATACCGCATTTTGATCTGCATTTAAGTATTGGCTGATTGCCGCTTTTGCGACGAGTTCGCCTGTTTCACCGACCGAATCGGAAACAATGAACAATCGGAGTGAATTCATAATTGACACCTCACAAATCGTGGTTTTCAGATAGTGATAAAAACGCACGAGTAATATTCGTTTTTGTTAATCTGCCGACAACTTTAAAGCCATCTGGCTGTTCTTCTACTACTGGCAAGGCATCAATCTGCTGATTAATCAAACGATGTGCCGCTTGGATTAAAGACTCATTTTTTGCACAATAAGTGATGTTGGGCATACGCGTCATAATAATATGTACAGGAATACTCGTTAGATTTTGACTACCTAAACTTGCACGCAGTAGATCTTTTCTCGACAGCACACCAGACAAATACGATTTTTTATCTACCACAAAAAGTGTTCCAACATCATCCAAGAACATTTGGCTAATGGCATCGTAAACACTAACATCTTCTCTAACAACAACCGGAATCGACTGAAAATCCTTGACCTTCATGTTGTTCATCGTATCTGTTACGTCTTGCCCTGGTTTTTTACCCGAATAAAAATAGCCAACACGGGGACGGGCATCTAGAAAGCCTGCCATAGTCAAGATGGCTAAATCAGGTCGTAACGTCGATCTAGTTAAACTCAAGCGATCCGCTATTTGTTCGCCAGTAATCGGTCCGTTGCCTTTAACGATTTGCAATATTTCCTCTTGTCGTTTATTGAGTTCGATTGGACTCACCGCCTCAAAATATATATATGTTATACTCAATATCAATTATTATATACTAATGAACGTAATATTGCGAAGAAAACATTGCCGTGGTATAATATGAACGAACTCAATAGAGGCAATGACGGATAGATAAGTACTGTAACTTAAAGCGAGCAGGGATAGTGGAAGCCTGCATCTACAGGAAACGGTGATCCAGAGCCAATGTTATTTTAAAGTGGACTGTCTTTTGCAGTCAATCGAGGTGGAACCGCGGGTCTTAACGTACTCGTCCTCGGACATGGAGACATGTCCGAGGACGAGTACGATTTTTTATTTTATGGAGGTAATTTTATGTCAATGGAAGATGTAGTAGCATTAGCAAAACACAGAGGCTTTGTATTCCCGGGCTCTGAAATTTACGGAGGATTAGCGAACACGTGGGATTATGGACCCCTTGGCGTTGAACTGAAAAACAATATTAAAAAAGCGTGGTGGAAAAAATTCGTTCAGGAATCTCCTTATAACGTAGGACTTGACGCTGCTATTTTGATGAATCCGAAAACGTGGGTAGCTTCTGGGCATGTCGGTAACTTTAACGACCCAATGATCGACTGTAAGAGCTGTAAAACTCGCCACCGTGCGGACAAATTAATCGAAGATGCATTAGATGCTAAAGGCATTGAATTGATCGTGGATGGATTATCTTTTGATCGCATGGCAGAATTAATTCAAGAACACGAAGTAAAATGTCCAACATGTGGCAAACAAGATTATACGGACATCCGTCAATTCAACTTGATGTTCAAAACTTTCCAAGGTGTTACTGAAGCTTCCACAAATGAAATCTTTTTACGTCCAGAAACAGCTCAAGGAATTTTCGTTAACTACAAAAACGTTCAACGTTCAATGCGCAAAAAAATGCCGTTTGGTATTGCACAAATCGGTAAAAGTTTCCGGAACGAAATCACACCTGGTAACTTTACGTTCCGGACACGTGAATTTGAACAAATGGAACTTGAATTTTTCTGCAAGCCTGGTGAAGATTTGGAATGGTACGCTTACTGGCGCGATTTCTGCAAAAACTGGTTGCTGAACTTGGATATGACTGAAGACAATATGCGCCTGCGTGAGCATGACGAAGATGAACTTTCACATTACTCAAACGCAACTGTGGATATCGAATACAAATTCCCATTCGGCTGGGGCGAACTTTGGGGAATTGCAGATCGTACCGATTTTGACTTGAAACGCCATATGGAACATTCAGGAGAAGATTTTAATTACATCGATCCTGTAACGAACGAACGTTTTGTGCCTTATTGCATCGAGCCATCTCTTGGAGCTGACCGCGTTACACTAGCTTTCTTAGTAGATGCTTACACAGAGGAAGCACTTGAAAACGACGACAAACGCACAGTGTTGAAGTTCCACCCAGCTTTAGCTCCTTACAAAGCAGCAATTCTTCCGTTATCTAAAAAATTAGCAGAAGGCGCAACAGGCGTGTTTGCTGACCTAGCTAAGCACTTTATGGTAGACTACGACGAGTCGCAATCGATCGGTAAACGTTACCGTCGCCAAGACGAAATTGGCACACCTTTCTGTATCACATACGACTTTGATTCCGTAGAAGACGGTCAAGTTACAGTACGTCACCGTGATTCAATGGAGCAAACACGTATGCCAATTGCTGAAGTACAAGCATATATCGAAAAGCATATTCAGTTTTAAGTAAGAAAAGCGGAAACGGCCATTTAGCTCTGACAGGCATAAGACGATCTGGTGAAGCGGCGTCTTTTCAGCCGCACAACCCGATTGGCTTATGACCCGAAGAGCTGGCCGGTGAAGCTAGACACGGAAAAGCGGAAGTTCCAAAAGAAGTGGTGGACTGAGTCTATTCCACCACTTTTTTATTTTTTTTAATAGCCGACGTGACTTATTCCTTTCAAAAAAGAGCTGCTCAAAAGACTATTCGTCTTTTGGCAGCTCTTCTTTTTTAGGTAAAAATTCTGGTGTTCGTTCTAATTGTTCGAGAAATTTTCGTGACTTTAAGCGAATCCCTGCTTTTTCCTCATAAATTGTACGAACAATTTGTTTCAGCAAGCTCTTGGATTCTTTTTTCAACGTTAAGGAGCCTACACGGTCAATTGGCACAAAGTAAAAGGTGCGAATCAACTTCACTAACGCTGGACTCAAACGAATAATGTAGCGATCGATATGAAAACAACGATGACAAAGAAATCCGAGTTCTTGAAATGAAAATGCAAATTCTCCTTCTGTCGCTCCACAATTAGCACATTGATGAAGCGTCGGCGTTAAGCCTGCTGTCTGGAGCATTTTCCATTCCACAAACAAAGTAATAGCTTCAGGGTCGTAGCCTTCATCAATTGCATGAAGCGCCTGGAACAGCATATCAAAAATTGCAGGCTGTGGCTCGTCTTGTTCAGTTAGTCGATCAATCAATTCAGTGACGTAACTAGCGTACGCAGTCGACATAATGTCTTCTCGAATATGCCGCAACGATTCTAGCGGATCCCCTGCTTGCAAGGTACCCATGCCTCTTCCTTTGTAAACAGAAAATGTTCCATGAGTAAAAACCTGCGTAATGGCCGCTAAGCGACTAGCGGGTTTTTTTGCACCTCTTGCCATACAAGTAATTTTTCCTGCTTCTCTCGTAAACAAAGTGACGATTTTATTAGTTTCGCCGTAAGGCATCGTACGAATGACAATTCCCTCTACTTGGCTTTGCATGGGAAGGACTCCTTAGTATTCGTCTTCTCTAAAGCCAAAATCACGTAAATGCATGGCTTTGTTACGCCAATCTTTTTGCACTTTAACCCAAAGTTCTAAATACACTTTTGACCCAAGCAAGTTTTCGATATCTTGACGGGCACGTGTACCAATTTGTTTGAGCAAAACACCTTTTTTACCGATAACGATGCCTTTTTGAGAATCACGCTCAACCATAATTGTTGCTTGTATACGAATCATGTCTTTATTTTCGGAATCGGGTGCGATTTTTTCAATGACCACAGCAATCGAATGCGGAATTTCTTCGCGCGTTAAATGCAAAGCCTTTTCACGGATAAGCTCAGAAATGATAAAGCGTTCTGGATGATCTGTAATTTGATCTGCTGGATAATATTGCGGTCCTTCTGGAAGACGTTCGCTAATTTTTGCCAACAAAGTCTCCACATTATTGCCTTCTAGCGCTGAAATCGGAATTGCTTCAGCGAAGTCAAATTCTTTGCTGTACGACTCGATAATTTTCGGTAAATTATCAGGGTGTACTTGGTCGATTTTATTAAGAACTAGAAACACCGGTACATCAATGCCTTTTAACATATCCAGTACATAGCGATCTTCTTTACCAACGCGGTCGACACCACTTGCTACAAACAATAAAACGTCAACTTCTCGGAACGTATTTTTTGCTACTTTCAGCATAAAATCACCTAATTTATGACGCGGTTCGTTAATGCCTGGCGTATCAATAAAAATCATTTGGTTGTCATTCGTCGTCACAACGCCTTGCACTTTGTTTCTGGTCGTTTGAGGCTTGTCACTCATAATGGCAATTTTTTGACCTACTACGCGGTTAAGGAATGTCGACTTGCCGACGTTCGGACGACCGATGATTGAAATAAATCCTGATTTGAAACCGTTATTCTCTGGCTGCATATTTTAAATCCTCCGTTGAAAATGCGCCGGGAAGCAATTCGCTAATTGTTGTTTCCTGGACGTCACCTTTTAAATTTGTTAAGTAAACTGGCATATCTGGCGGACAGAACTCAGCTAACACTTGTCTACACGCGCCACACGGCGATACAGGACCTGAAGTGTCGGCTGAAACAGCTAATGCCACAAAGCTCTTGTCGCCTTCAGACACCGCTTTAAAAACCGCTGTGCGCTCTGCACAGTTCGTTAACGAATAACCGGCATTTTCAATATTACAACCTACATATACTTTGCCTTCAGCTGTCAGTAATGCTGCGCCGACAGGAAACTTCGAATAAGGTACGTAGGCATTGCCGCGTGCTTTTATCGCTTGCTCCATCAATTGTTCTTTTTCCATTTTAATCACCTCTGCGAATTTAAAACCATTTGGGTAGAAATATTAGTAAACCAATTATAGCACTTGCCACGGCAAATACCAAAACTGCACCTGCCGCCATATCCTTGGCCTGCTTAGCAAGTGGCTGGAAATCGGTTGTCGCTAAGTCAACTACGCGTTCAATGGCTGAATTCACCATTTCTAATGCAAGCATCCCTGCGATTAATAAAATAACAACGAACCATTCCACATGAGATATTCTTGTCAAGCAGCCAGCAAGTACCACGATGATCGCTGCGATCAAATGAAATCTGATGTTTTGTTCTCGCTTGAAAGCAGTCACTATGCCTGCTGTTGCAAATCGAAAAGAGCGTAAAAACTTACGCATCATCATTCGAGTCACGCGTAATTCCAAGTGACAGCAAAATGGCATCTTGACGAGAAAACATTTTCTTTTCATCTTCTTCTGTCAAATGATCATAGCCGAGCAAATGCAAGAAGCCATGAACCGCCAAAAAGCCAAGCTCTCGTTCAAACGAATGGCCATAATCTGTTGCTTGTTTTTTAGTACGATCGAGTGAAATAATAATATCTCCAAGCATACGCGGCTCTGATGAACCGATGATGGCCGTTTCACCTTCACCTAATTCCTCCATAGCAAAAGAAATGACATCCGTCGGTTGGTCTTTCCCTCGGTATTCACGGTTAATATCGCGAATCATTTCATCTGTAACAAATGTTACCGATACCTCCGATTCTCCTACCGCTTCTTCTTTAGCTGCATGCTCCAGTATGTTTTGCACAAAATCCAATTCTGGTTGTTTCAGTGTTTCTGTTTCATCCATAAAATCAATCGCTATCATAATAGTCCTCCTATCAATTAGGTTCTTTCGGATACTCAATACGAGAATGGAAAATGCCATTCAGCGTTTCACACATTACTTTTTTTACCGTTTTCAGCTCTTTTAGCGATAAATCACATTCTTCAAATTGCCCATCTTTTAGTTTATCTTCTACTATGGCATCTACCAATTTTTTTATCTTTTCTGATGTTGGCTCTTTCATTGAGCGAACTGCTGCTTCTAAGCTATCTGCTATGCAAATAATGGCAATTTCTTTTGTTTGGGGTTTTGGCCCTACGTATCGGTACGACTCTTCTTCAACATCTGAATTGATGTCTTTGGCCTTATAATAGAAAAATTTCAAAAGACTCGTGCCATGGTGTTGCGCTGCCACATCAACGATTTCTTTCGGCATTTTATACTTCTTCAATATTTGAGCTCCTTGCACACCGTGCGCTAGAATAATATCTCGACTTTTTTCCGGTGGCAAACGATCGTGTGGATTTTCGATATTCACTTGATTTTCGATAAAAAATTGCGGATATCTTGTTTTACCGATATCGTGGTAATAACAACCAACTCTCGCAAGCAGTCCATTCGCTCCAATCGCTTCACAAGAAGCGTCCGCCAAATTGGCAACCATAAGGCTATGATGATACGTACCCGGTGTTTCCGTCAAAATTTTCTTTAGTAACGGATGATTCGGATTTGACAACTCGATCAAACGCATCGTTGATAACATACCAAATACCGATTCAAAAAAGGGCAAGAAACCAATGGCTAGTGCACCCGATAATACCCCCGATACAATCGCTGCCGTAAAATAAAAGCCGATCTCTGTCCAATTATACTGTGTTTGGCCAATCAATAGGTAAAAAGCGACAAAAAGCACATTAGCTCCAGCTACCGCTAAACTAACTTGCAACAGACGCCCTCTGCCACCATCTCGTTCAATTAAATAAATCGCAGTTAATCCTCCAAATAAAATATAAAAAGCAATGTCCACTTGCAACGAAGACGAATAGCCGCTTGGCAACATAATTCCTGCTGCTGCACTGACCAAAATCGTGACAAACACAGCGGCCCGTTCGTTAACGAGCAAACGAACAAGAATACCAGCTAATGCCGTAGGAAAAATAAACGAAATCACCAAATCGAAATTTTCACCGACTGCTGATAATAATTTCATCAACAGCAACGAGATGGTAACAGCTATTAGTATGACAAGCATCTCAGTGACCTTGCCTTTATCATCCCTTTGCGACCGAAAGATAACGGACAGCAAGAGACCTGTAGTAATGATGACAAAAACCAACAAACCAAGCAACGGTTTATAATTCTGTTGCTCTTCTGTCATGCCCGCTAGTTCTAATTGTCGATAAACTTCTCGATCTACTATTTGACCTTCTTGAACAAGAACTTGTCCTTGTAAAATACGAGTGGGCTCCACGCTGTTGCGCACCTGTTCTATTTGACTCGCTGTGAGCTCTTCATTAACCAATTCATTGGCAATTATACCAAATCGTCCAATGGTTACTGCCGCTTGAACAACCTCATCTGGAATTTGTTGATTCTGGCGAATTTCCTGCTCAATTTCAGTACGACTACGTGCCACTTCTTCTACTCGTATTGGTTCGTTTAAATAGGATGTTAACACCCCATCTAACTGTTCTTGAATGTTAATAAGACTATCGTCTGAAAGAGACACTAAAGACTCCAACATGTCATCTGTTAAACGTAGACCATTTTCACTAGTTTCCAGTAAGCGCAGATCTTCCGTGAGTTTCGCAATCATAGCGTCACGAGAAAGTTTCTCTTGTCCTTTTTCAGGCGCAGCTTTTACGTCTAACAAATAACCAAACAGCGAATCGATTAAGGCTATTTGATTATCGACGATCTCATCCATAAATTGATAGCTTGGGGCTACTTCTTCAGTAAGTCGTTGCCGCTCAATTTCCGTCTTAACCGGGTCCTCGACTGTTTTCTCCGAACGAATGGTTTCAGTCGATAGTTGAAACAGTTGGATATCGTATGTATCGCTTTGGACAGAGTCCATTAAACAAGCATATAGGATTATGCCAGTCAACAAGATGCCAGCCATCATTATTTTCCGGTAACCCAATTTCTCAAAGATTTCTTGTACTCTTTGACGCATGCCAGTACACCCCACATTTCCTATTTCCATCATAACAAGTAAAGAAATAGATTTCACGGTGTTTTTCTAAAAATTTGAAATTATCCCCATATTTATGAGAAATAATAGGTTGTGAGTCCTTTTTAAAAAAATGCTAAAAAAGATGCAGGGATTTTCGCCCCTGCATCTTTTACATTTAATTATATCGGCTGTTTTTCGTAGGCATCTATGATCTTTGCTACAAGTGGATGACGAACCACATCTCCGCTTTCAAGATACTGAAAATGAATAGTTGGAACATCTTTTAAAATGGTTTCTGCTGCAATCAACCCTGACTCAGCCCCACGCGGCAAATCAATCTGTGTTTTGTCACCGGTAATGATCATTTTCGAGTCAAAACCTAGCCGCGTCAAAAACATTTTCATTTGTGCCTTTGTGGTATTTTGCGCTTCATCAAGAATAACAAATGCTGCGTCAAGTGTACGACCTCTCATATAAGCAAGAGGAGCAATTTCAATCGTTCCGCGTTCGATAAAGCGATTTGTTTGCTCAAGACCCAACACATCGTGCAAAGAGTCATAGAGTGGTCTCAAATAAGGATCTACTTTTTCTTTTAAATCTCCTGGTAAAAAACCAAGACTTTCCCCTGCTTCCACAGCAGGCCGTGTCAAAATAATTTTCTTTACTTGACCATTTTTAAGCGCCTGAACTGCCATGACAACGGCTAAATACGTTTTACCTGTCCCAGCAGGACCAATTCCAAAAACCAAATCCTTGCTACGCATAGCTTGAATATAATGACGCTGACCAATTGTTTTTGCCCGAATAGACTTGC
This sequence comes from Planococcus sp. S3-L1, assembly GCF_030063085.1. Taxonomy (NCBI): domain Bacteria; kingdom Bacillati; phylum Bacillota; class Bacilli; order Caryophanales; family Caryophanaceae; genus Planococcus; species Planococcus sp. S3-L1. The sequence goes on along the minus strand of NZ_JASISN010000003.1, from coordinate 249,866 downwards.
CATTAGCGTTGCGTGCCACTTCTTCGTCGTAAAGTTCGGCAAAATATTCGATTGTGCCGCTTTTAGCCATTTCAATAGCAGAGATAATATCTCGCTGATTGATGTTAATATTTTTGCGTATAACCCGCAATAACTGTTCTATTAATAATTTCCCCGTTTGCTTGCCTTCTTCAGAACCTGATAACTTGATGACCTCACCGCGGGTAATAATTTGAATGTTAAAAGCTTCTTCGATTAATGTTAAATGACTATCTGAGATCCCGAGCAGTTGAACCGCTTCATTTGGGTCTTTCACATGTAGTTCTAGTAAGTTGTTTTCTGTCATGTGGACGCTCCTTAGAATCGAGTATTTACTGCTAATTTCACTCTATCATTAAAGATAATCACTTGTAAAATTTTTGTTCTGGATAAATTGATTGAAAAAACTAAATAACAAAAATCGAACAAGAAGAGCAGCTAATAAATGATGTTTCGCTTACGAAATAGCAGTAACTCAAAACAGTAGTTTAACTAACAACTTTTAAATCTGCTATGTAAATCAATAAGCAGTTTAAATGCTATATAAGTTTACATAATATTATTATTAATAAAAAACAGCAACTAGTGGGAACTAGTTGCTGTTTTTTATCTTTTGGATTTGGGCGGTAGTAAAATCTCTGCCATAATAATGCCTCTTCTTACATCTTCACTACTCAACGGCAAAAATTCATGCGATATTTCTTCAGGACTTTGACTAACAGGCTGATCGCGTAGCGGCTTTGATCTATGCGTAGAAATGCGATCTTGGATTTCATGTTGTGCATCTCTAGACGAAACCCGACGCTGCACTTCTTGTCGTGCTTCACGAAGAGGTGCACGGTTCACCATTTCTTCCGCTTTTTTCTTTGCCTGCCCTACACGCTCAGAACCTTGATTTTTTTGATTTTGTAGTTCCCCATAAATTTCTTTAGCGTAATCTTCCACCCGTTTGAACCTCCCTTGGCCAGAGCGACCGTCCCGATCAGTTGACGCTTTTGTTGAGACGGGCTTAGCAGGAACATCTCCATCGGATGAATCTTTTTTGCTTTTATTAAAAAAAGCACTTACCGCCATGATAACAAGTCCAAATATGAGAGCTTCCATACGACAAACCTCCCTTATGACTACTGCCGATTATTTATCGTCGGATTTGTCCATGCCCGTTTTTGAGATAGACTCTCTCATACCTGTATCTGCTTGGACATTTTTATAATTGACGTAATCCATAATGCCAATATTGCCGTTGCGTAGAGCTTCCGACATAGCAAGTGGTACTTCCGCTTCAGCTTCTACAACTTTTGCTCTCATTTCAACAACTTTGGCTTTCATTTCTTGTTCACTTGCTACAGCCATTGCACGACGTTCTTCTGCTTTTGCTTGAGCAATTTTCTTGTCTGCTTCTGCTTGCTCTGTCTGCAACTCTGCGCCAATGTTTTTACCAATATCAACGTCTGCAATATCAATCGACAGAATTTCAAACGCTGTTCCAGAATCTAGGCCTTTAGATAAAACGGTTTGAGAAATCAAGTCCGGATTTTCTAGAACTTTTTTATGACTAGTGCTCGAACCTAAAGTAGAGACAATCCCTTCACCTACACGTGCAACGATTGTTTCTTCTCCTGCACCACCGACTAAACGGTCAATATTAGCACGAACTGTGATACGAGCTTTTGCTTTCACTTCGATTCCGTCCATGGCAACACCTGCAATAAATGGTGTTTCAATCACTTTCGGGTTAACCGACATTTGAACTGCTTCTAATACGTCACGACCTGCAAGGTCAATCGCTGCTGCACGTTCAAACGGCAATTCGATATTAGCACGATGCGCCGCAATCAACGCATTAACGACACGGTCAACGTTACCACCAGCTAAATAGTGACTTTCTAATTGATTGATGGTTACTGTTAATCCTGCTTTTGATGCTTTAATCAATGGATTGACGATACGTGACGGAATAACGCGACGTAATCTCATTCCGATTAGCGTAAAGATACTGATTTTGACCCCTGCAGCTAATGCTGAAATCCATAATGTAATTGGTACGAATGTGAAGAAAATTGCCAAAACGACGATAATACCAATTATCGCAGCACCTAAACCAATTGTTTCAATTCCCATTTCTCTATTCCTCCTCTTGTTTTTCAAGTTCACGAACGACGATACGTGAACCTTCTACCTTGATTATCTTAACATCTTTACCACTGTCGATAAATCTGCCTTCTGATACAGCGTCAATGCGCTCATCGTCTAATTTAATGGTACCGGAAGGACGGAGCGCTGTCACTGTTTGGGCAATTTTACCGACAAGTTCTGGGCGATTTGTAGTCGATACATAACCACCTGCCGTATCGGTAGCATCCGTCAAGATAATCCGTTTGAACAAATCAAGCCGCTTACCAAAGAATTTCACTACAATCACCATCCCTATTGTTGCTACTATCATTGCAATAAGTACTGCTATGGCGGTGGTTTTAAGATCTCCTCCCGCGAGTAAAACACTTCCTAGGATCGCTGCAATTCCCAGGAATCCAGCAACACCTCCAGGAATAATAAACTCAGCTATTAATAGGCCAAAACCAATAACTAATAACACAATGGACTCATAACCGGCTAACCCTGCTACCAAATGTCCGTAGAAAAACAGCATAAGGAACGTCAAGCCAATAAATCCAGGAACTCCAATTCCAGGTGTAAATAGCTCCAGAAGTAATCCAAGACCTGCAATTGATAGAAGAATTGGCACGACAATCGGGTTGGTCAAAAAACGAGCGAGGCTTTCTGAGAACGTTTCATCGATTGTCACGACTGTGGCGTCTTCAAGTCCTTTCAAACTAAGTAGCTCGTCTAACGTAGATACCGTCCCTTGCGAATAGTTCACCTGTTCAGCTTCAGCCGCACCCAAAGTTAACAACTTCCCTTCAGCCGCACCAAGTTCAGGCAAATCTATGGAAGCATCAGCCATCGCTAAGGCAATCTGAGGATTACGACTTGCTGTCTGAGCCGCGTTCTTCATGGATGCCAGCCAAGCGCTACTGGCTTTGTCAGCAGCTGCGTTACCGGCTTGATCAATTACCTGTGCTGCACCCATACGACCATTCGGATGCATATAGATTTCATCATTGTGCAAAGCTAAAAAAGCACCTGCAGACAAAGCATCTTGATTGATGAAAGCTATTTTTTTCAATGACGTTTTGTCCAATAGACGGGCAATGCCATCTGCTGCTGCGACAAACCCACCTGGTGTATCTATCTCGAATATGATTGCTTCGGCTCCAGCGTCTTCTGCTTCTTCAATGCCCCGTTCAATAAAAGCCTGCAGTCCTCTTTCGACCTCATCTTCAATAGGTATCACGTACACAGTCGAAGTATCAGCCTGTATGGCCGGGAGCATGAGCAGAAACGATAGCAGCAAAAGCCCAAAACCAATACAGACTTTGACTCTGCTCAACAGGATCTCTCCTTTCGCATTTCAAATTTACTGTTTGTATCTATACGGATGAACAGGAAATAAGTTTCAAGGTACGTCTCCTATTATAAAGTAAATCTTCAGTAATAACGAAAGAACGCGCTTACAAATAGAATAAATAGAAAAACCACCATCACGATACTCGTGATGGTGGTTTAGGCTGGTCGTTCATATTTTTTAAAAGTCATTATACTGCTTAAGGTCAATTAAAATTTACGTTTACGCGCAGCTTCTGATTTTAGTTTACGTTTCACGCTCGGCTTATCATAGTACTCGCGCTTTCTTACCTCTTGCATTGTTCCAGATTTAGAAACAGTGCGTTTGAAGCGGCGAAGAGCATCTTCAATCGATTCGTTTTTACGAACTGTAGTTTTTGACATCTCTTTTTCCCTCCCTCCGAACACACGTTGAAGCGAAGAACAACAAGTGTTATATACTCAAAAATTATATCGTATTCTAGATGAAAGGTCAATAGTTAATAATCAGAATCAGAAGTTAACCCTTGCATGATTTTGACGCCTGAACTTGCACCGATGCGCGTAGCTCCTGCTTTGATCATGGCTTCTACATCTTCAAGGCTACGAACGCCACCAGAAGCTTTAACGCCCAAATCTGGACCTACTGTCTGACGCATTAGTTTGACGTCTTCAACTGTAGCTCCAGCAGTTGAAAAGCCCGTAGAAGTTTTGACAAAGTCAGCTCCTGCTTCTTTGGATAAACGTGAAGCAGTCACTTTTTCTTCGTCAGTCAATAAACAAGTTTCTAAAATCACTTTGACAATCGCCTTGCCTTTTGCTGCATTGACAACCGCTTCGATATCTTTTTTCACATGGTCAGTATTGCCACTTTTAAGTGCTCCAATATTCACGACCATATCGATTTCACCAGCGCCTTTTAGAATAGCATCCGTCGTTTCAAAAGCCTTCGTTTCAGACGTTGACGCACCTAATGGAAATCCGATAACTGTGCAAACTTTCACGTCGCTGTCTGTCAACTCAGCCGCTGCCGTTTCAACCCAAGCCGGATTAACACATACAGAAGCAAATTTGTATTCAGCCGCTTCTTGACAAAGCTGAACAACTTGGCTTTCTGTAGATTCAGGTTTTAATAAAGTATGATCAATGTATGATGCAATTGTTGTCATGACTAAAAATCCCCATTCTTTTTTTAAAATTATTATACAGTGTTATTCAAATTCATAAGAAATCGCAGATAATGCATACAAAGGTGCCGTTTCTGTCCGTAAAATCCGTGGACCGAGAGCAGTAAAGCTCGCTCCAGCGTTTTTTAGAGACGCCACTTCTGCTTGTGAAATTCCACCTTCTGGACCAAAGATGATCAGCACTGAATCTTTATCATACAATTCTTTTAAAATTTCAGCAAACCGAGTCCTGCCCTCTTGCCGCGCCTCTTCTTCGTAAGCTACAATGACCGCGTCATACGAGTTGGCTTTATCTAGCAATTGTTTAAAACTGTGAATGCCCTGTATTTCCGGGACATGCGTTCTATGTGATTGCTCAGCTGCTTCTTTGGCAATTTTTTGGAGACGTCCAATCTTCTTTTCACTTTTAGCACTGTCCCATTTTACAATAGAGCGTTCTGCCGAAAATGGTAATAATGCATACATTCCGAGCTCTGTCGCTTTTTGCGTGATCAAATCCAGCTTGTCACCTTTTGGCAATCCACAGGCGATGGTCACTTTTTTCGGCAATTCCACTTGCATTCCCAAATCGCTACCGATTTTTACCTCTACGTCAAAATCTGCACTGACTATTTTTGCCTGATACGCTTGATCTTCCATAACTACAATCAAATCGTCCCCAATAGTTTGGCGCATAACTTTGGCGATGTGCTTTGCATCATCGCCAGTTATCGCCACTATTTGATTTTCAGGAATTTTGCCTTCTATAAAATATCGTTGCATTGTGGCACCTCATTACTCAGGTTTTTTTGAAATGATCGTAACCCAATCTTCCATCATCATGACATCTTCAATGACAAACCCAGAAGCTTCAAGTGAGGCTTTAACGTCGTTCTTTTTCGCTTCTATGATACCTGAAGTGATATAGCTACCGCCTGGTTTAACGATATTGAAAGCATCATCTGTAAACGACATGATAACTTCCGCCAAAATATTAGCTACAACTACATCAGCCGGTTGATCTACTTTATCAGTTAGATTGCCTTTTTCAACTGTCACAATGCCTTGAACTTTGTTTAGTTCAACATTATCAATCGCCGCTTTTACAGCAATTTCATCCAAATCCAGTGCATACACTTCTTTGGCAGACAATAATGCGGCACCAATTGCCAATACCCCTGAACCTGTACCAATATCGATGACACGATCAGATGGTCGTACTACTTTTTCTAACGCTTGAAGACTCATAACAGTAGTAGGATGGGTACCCGTTCCAAAAGCCATTCCTGGATCTAACTCAATAATTAATTCGTCACTTGATACCGGATTGTAAATTTCCCATGTTGGAACAATCGTGAAACGTTCGGAAATCTTTACAGGGTGGTAGTACTTCTTCCAAGCTGTGGCCCAATCTTCTTCGTCCACTTCACTAATTGTCACTTCGTTTTTGCCAAGGTTAATATCAAAAGCAGCTAGATTATTAATCGCCACTTTAATCGCATCGACCGTTTCTCCCAAAAAACTATTGACGGGGAGATAAGCTTTCAAAATCACTCCATCTACTGGAAAATCTTCAGGATCTAGTGAATAGATTTCTCCGAAGCGATATTCTCTTTCTTTCGTTAAGTCTTCCGAGTCTTCTATGACAACCCCGCTGGCTCCTGCTTCATGCATGATGTTTGAGACCGCTTCAATTGCTTCGTTTGTCGTATGAAACGACAGTTCTGACCATTTCACTTCCACTCAGCTCCTTTTCGACTTTACAGTCAGTAAGACTCTCGCTTTTCGCCAGAGTCTTCTGTTTGTAAAAATCCAGTTGCTTTAACTATTCATAAAAAGAAAATTTCAATCCCGTAGCTCTTATTAATCGCCTTTAATTGTACGTTTGATTTTTTCAAAAAGAGAACTACTATGCTCTTCTGGAATATCGCCGCTAATTTCAGCAAATTCACGTAATAGCTGCTTTTGCTTTTCGCTGAGGTTTGTTTGTGTTTTTATTCGAACAATAACATGTTGATCGCCCGTTCCGTAGCCATGGACATTTTTAACACCTTTGCCTTTTAGACGGAAACGCGCACCACTTTGTGTGCCGGCCGGAATTTTTAATTTCACTTTCCCTGAAGTTGTCGGCACTTCAATTTCGTCACCCAACGCTGCTTGCGGATAGGTGATGGCAATATCTAAGTAAATGTCATCGCCTTCACGTTGGAATTGTTTATGTGATTTCACACGGAAAACAACATATAAATCTCCTGAAGGTCCTCCGTTTACACCTGGTCCACCTTGTCCAGTGACACGCAATTGCTGGCCATCATCGACCCCTGCCGGAATAGTCACTTTGATTTTGTTGACTTTGCGAACCTTGCCTTGACCACGGCAAGTTGAACATTTTTCTTCGATAATTTGACCAGAGCCTTCACAATGCTGGCAAGCACGACGATTGACCATACGGCCGAAAGGTGTGTCTTGCGTTACATTTGTTTGACCAGAACCATCACAATATGGACACGTTTTTTTCTTGGTGCCAGGCTTTGCACCGGAACCGTCACAAGTATCGCATGTTTCATCTTTAGGAATTTCAATTTCTGTTTCTTTGCCGAACACAGCATCCATGAAATCGATCGTCATCGAATACTGTAGATCGTCACCCTTACGCGGAGCACTTGGATCGCGGCGTCTTGAACCCCCACCAAAGAACGTGCTGAAAATATCGTCGAAACCAAAGCCATCAGCTCCGCCGCCACCAAATCCTTGATTGGGATCTTGGTGCCCAAATTGATCGTATTGTGCCCGTTTTTGTTGGTCACTCAGTACTTCATAGGCATCTTTTACTTCTTGGAATTTCTCCGATGCATTGGCATCTTTATTAATATCTGGGTGGAATTTTTTCGATAAAGTCCGGTATGCTTTTTTAAGCTCTTCTTTAGAAGCAGTCTTAGATACACCCAGTACTTCATAATAATCTCGTTTATTCATGAGTCACTCTCCCTCTAACAATCAACTGTAATTGTACACGGTTTAAATCGCTGTTGCAAAGACATTGAAAGAGCCAAAGCATGTTGCTTTGCTTTGACTCTTCAAGGTCTTACTTATTATCGTCGTTTACTTCTTCAAATTCTGCATCAACGACATCGTCATTTCCTGATGCAGCATTTTCTTCTTCTCCAGCTTGTTGAGCTGCTGCTGCTTGCTCATAAGCTTTCATTGACAATCCTTGCAAGATTTCCTGAAGTTTGTCTTTTTTCTCACGAATGTCGTCGATGTTATCCGACTCCAATGCCGCTTTTAGTTCATCGCGTGCATCTTCCGCTTGTTTTTTCTCTTCTTCTGTAACAACTTCGCCTAGGTCTGCAATTGTCTTATCTGTTTGGAAGACTGCTTGGTCCGCTTCATTGCGAACTTCTACTTCTTCTTTTACTTTCGCATCTGCTTCGGCATTTTCTTCTGCTTCTTTGATCATGCGTTCAACTTCTTCGTCAGTTAAAGACGAATTCGATTGAATTGTAATTGTTTGCTCTTTTTGCGTTCCAAGATCTTTCGCTTTAACGCTAACGATACCGTTTTTATCGATATCAAAGCTTACTTCGATTTGTGGTACACCGCGTTGTGCTGGCGGAATATCCGTTAATTGGAAACGGCCAAGTGTTTTGTTAGCTGCTGCCATTGGACGTTCGCCTTGTAATACATGAATATCTACGGCTGGCTGGTTATCAGCAGCAGTCGAGAAGGTTTGTGATTTCGAAGTTGGGATCGTTGTGTTACGCTCGATCAATTTCGTGAATACGCCGCCCATTGTTTCGATACCAAGTGATAATGGCGTTACGTCTAGTAAGACCACATCTTTTACGTCTCCAGTTAATACGCCACCTTGTACAGCTGCACCCATTGCTACAACTTCATCCGGGTTAACACCTTTATATGGCTCTTTGCCTGTTTCTTTTTTCACAGCTTCTTGTACAGCTGGAATTCGAGTAGATCCACCAACAAGGATAACGCGATCAAGATCAGAAGCTGAAATACCAGCATCTTTTAATGCTTGGCGTGTAGGTCCCATTGTGCGTTCAACTAATGAAGAAGTTAACTCGTCAAATTTTGCACGGCTCATCGTAACTTCCAAGTGAAGCGGTCCTTCTGCTCCAGCAGTGATAAATGGCAATGAAATTTGAGTTGAAGAAACACCTGACAAGTCTTTTTTCGCTTTTTCAGCAGCATCTTTCAAGCGCTGAGTAGCCATTTTGTCTTTAGACAAGTCAACACCATTGTCTTTTTTGAATTCTTGTACTAAATAATCAATGATCAGTTTATCAAAGTCATCGCCACCAAGACGGTTATCGCCGGCAGTAGATTTTACTTCGAATACGCCATCGCCAAGTTCAAGAATCGATACGTCGAATGTACCGCCACCAAGGTCATAAACAAGGATAGTTTCGTCTGTTTCCGTTTTATCAAGACCGTATGCTAATGCCGCTGCAGTTGGCTCGTTAATAATACGTTCTACTTCAAGACCTGCAATACGTCCCGCGTCTTTTGTTGCTTGGCGCTCTGCGTCATTGAAGTAAGCTGGAACTGTAATAACCGCTCTTGTTACTTTTTCGCCTAAATATTCTTCAGCGTACCCTTTAAGGTATTGTAAAATCATTGCAGAAACTTCTTGAGGCGTATAATCTTTGCCTTCAGCTGTTACTTTTTCCTGCGTACCCATTAAGCGTTTAACGGATTGAATGGTATTCGGGTTAGTGATTGATTGGCGTTTAGCTACTTCGCCGACTTGACGTTCGCCATTTTTAAAAGCGACAACAGAAGGAGTTGTACGGTTGCCTTCTGGGTTTGGAATAATTTTTGGCTCGCCGCCTTCTAATACTGCGACTGCTGAGTTTGTTGTTCCTAAGTCAATACCGATAATTTTGCTCATTGTTAAATTCCTCCAATATTTTTATTCGTTTACTTTTACCATTGCCGGGCGAATAACCCGATCTTTTAACATATAGCCTTTTTGCAATTCTTGTAACACAATTCCTGCTTCTGCAGATTCGTCTTTTTCTTGCATAACTGCTTGATGGAAATTCGGATCAAATGGTTCGCCGACCGCTTTAATTTCTGCTAGGCCTTCACGGTTCACAGCTTCAATTAACGATTTCTGTACCATTTCCACGCCCTTTAGCAAGGACGCTGACTCTTCACTGCTTGTCGTAAGAGACAAAGCACGTTCAAAATTGTCTAGTACTGGCAGAATATCCGCTAATAGTGATTGTGAACGGAATTTATTGGCGATTTCTTTGTCTTTTTGAGTACGTCTTTTGAAATTATCAAAGTCAGCCAATAGCCGCAAATATTTGTTTTGCTCAGCTTCAAGTTGCGCACGAAGCTCTTCAGCTTCATCCGTTATTGAAGATTCTTCCTCACTAGAAGATTCGTCAGGCGCTTCTGCATCTACTAATTCTGGTGACTGTTCAGCTTCAGCGTCTTTTACTTCAACAGCTGCTGGTGCTACATGTTCTTCTGCTTTTAATGAATCATTTTTTTTCGACAAATCTGTTCCTCCTTTGTTCACGTTCCATTAAACAACCGGTCCAGTTCTTTCGATAAATCACCGCTTAGCAAATCCAATATAGAAACGATGCGTTTGTAATCCATTCGTTTTGGACCTATTATAGCGATCGAACCGGTCTGTTCTTCTCCGATATCATAAGATACCGTAATGACACTACAATCTTCCATTGCTGTAAGCGCATTTTCCGAGCCAATGCGAATATGGAGGCCTTGGCTTCCAACTGGCAAGATCATCGGAATGTGCTTTACTTCTTCCATGACATCCATTAAATTTCTGATTTTTTGAAGATCATGAAAATCTGGTTGTCTTAAGATGTTTAGCTTACCGCCGTAATAAATATTTTCATCCGTATGTGGCAATAAAACGGCTTGCCTAAACGTATGAAACAATTCACCATAGCGTTCAACATGCTGCTGTAAAATCGTCAATGTCTCTTGTTCTAACCGCAGGTGCAGATTGTTTAGCGATACACCAACGAGCCGTTCATTTAGGATATTCGTCATTTTTTCAATATCCGATGGATCGAGTCCAGGCGGAATGGGAAAAATTCGATTTTCCACATGACCAGAATCGGTCACAATAATCGCCACAGCTGTGTCTAAAGTTAAAGGAACAATCGACAATTTCCTAACGATGTGTCTACGTACATCAGGACCTAATAAAATAGAAGTGTAATTGGTCAATTCCGAAAGAATCATGGCAGAGCGTTTGATAATTTCTTCTGTCTCTGTCAGCTTTTCTTCAAAAATTGAACGCAACTGTAAAATGTCCTGTTGTGGTAGCGGTCTTGGTGTCAGCAAGTGATCAACGTAATAGCGGTATCCTTTCTCCGAAGGAATGCGTCCGGAAGACGTATGTGTTTTTTCTAAAAACCCCATCCCTTCTAAATCCGCCATTTCGTTGCGTATAGTGGCAGGACTAAACGGAATATCAGGTCTTCTGGAGAGTTGGTTCGATCCTACCGGCTGAGCTGATTGAATGTAATCATCTACTGTCACCTTTAAAATGAGCAGTTGCCGTTCTGTTAACATGATCATCACCTCTGTTAGCACTCTAAGTACCCGAGTGCTAATACTACATTAAAATTAACAAATAAAATGATCAATGTCAACGGAAGAGCTTTAAGCTAATAAAAATTGCTCAAAAACTTCATTGCCAACAAATCGTCCTTTACGGGTCAGTCTAACAAAATCGCTAGCAACTTCTAAATTTCCTTTAGCAATTTCTTTTTTCAAGATATCTCCGTAAACATCTTGAATCGGTTTTTGAAATTTAATTTGGAAATGAGACAGCGACACCCCGCCTGTTTTTCGTAGCCCTAGAAACATCTCTTCTTCCATTTTTTCATGGAGCGGCACTTGGTGTGTACTCAAAATTGGACGCTCACCTGCATCTAATGGAGACATGTATTTTTTTAAAGGTCCGGCATTGGAATAGCGAATACCATCTACATAACCGTGCGCACCGGCACCAACGCCAATATATTCAACATTGTCCCAGTACAGTAAGTTGTGTCGTGATTCATGACCAGGACGCGCAAAATTGGAAATTTCGTATTGTTTTAATCCACGTTTGTCCATTTCATTCATCAACTTATCGTACATATCGGCTTCTAAATCTTCTGTTACCGTATTTAACTTACCTTTTGTCATTAAGTTATAAAATACTGTTTTCGGCTCAATGATCAAGGAATAGGCTGAGAAATGCGGCATATCAAATGCAAAAGCTCGCTCCAGTGTATCGTCCCACTGTTGCATCGTTTGGCCAGGTAATCCGTACATCAAGTCGAAACTCAAGTTTTCAAAGCCTACTTTGCGAGCAGCATTAACTGCACGTGTAACATCTGAGTTGCTGTGAGTTCGGCCAAGTCGTTTTAAAAGATCTTCATCGAATGACTGAACGCCCATGCTTAGACGGTTGACACCTCCGTCAAATAGCACTTGCATTTTATCTTGTGTCAATTCATCTGGGTTGGCTTCTGATGTCCATTCCAAATTAGCAGCCATTGGGACATAGCGATGAATATGTGCCAGCAATTTCTCTAATTGAACAGGTGTTAACGATGTAGGAGTCCCTCCACCAAGGAAGATTGTTTCCAAAGGATGATCGAGTGCTCCTTGTTCTTTCCATAACGCCAACTCTTTTCCTACGGAATCAATGTAAGCATCCACTGGCTGATCTTTGAAATATACTTTATTGAAATCGCAGTAAAAACAAATTTGGTGGCAGAATGGAATATGGATATACAATCCTTTTACCATTTTATTTCCTCTTTTCTAATAAGAAAAGGAGGCTAAAATTCCGCCTCCTTTTTTTCGTTTTATTTTGATTGGTCGTCCATTTTTAAAATAGCCATGAATGCTTCTTGTGGAACTTCTACAGATCCAACTTGCTTCATGCGTTTTTTACCTTCTTTTTGCTTATCGAGAAGTTTCCGTTTACGGGAAATATCGCCACCATAACATTTAGCAAGAACGTTTTTGCGTATCGCACTAATCGTTTGACGTGCCACAATTTTTTGACCGATAGCCGCTTGAATAGGCACTTCAAATTGTTGGCGTGGAATTAGATTCTTCAACTTATCGACAATGGCTTTTCCACGTTCATAGGCAAAGTCACGGTGAACGATAAAACTCAAAGCGTCTACTTGTTCAGCATTTAACAAAATGTCCATTTTGACCAATTTAGATTCTTTGTAGCCAATTAATTCGTAATCAAAAGAGGCATAGCCTTTTGTCCCTGATTTTAATTGGTCGAAGAAATCATAAACGATTTCAGCCAATGGCAACTCATAAATAATGCTAACACGTGTATCATCGACGTAATCCATTGTTAAGAAATTACCGCGTTTGCGTTGGCAAATTTCCATAACCGCACCTACGTAATCATTGGGTACCATAACTGTTGCTTTCACATAAGGTTCTTCAACTAGTTGAATTTTTTGTGCGTCAGGCATCATAGCCGGGTTGTCGATTTTCAAAACTTCCCCGTCTGTCATATGAACTTCATAAATTACGCTTGGTGCAGTTGTGATCAAGTCAATATTAAATTCGCGTTCGATTCGTTCTTGAACGATTTCCATGTGCAACAAGCCAAGGAATCCACAACGGTACCCAAAGCCCAGTGCTTGAGAAGATTCAGGCTCGAATTGCAAAGCTGCATCATTCAATTCCAATTTCTCTAGCGCGTCACGCAAATCATTGTATTTAGAAGTATCAATTGGGTACAACCCACAATAAACCATTGGATTTAATCGACGGTAACCAGGCAACGCTGAGCTTGCTGGATTATTAGCAAGTGTAATTGTATCACCGACTGTCGAATCACCCACGTTTTTAATAGCAGCTGTTAAAAAGCCAACATCGCCAACTGTTAATTCTTCGCGAAGAGTTGCATGAGGAGTGAAAACACCTGCTTCAATCACTTCAAATTCTTTTCCAGAAGCCATCATTTTTATACGATCTCCAGGTTTTACAGTTCCTTGAACAATCCGAATATACGCTACAACACCACGATAAGGATCGTAAAGAGAATCAAAAATCAATGCTTGTAACGGCGCACTTGGATCTCCCGTTGGAGCTGGAACTTTTTCAACGATTTGTTCGAGAATTTCTTCAATTCCAATTCCGGCTTTTGCTGATGCCAATACCGCTTCAGAAGCATCCAAACCGATTACTTCTTCGATTTCCTGACGAACACGTTCTGGGTCAGCGGCAGGCAAATCGATTTTATTGATAACTGGTAGAATTTCTAATTCATTATCTAGCGCCAAGTAAACGTTTGCTAATGTTTGTGCTTCAATTCCTTGTGCTGCATCGACAACAAGTACAGCGCCTTCACAAGCTGCTAAACTGCGTGATACTTCATAGGTAAAGTCGACGTGCCCTGGAGTGTCAATCAAATGCATAATATAAATTTCGCCATCTTTGGCTTTATAATTAAGCTGAACAGCGTTCAATTTAATGGTAATGCCACGTTCCCGTTCAAGATCCATAGAATCGAGGGACTGTGCTTTCATTTCTCGGGAAGTCAGTGCTTCCGTCTTTTCTAAAATTCGGTCTGCAAGCGTAGATTTACCGTGATCGATGTGCGCAATAATCGAGAAGTTGCGAATTCTGCTTTGCCGAGATAATCTTTCCTCATTATTCATTCTCTTCACTCCTATATAAACTACTATGAATTATAGCAGTACAACAAGCATTGAGCAATAAAAGCTCGTGAATTCATTTTTGCTGTCAAGGAAAACTTCTTTGCACGTAACTATTGCAATCCTTCCGCTGATTTGATAAAATAACTCATGTTGTATAGAGACATTAAAGAGTTGGGATGATTTCCTCTCTTTCATATTGTCTAGGAGGTGAAAGATATGCCAAACATTAAATCTGCAATCAAACGCGTGCGTACGAACGAAAGCAAAAACGTTCAAAACTCGCATACGAAATCAGCAATGCGTTCTTCTATTAAGAAAGCTGAAACAGCTTTGACTAACAAAGACGATAACGCTAGCGATACTGTAAAAGCGGCGATTAAACAGGTGGAAAAAGCGGCTTCTAAAGGCTTGATCCATAAAAACACTGCAGCTCGTAAAAAAGCTCGCTTGATGAAACAAGCGTAAAACATAAAAAAAGCCAGATCCTTTAAAAGGATCTGGCTTTTTTTATTCATTTTAACGTTGTTGTTTGATCGCGCGCTTCATCAAGAAAAATTCCAAAATGCGCTCACGATTGCCACTAAGTGTTTTTAGCTGAAGATCGATGTCTGCTAAATCACCAAGTACCTGCAACAGTCGCTTTTCAGAAATCTGTTGGCGTTTTTCCACTAGTAGCTTAACGCGATAGGGATGCGCCTTTAGTTGTTTAGAAATTTGTTGCGCATGATACCCTTTTTTCTGCAAATAATACACTTGAATCATAAAGCGTATTTGCGAAGCCAGTAAAGCCGCTAATGCTACCGGCTCTTCTTTTTGACGCAACAGGTCGTAGTAAACACTTAGGGCGCCGCTAACATCGCCGTCAAGATACGACTGAAGCATTTTAAATGCATCTTGCTCAAGCGTCCGTGCTGTCATTTGTTCTACAAGGTCTACCGTAATGTCTCCTTCTGCTGCCCCGAGATACAGCGACATCTTCTCAATTTCTGAAGACAGTAATGTCAGGTCGGTACCTGCCATCTCCATTAATCGCTGAGCCGCTTTCAAATCGATGCCTTTGCCAAAATTTTTCGCTTCGTGCATTAGAAAACTTTCTAAGTCATTAGTTTGGAGTGACTTGGCTTCTATTAGTACGGTATGTTGCTTCATCAGCTTGGTTACTTTTTTGCGCTCGTCTACTTTTTCATAAGGCGCTACAAAAATTGTCACCGAACTACTTGGTGGATGTTCTAACCAGGCTTCGAGTGCCTTTAGATCGTGATTGATCTTTTCTTTGCCACGCTCTGCTGCTTTTAAAAACGTTGCATTGCGTGCAATAATCAGCTTGCGGTCACTAAAAAAAGGAATGGTGTCTGCCTCATCAATAACGTGGTCAACCGGTACTTCGTCCAAATCAAAAAAAGTTAGTTCTAATTCTCCGCTGTCCGTCAATTTATCTTTTAGCAAATCCAAGGTTTTTTCAATAAAATAGCTTTCTGTTCCCACGATGAGATAAACAGGGTCTATTTGTCCGCTGCGTATGGCTTTCCACACGGAAGTAATCATCTTATCAGCCTCCCCTTCTTCTACTATATCGGATTTATACGACTTTGGGTATTTGACAGTTATGTGTCAGTAAAGAATTTCATCCTTTAAACTTTACTTCAATCTAGATTTTTACTTTGTCTTCGCTTATAATTAGAAGGAATTAGGAGGGATTTCAATGAATGAATTTGAACAGAATGTACAGTCCAAACGTAACGATGCAATCGACGCGGGAATGGGCTTTGTCGTATCCTTTGGATTTTTCGCCCTTATCTTCATTATCGCCGGAGTTGTAGAATTCGCTGCACGGTAATTAAATCAAAAAAAGGTTTCGGTTTTCATAACCGGAACCTTTTTTTGTTGCATGGAAATGAGCCACTTCGCCGATTTGTCTTATGCCTGTCAGAGCTATACGGGCGCCTGCGCTTTTCTTTGTCTAGACTCCGGCGCCCAGCTCTTCGGGTCATAAGGCCACTCTGCTGTGTGGCAAAGAACGCCACTTCGCCGATTTGTCTTATGCCTGTCAGAGCTATACGGGCGCCTGCGCTTTTCTGAGATCAGCGCATTGTTTCGAGCTTTAACTCCCCTTTATTATAAAGTAATCGGATGGTGCCGTTTTCTGCGGTGTTTAACGTATCAAGTTCCAATTCATCGAATCGGTCGACTACTTCTGGACTCGGGTGGCCGTACCGGTTATCAACGCCGGTCGAAAAAATTGATACAGCCGGATTGAGTAGCGTTAAAAATTCCTCGCTGCTGGACGTTTTACTGCCGTGATGTCCTACTTTTAATACCGTCAGACCAGCGAGTTCGCTGCTGTAAGTTTCTACTAATGCCTTCTCCCCTGCAGCTTCTAAATCTCCTGTAAATAAGACACGGTAATCACCTGTTTTCATAAATAGCACAAGTGAATCGTTGTTGCCTTCGTAAGTAGCATCTGTTGGGGAAAAATAGCTGAATTGCGTGTCCGCAACGCCCCAATTTGATCCAGCTCCCGGAAACACGATATTGGTTTGCTTTGTATAAGGAGCCAATTGAAGCATCAATGCGTTTGTAGCAGATCCCGGTGTTAAATGAAGCTCTTTAACTGGAAACAACTCGAAAATCTCATCTGCCCCTTCTGCATGGTCAGCGTCTGGATGCGAAAGTACAAAAACATCAATTGAAGAAATGCCGTTGCCTTTCAAATAAGGCGCTACAACTTGCCGCCCAATTTCATAAGGTCGTTTCTTCTCTTTAAAAGCTTCTGTGTCAAAGCGCAGCAAGCCACCACTATCGACTAAATACACAGCTTGCCGAAAAGGCAATTCAATTACAGCACTATCGCCTTGACCTATATCGAGAAAAGTTACTTTCAAACGCGGATCGACATAAGGCACAGCCGTAAACAGGAGTGCAGGAACTACTAAAATCAACAACTGACTAAATTGAAATTTTCGCTCAGCGGCGCAGTAAAACAAATAAACACTGGCTGCTAAAAGAAACACGATAAAAAGAGTGGGCTTTCCAGGATTCCAAAGTTGATAAGGCAATGCGGCCAGCCGGTTCATGAATTGATCGATCAGTCCGCGCAAAGGTTCATACCCATTAAAAACAACATCTGCTACTGGCTGAGATAAAAAAGTCAGAAACAATAACAGAAAATTGGCCGGTAAAACCAGCAAAGTAAACAAAGGAACAAAAAGGCTATTGACCACAAATGCAGACAACGACAATTCATAAAAATGAAAAAGAAGTAACGGGTATAGTGTCACCTGAGAAATGAATGTTAAGACAAAGCCTGTTTTTATAGCAGATCGGATTTCACTTAGGAACTTTAAAGAGTAAATAATGCCAAAGGTTGCACCATAGGACAACTGAAAACCAATTTTGTACAGGACGTATGGATTCCATAGAATAAAAATGATCACACTAGTTAACATAATACTTGCAATAGATAACCGGAAGCCGAAAAGCTTGCCTACTAGTACAGCGCATACCATACTAACTGCTCGCCAAACTGAAGGCGCACCACCAGCTAGAACCGCGTAAAGCGGCAATACAACTAACAAAATGACGAGCGCCATCTCTTTTCGAACATGCAAACGGACAAGAATGCCATAAAGCAGACCCGATGCAATTCCAACATGCAATCCTGAAATAGCAAACAAATGAGAAATACCTAAGGTTTGATAGACACGTTGGTCTTCAGGATCCATGTTTTCTCGCTCACCAATCAGTAAAGCTTCCGCTTCTGCAACTAGACTTTCTGGGAAATGCTCGCGTATATGATGCTTTAAAGCCTCTCTCCTGCTAAGTAGCCGATTTTTCCACGTATCGTTCTCTGTCACCCCATCTATTGACTGGATGACCAATAACGAGTTTGCTCCATTATGCCGCAAATATTTACTCATATCAAAAGAATAGCGATGCGAGGGAGATGATGGTTGTTCAAAAATACCATTAACTTGAAATATGGAGTCGTCAACTAGACTTTCTAATTGAAGCTTTTGTTCAGCGGAACTTAAGCGGTATCGTGCGTAAACGACTGTACGATCTTCTAATACTGCAAATCCTCTAAGACTATCGCCATCGATGACTGCACCCGTATGAAATATCAGTGTTCCTGAATAAGGCTGTAGCTTACTAACTAGCTGCTGACTTCTAAAATCCTGCACCAAATACACCGCACAGGTAAATAAAAAAACTGCGACAATAAGAACTCGCCCTTCTTTTTTCCAACACATCCAACTAAAAAGCAGCGCCATGAACACGAGTTGAACCGCTGTTTCATGCGCTGCATATGTAGCAAGAATTGTAGCTGCTGCTAAATATAGAAAAGGAGTAGTTGTTACACTTCGATTTCTCCGAATAATTGATTCACCCGTTCAGTATAATGGGCCAATTCTTCATCACTTCCACCTTTTTCACGCAACTTTTCCAGGAGTTCCATATAAAGAGCAGATTTTTCGACACTCAAAAAATCAATCTTCCGCTCGTCAAATACTACTTGCACGACTTCTACACCTGCCTGCTCTAATAATTCAATGGCATATTCATGATTTTTGTAGTCTGTCGCGTAATAAAGTCGAGCAATTCCGGACTGGATAATCGACTTAGTACATGGCAAACAAGGAAAATGGCTGACATACATATCCGCGCCACTGACGCTAATGCCGTATTTCGCACATTGCAGTAGCGCATTCATTTCTGCATGGATTGTCCGCACGCAATGTCCATCAACCACGTAACAGCCCTTATCGATGCAATGGTCTCCTCCTGAAATTGATCCATTGTAGCCACCTGCCATAATTCTTCGGTCACGCACAATGGTTGCGCCGACAGACAGTCGTGTACAAGTGCTTCTAAGTGCGAGCAAATGGCTTTGCGCCATAAAAAATTGGTCCCAAGTTATTCGCTTCATTTAATTGCCTCCTGCTCATGTAGTTAAAATAATTGTAGCAGAGGCATCTATTTCGTCAACCGTCTTTTCTTGTACGGCTTTCTATTTGGCAGAAATAAGATCTTTTAGTTGTTCAAAGGTTTTGTCGCCAATTCCCGTAACCTCAGTTAATTCTTCCGGTGTTTTAAAGCGCCCTACCTCTTCCCGATAAGCAAGGATAGCAGCGGCCTTAGAAGGACCGATTCCCGGTAGTTCCATCAATTCGGTTTCACTCGCCAAGTTGATATCAATCAAACCGCTACCACTAGCTGAAGCTGTCTGAGACGATGCCGCTGGCAAACTGATTTCTTCTCCCACTACTGGTACGTAAACACTAGTTTCATCCACAATTACGAGCGCCAAATTAATAGCACGACTATCGGCTTTTGTTGTGAAACCACCTGCAGCTTGAACAGCATCTTGCATACGGGATCCTGCGGGTAGCTCGTATACACCTGGATGAACCACTTGTCCTTTCATATCAATCATTAAGGTAGTCTCTATTACGGGAACTTCATTTTCTGGGGGTTCTGTCTGCTGAGGGGATTCAGCGTTGATTAGTTCAAGAGAAGTAGCAGGAGCTGTTTCTGACTTACTTTGAGGAAACAAGAAGTAAATTAGTAGCAGCACAATGACAGCTGTGGGGATCAGCAGCCATGCAAATTTGTTCTGAAGCTCGGAAAATTTCAGTTCGCATTCCTCATTTCTTCAGAAGGCAATTAAATAGAAGCTGTTTGAATTATATAATAATTCAGTTGCTGCTGTCTAGCTTTTTTGAATAGACAAAAAGCCACCTGCACGTTGCAGATGGCTCCATCAATTCGCCTCAAACTTTTCTAGCATAGAAGAAAATACGTTCACTTTCTTCATCCGGCACCTGATCTGAAAAATCGGCTGTCACCGACTCTACAGAAAATCCAGCCGTTTCCAACCATTTTGTGTAAGCATCAACAGAAAACGTTCGCTGTTCATGCGTTTCTTCAAAACGTTCGAATAACTCATTGTGACGAACGAAAAAAGTCATGTCGTGAATCACGCTATGTTCTGCTTCTCCAGGCTCAGTATGCCAAATGTACGCAATTTCTTCTGCATCATAAACAAATGGACTGGCCATGTAGACTTTATCCACTTTGACAATGGAATGTACGTCAAAGAAAAAATGACCACCCACATTTAAGGCTTCATAAACTTCTTTAAATGTTTGCTGAACCTGTTGCTCATCCTGCAAATAATTAACCGAATCAATAGCGATCGTCACGATATCAAAATCGGTCAATCCCTCTAAATTATCCATCGACAATTGAAGTACCGGAATTGACTGGTTTGCATCTTGAAAGCGTTGATTGGCAATCGTCAACATGTCTTCAGACAAATCACTCGCTGTTACGTTATAGCCCATTTCAGCAAAAAGCTGTGACAATGTGCCAGTTCCACACGCTACATCCAGCAACTTGCCGGATGCAACATGGGAAGCGACCCACTCCACATACTTTTCGTAAGGAATATCTTCCATCAGCCCATCATAGACTGCGGCAAATTTTCCGTATTTCATATTTCCATTTGCGGAGCTTCTCTCCACAGACGTTCAAGGTTGTAGTATGAGCGCTCGTCTTTATGGAAAACGTGTGCGACTACATCACCAAGATCGACAAGAATCCATCGTGCAGAGTCGAATCCTTCAATGCTTTTCACTTCATGGCCTTCTTCGTGGGCTTTATCCATAATTTCTCTTGCAATTGATTGAACTTGACGATCTGAATTCCCTGTACAGATGACAAAATAGTCAGCTAGCAACGAAATTCCCTCCATATTTAAAACAACGATATCTTCTGCTTTTTTATCTTCTGCTGCGTTATACGCTACTTGTAGTAAAGTTTCTTTAGTCATTCTTTCACTTTCCCTTTCTGTTGCACGAAGTAATTGTAACACTTCAGTGAATCCGGAAATACCGGTTGATTTTTTGATTTTAAAAATTCGATGGAATGTTTGATCGCGGCTTCCATCATAACATCCAATCCTTGATTTTTTAATTGTCGCAATTCTTCAACACCTGAAAATTTGCGGTTTGGTTCGATTAAATCAGCAATATAGACGACTTTTTCCAAATCAGACATCGCTTCACGTCCCGTCGTATGGTAACGAATGGCGTTAAGTACGTCTTCATCGGTAACCCCAAATTCGCTTTTCGCTAAATGAGCGCCTACAGGAGCATGCCAAAGTTCTGCGTGGTATTCGAGTAGTAAAGGATCCATGTTTTCAGAAACGATGACAGATTTCATCCATTCTCGATCTGAAAATTTTGCAACATCATGCAAAATTGCTGCTGTTTGCGCATTGGATTCGGACACTTTAAATGCTTTAGCGAGTTCAGTTGCGGTATCCACTACACCAAGCACATGAGTAAATCGGTTTTCTGGAAGTCGTTCTTTAACGGTCTGAAGCATGTGGTTGTGATCCATACAAGCGCTCCTTTCGAATAAAAGCTTCCACTTTCTCCGGCACCAGAAAGGCGAGGGGCCCGCGTGCAGCAACCCGTTCTCTCAATAATGTGGATGACAATCGCAATTCCGGAGAATCAATCAGCATCACCGGATAAGGAGTCTCTGTAGTATACCCCGGCCGCTTAACACCAATAAAGCGAATCAACTTTACCAACTCATCAATTCGGTGCCAAGAAGACAAACCTTCTACCATGTCGGCTCCAATAATAAAATGGAATTCGACGTCAGGTTCTTGTTCAGACAGTTTTGTTAAGGTATCAAAAGAATAAGAAACTCCACCCTGTTTGATTTCGAAGTCTTCTACTTTAAATTGGTCGTGATCAGAAATCGCGAGCCTAGTCATCGCGAGCCGCTGCTCGGCACTAGCACCTGCAACTTCTTTATGAGGCGCAATATAATTGGGCATAAAACGGACTTCAGCCAATTCGGCCGCGAAAAGCGCTTCACTCGCCATGATTAAATGACCGAGATGAGGCGGATTAAATGTTCCGCCTAGAATCCCAACTTTTTTCATCTTTTAACCGGTAGCTCGATTCGTTTATTATGAACCGATTGTTTGTAAAGTACGACAGTGTGACCAATCAATTGAACCAACTGTGATTTTGTGCCTTTAGCAAGAGCTACTGCTACTTCATCTTTGCCGTCTTCATTGTTTTGAAGAATACTAATTTTGACCAATTCGCGCTTTTCTAATGCTTCTTTGATTTGAACGAGCATGGCATCACTGACGCCGCCTTTACCTACCTGGAAAATGGGTGCAAGATGGTGTGCTTCGCTTTTCAAAAAGCTTTTTTGTTTAGTTGTTAACATAAGTGCCTCCTAGTTTTTCTGTGATCATTTGGATCATTTTTTCAGTATTTGGCTGTATCCCTGTCCATTTTTCAAAAGCAATTGCTCCTTGATAAACAAACATACCAACGCCATTTGAGATAATGCAATTTTTTTCTCGTGCTTTTTTCAAGAACGGTGTTTCCAGTGGATTATAAATAATATCCGCTACTAAAGTTCCTGATTTTACTCGGTCCAGTGAAATCGGCAACGCTTCACCTGTCGCTAATCCAACAGAAGTCGTTTGAATCACAATTGCAAATTCAGCCAATTGTTGTTCAGATTCAATGAGCGTCATGGCAGAAGCATTTGTTTCTGCCGCTAGCTCTTCTGCACGCCGGTAGGTTCGGTTGGTAATGGTCACATTCGTAAAGCCAGCGCGCTTCAAAGCAAAAGCAATTCCTCTTGCCGCACCACCTGCGCCAATCAGTAACACTTTTGATGTCTTATCGATGACATGAACAAATAGCGAGCGAACAAAGCCGTCACCATCTGTATTTGATCCAACATAATGAGTTCCATCAAAATTCACCGTATTGACAGCATTCATTTGCGAAGCACTTTCTTCTAGTTTTCCTAAAAGCGGAACAATGGATTGCTTGTGCGGAAGTGTAATATTAAAACCACTGATGCCCAATGTTTTCATAGCTTCCAATGACTTTTTCAATTGCGACGGTTCCACATGAATCGGTAGGTAAGCAGCTTCTATGCCATGTTCATCAAACCACGATTCATGCATAAATGGGGATAAGGAATGAGCAATTGGATCACCAATTACTGCGTACCATTTCTTCATCTAAAAACCTCCTAAATCAACGATGGGCGTAAGAGAACTTCCACACCCTTAGGCGCGTGAGCAGCAATAACGGCGTTGCCGTGCTGTATAGTAATCCAACCAAGTCCAGAAAACACAATATCCATTTTTGCATCTTTGACACTAAATTCGTGGCGCACCAACTCTGGAAAATCGTCTTTGTATTCAGCTGACGGTGGTGCTAGCATATCGCCTAGATGTTGTGCGTACAAAGCATCCGCGTTCTCTAGTTTAGTTCGGTGAATCCCTAAGTCATTAGCAATGTGGACAGTGAATGATGAACGCTCACCTTGAATAAAGTCAAATCGTGCCAATCCGCCAACAAATAATGTTTGCCCTGCATTTAATTGGAACACACGAGGCTTAATTTCTTTTTTCGGCATAATTTGTTTGAGATCTGCTGTTTTTAAATGATGAGCCAATTGATGATGATTGATAATTCCTGGTGTATCAAATAATGAACGTTTATCATCCAAAGGAATTTCAATCATATCCAATGTCGTTCCAGGGAAATGTGAAGTCGTAATGACATCTGCTTGCCCTGTCGCTTGCTTAATCACGCGGTTGATGAATGTCGATTTCCCAACATTCGTACACCCTACCACATAGACGTCTTTGCCTTTACGGTATTTTTCGATTGCTTCCATCGCTTCTGGAACTCCGGTTCCTCTGTGAGCACTTACCGTTAATACGTCAATCGGTTTCAATCCTAATTTTTTAGCTTCTTGTTTCATCCAGTTGATTAATTTAGGCTGTTTCACTGACTTCGGTAACAAATCCGCTTTATTGGCAATCAGTAAAATATCATTATTCCCAACAAAACGGTGAAGACCAGGAAGCCAGCTGCCATTAAAATCAAAAATATCGACGATTTTGACGATCAACCCATCGCGTTCGCCCAAGCCGTTTAAAATCTTCAGAAAGTCATCATCCGTTAATGAAACAGGCTGAAGTTCATTGTAATTTTTCAGGCGAAAACAGCGTTGACAAATAATTTCTTCTTTTTCTAACGAAGACGGTGGTGCATAGCCTACCTCTTCTTTATGTTCAGTTTGAATCTGCACACCGCATCCGATGCAAGTTGGCATTTCGCTCACTTTTCTTCCTCCCACATCAATTGTCCTTTTTCTTTCAACTTCTTCATGATTTTACGCTCGATTCTTCGGTTAAAACGAGTAAAAAAGCCATCTGACTGCGCTACTGGCAATACTAGTATGGTATGCATCTTGTTCAAATTGCCTCCGAAGATATCCGTTAACATTTGATCTCCAATAACCACGACTTGATCGCGTTTTGCTTCCATAATGCGCAGTGCTTTTCTAAAAGCGCGGCCCATCGGCTTACGAGCTTGATAAATAAACGGAATTCCTAAAGGATCCGCAAACGACTTGACACGCAATTCTTTATTATTGGAAACGATTACTACTTGAATACCGGCATCTTTCATCGATTTCAGCCATTCAATCAATTTCGGGGTAGCATCTGGACGATCCCATTCTACAAGTGTATTATCTAAATCCGTAATTATCCCTTTAATATTCTTTTCAATTAATATTTCTGGCTTAATGTCAAAAACGTCTTTTACATACTCACTAGGTACAAAATTTTGATACACTCTAACTCACTCCTGTTTTCCGAACTTAATTCTATTGATTATACCATATTTCCTAGTGCTTCTCCCACCTTGATCCGTTGTCCAGAAGACATATCTTCGACAAATCTAACGGAATTGTTCTCAAAAAACAACACAACTGTTGAACCAAAGCTGAAATAGCCTACTTCGCTGCCTTTTTCCCAGTCACTACCGGTCTCTGTGAGTTTAATAGAATTTACAAACATGGCACCGACTTTGACGACCAACATCTTGCCAAACTCAGTTTCTAACTCCGTAATCATCCGGTAGTTGCCACTGATCGGCGCTTTGCCGTATTGCAATCCAGCTGCGTTAACCGGATATGATTTTTTACCAAGCACATATTGTCTCTTCACTGTGCCATCAGCCGGACTGTGGATACGGTGATAGTCAGCTGGCGATAAATACAGCACTGCGTATTTCCCGTTTTGGTAGCAATCAGCTAAATCGCTATCCCCTAACAAGTCGGCTAATGAATAGTCGTGTCCTTTCACAAAAAAACGACTATCTTTTCGTAGGTCCCCAATGATTTCAATTTTCCCATCCACTGGAGACACGACAGAAACTTCAGCAATTGGCCGACTACTGCCAGTAAGTTTACGAACAAAAAAATCATGAAGTGTCGGAAAGCTTTCTAAAGGTTTTTCGATTTCATCCGTTGCGATTTGATATGTTTTTATATAGCTCGGTATAAATCTGCGGCTTTTTTGAGAACCGGCAAATTGGCGAATTAAATTAGAAGTAAAAGCTCCGTTCGTTAGTTCTATTGAACGCTGGTACAAATATTTTTTCATCGAGATGCCTCCGTTGCTAAAATAGTCTACCATTATTTTACCTTTCGCAGTATAATAGATTGAACAAGTTTACAAAAAAAGAAGGAGTGTTTTCCATTGTTAATAATCGAAAGAATGGATCACACCATAAAAAAGCTGAAGTCACAGGCCGCAAACTCCATTACGATCGGTAATATGTTGTTTGGCGGGGCTTCTCTTATGGCCACTTTAAATGGATCTTATAGCTATAGCGTGCTATTTATATTTATTGCAGCTTTTTTAGACCGCTTTGACGGTATGGTGGCAAGAAAGTTTAATCAAGAATCTGATTTAGGCAAACAACTCGATTCAATGAGCGATTTGTTGTCCTTTGGTGTCGCACCCGCAATTTTAATTTATCAACTTGTCTTGTCAGACTTCGGTTTTATTGGAATGGTTTTTACTGTACTTTATCTGTCATGTGGCGCTTTTCGCTTGGCGCGTTTTAACATTTCAGACTCGACTGGATACTTTACTGGGTTGCCTATTACAGCTGCAGGTACAGTTATCACTTTATCGTATTTTGCATTGTCGGTATTTTCACCGGTCGTCTATATGTTTTTATTTGTTCTTTGTTCTTTGTTAATGATCAGTACCTTTACCTTGAAAAAAGTTTAAAAAAAGCTGAGTGACGTTAAGAAAACGTCCCCAGCTTTTTCATTTTGTCTGCACAAAATCAGATACGTGCGGCTAGCTGGCTGATGACACTGAAAACAATTTCTGTTGAATGCTTAGCCGCTACAGGCAAGAATTCTTCAAACGATACCGATGATTCTTTTCCGGCAATATCTGACAATGCACGAATGACAATAAAAGCCACATCAAATTGATAGCACACCTGCGCAACTGCCGCCGCTTCCATTTCAGCTGCTTTCATCGACGGGAAATGTTCCCGCACTTTTGCGACACGCTCTGGATCGTTCATAAATGAATCTCCTGTAGCAATCAATCCAACCGCATAATCGTGCTGCCCCATTTCCTTAACTGCTTTAACGGCTAGCTCAATCAATTCTTTATTAGAAGTAAAAGCTGCTGGCAATTGAGGTACTTGGCCCATTTCATAACCAAAGACAGTTACATCTACATCATGGTGACGAACTTCGTCTGAAATCACGACTGCACCGACTTCTAGTTCCTCATCAAAACCGCCTGCTGAGCCAATATTGATAACAATATCAGGTTTATATTGTTGAAGTAAAATCGTCGTTGACATGGCCGCATTTACTTTACCAATTCCGCTTTTTAACAATATAATTTCCTGTTCTTCGTATGTACCTAAAGTAAATTCGCATTTTGCAATTTCTTCCGTTTGCGGATTTTCTAGTCTACTTCTTAATAATTGAACTTCTTCTTCCATTGCACCGATTACACCGATTCTCATATTGCCATTCCTCATTTCATCTTAATTTCATTACAATTTCATTTGATAAAAGAAAAAGACGCCTTTATTAATAGGCGCCTTTAAGCGTTTTTAAGACGTCCATTTTTACTGGTTTCCAGCCTTCGCCATCGACCCATTCCATATGGACGCGGTATTTTTCAGATTCATCTTTCGACTGAACAGTCGCTATCGATTTCTGCGGACCACCGCCATTTTTTATCATCATGACATACATATTATTTTGATCAAGGCCGGTCGCATAAGAAACGGCTTGAACTTTTTCGTTCCAGTCAGCTGAATTTTTTTGATAGACAGAAACATGATCGCCTTTTTGCTTCGTGCCAATCGGCTCCCAGCTGGTGTTAATCACGGTTTCTTCGACAATCGGATCGCTCGAGTCTTCCCGTGTAATTGTTCCACCTTTAATGGCAGACTCTTCTTTTTCTTTTTCTTCTTCCGCTTTTTTAGCGGCCTCTTTTTCTTTTTCAGCAGCTTCTTTTTCAGCAGTTTCTTTTTCTTTAGCTGTTTCTTCAGTGCCTTCGCTGTCTTCAGTCCCACTCGTTTGTTCGTCGATTTCAGGCGAACTCGCTACTTGATCCGGATCTTGAGCTTGTTCGTTCCCTCCGCCAAAAAGCATGGAAACTCCAATTATGAGAATCAATGCAAATACCAAGCCAATCAAAATGTTCAAAATCGAATTTGATCGGTTTTTCTTTTTCTTCAAACGAGAGGGATACGGCTTTTCTTCGTTATTCATTGAATGTCCCCCTTTCTTAATAGTTTACCATTAATACACTATGACAAATTTGACGTTTCAGCGTTAAATACGTTTCATTTACAGTTCAACTAATGAGAAACGGCCATCCTTTTTAAAGAATGGCCGCTTGATCACGTGATTGAAAGAATCTTGATTTCCATTTCTCCGCCTGGTGTTAATACTTTAACATTTTCACCAATCGTGCGGCCAATCATGCTTTTCGCAATTGGAGAATCGTTTGAAATGCGACCTTCTAAAGGATCTGCTTCTGCTGATCCAACAATTGTATAAGACTCTTTATCGCCATCTGGAACTTCTATGAATGTTACAGTCGTCCCTAAGCGAACGACATCTTTGTTTGATTCATTTTCATTTATGATAACTGCGTTACGGATCATCGATTCAAGTGTTGAGATGCGACCTTCTACAAAAGCCTGATCTTCTTTCGCAGAGTCATACTCAGCGTTCTCAGATAAATCACCAAAATCACGAGCGATTTTGATTCGTTCGACTACTTCTTTACGTTTAATTGTTTTTAAAAAATCCAGTTCATCTTCCAACTTCTGCTTTCCTGCAGCTGTCATTGGAAATTGTTTTTCGTTAGCCATTGTTCCCACTCCTTCAACTGCTGACCTGGATGCCTACATCCGTCAGTCTCGTATCATCATATTATAGTTTCACTATCTATTCAAGAATAGTTTTAATTTTTGTAACCATTAAATCGATTGCCACTTCATTTTGGCCACCTTCAGGAATAATTACATCGGCATACCGTTTTGTCGGTTCAATAAATTGATTATGCATCGGTCGAACAACCGTTAAATACTGTTCAATAACAGAATCGATTGTCCGCCCGCGTTCATTAATGTCACGCAATAGACGACGAATAATGCGCAAATCACCATCTGTATCGACGAATAATTTAATATCCATTAGTTCACGCAAACGCGGATCTTCAAGTACTAATATGCCTTCCAGTATAATAACATCTTTTGGCTCGATTACTACAGTTTCTTCTGCACGTGTATGTAAAGCATAATTGTAAACCGGTTTTTCGATGGCACGACGCTCAAGCAATTCGTTGATATGATCAATTAACAAATCCGTATCAAATGCTAATGGATGGTCGTAATTTGTTTCCAAGCGCTCATCAAAAGCCAAATGACTTTGGTCTTTGTAATAATAGTCCTGCTCGATGACGACGACTGAGTTTTCTTTAAAGACTTCATAAATTGAATTCGTTACACTCGTTTTTCCCGAGCCCGAACCCCCTGCGATTCCAATAACGACCGGCCGTTTAGTAGACATATTAGTTAGCTCCCTGTAAATCTCTTTTTAGTGTATTTATTTCTTTCTGCAAATCAGTATGCCATCACCTGAGGATAATAATTCTGTATCATAGCACGGGTGATTGAGCATATGTTCTTTAAAAGTCGCCAAATTGCGAATCATCGTCCGTTTCCTTCTCGGTACGTCCGACAATGGCATATCTGAAAGACCATGCATGGTCATGTTATCGCAATAGATAATACCACCTGTTGGCAATAATGTTTCGTATTTGTCGAAAAAGCGCTCGTATTGACCTTTGGCAGCATCTATAAAAATTGCATCATACTGCGGTTTCAGTTGGGATAGTTCCAGTTCTAGTGCATCTGCATGATAAATACGGATGCGACTCGCTAACTCTGTTTGAGCAATAAATTCCAACGCCTTTTGATACCGTGAGTCATCGCGTTCTACAGTATCCACTGTGCAAGCAGGTAACGCCTCAGCCATTTTAATCGCTGAAAAACCAATCGCTGCACCAATTTCAAGAATCTGTTTAGGCTGTTGAATTTTTAAAAGTTCAACTAGCTCTCCGATTCCTTGATCCTCCATGATGGGAATGTGATGCAGAGCAGCATACGCCTGAATCGCTTTAAGCGTCGTTGATAATTGATTGGTCACCATACAAATAAGCTCCTTTTCGACTCAGCAAAAATTACTTCAAATCTTACCATAAAAAGAGAAGGAAAGCGAGGACGCTTCCTTCTAAGTGGTTTACTCTCCAATATACTCGTCTCGATTCTTCAAATGCTCTTCGTAAGTTTTAGCAAAGTGATTCTTGCCTTCCTTGTCCGCTAAGAAATAGAGGTAATCGGTTTTTGCAGGGTCTAGTACTGCTTGAATCGAAGAGCCTCCTGCATTTGCGATAGGTCCCGGTGGCAACCCTTTGTTTTGGTATGTGCTGTACGGGTGTTCAAATTCGTAATCCTTGTTAAACAAACGCTCTTTGTGTTTGCCCATTGCGTAAATTACAGTTGGATCTGTCTGCAATGGCATATCGTCTTCTAAGCGATTGTAAAAAACACTAGCAATCGTTTGGCGATCAGATTGTGCTGTGGCTTCTTCTTCTAAAAGAGAAGCAAAAGTCAATAACCAATGAGGCGACTTTTCGAGTTCATCTAAGACACCTTGGTATGGTACAACGTTGGATTGTGTCGCATTAAGCATTTGCTCAATAATTAACGTTAACGATGGTTCTTCTTCATACATAGGATAAGTTGCCGGGAATAGATATCCTTCGAGAGGGTGACGAATGTTATCACCTCGTATTTCGTCAGTCAATAAATCTGGATATTTAACCATTAACTCTTCAATATATGCAGGGTCATCAATTTGTTTCAGAAATTCTTCTGCCGTATACGATGTTTTTTTAGCGATAACATTTTCAGCGATTTCTTCAACCGTTAAACCTTCTGGAACATTAATGGTAAACAACGGTTCATGATAAACTTTACCCGTTTTCAAACTTTCCGTAATTTCATCCAGCGTCATCGACTGCATCAAATCATAGGTTCCTGCTTGAAACTCAGATTCATTTTTAAATTTGACGTAGTATTTATAGATGCGCGCGTCTTCAATCACATTATTTTCTTCAAGCAGTGCCGCAATGCTGTCCAGACTCGAACCGATTGGGACTTCAACGGTAATCACTTTTTCTGAGTCGGCATCTACCGGCTCTAAGGCATCAGTGACATAGCTATAGGTTTTAAAACCTGCAATCCCAATGATAATTACTAGGATCAGTGCGACTATTAATACGATGCGTCGGACGACTCTCACTTCCTTCTTTTTTTCTTTCATACGTTCAAACATAATTTCTTTTTTTGATGGTTTCCCCACGGGTTTTCCCCCCAGCTTTTCTGTACTGCAAAAGTTGAGCTAGTTATAGCTCACTTCTACCAGTATACAAGAAAAGTGCACAAAAGAAAAAGGCGGAATCAGCAATCAATTCCGCCCTCATCTTTTTAAAGCTCTTCGTTTTCTTCTTCTTCGTCAAGGAACGTGTTCAACATTTCTTCAATCATGTCCCACTCTTCATCAGTTTCAACTGGGCGAAGCTCTCCGCCACCTTCAGTTTCATCTGATTCAGGGTTTTCTGTGAATGAAGATGCGTGAATTTCAATTTCGCCTTCTTCATCTTCTTCAGCGCCAATTGGGAAATACAAAACATATGATTTTCCGAAATCTGCTGATTCAAATGTAAACAATACTTCAAATAATTGCTCGTTGCCGTTTTCATCAACGACTGTAATGTGTTCTTGTCCGTGTTCCATTTGCGTCACCTCATTATTTTTTAAAATCAAGATAGCCCTGCAAAATCATGACTGCTGCCATCTTGTCGATCACTTTTTTGCGATTTTTGCGACTGACATCCGCGGAGATTAACATCTTCTCTGCTGCAGACGTTGTAAGCCGTTCATCCCATAGGACCACCGGTATACTATACGCTTCTTTCAGCAAATCTGCAAATCTTTCGGATGCTTGAGCACGTGGCCCAATTGAATTGTTCATGTTTTTCGGGTACCCCACAACTGCTTCAGTCACTTCATATTGTTTGATTAGTTCACCGAGACGGACCATGCCAAATTCCTCGATGGCTTCATTTATTTTGATGGTTTCGATTCCCTGAGCTGTCCAGCCCATCGGATCACTAATCGCGACTCCAATTGTTTTCGAACCAACATCAAGTCCAATTATGCGCATCCTTATTCTCCGTTATTCTTCTTAATATAGAACTTTACAAGTTCCTCTAGAATTTCATCCCGTTCTAGTTTGCGAATCATATTTCGCGCATCCTGATGGCGAGGAATATAAGCCGGATCACCTGATAATAAATATCCGACGATCTGATTGATCGGGTTATAGCCTTTTTCTTCAAGTGCAGCATGGACCTGTAGCATCACTTGCTTCACTTCTTGCTCCATCGACTCATCAGACGAATCGAATTTCATAGTTCGATCAAATGAACTCACGACAAGCACCTCGCTTTCGGATTTTAAATAGGAATAATTGCTCCTGCTGTCTGCTTCTTATTATAACCGATAGCGGTCATTTATTAAACCTATTTCACTAAGCTATAAACGGATTCAAGTGCCGACTCTAACTTGTCGACATCTTTTGCACCTGCCATTGCCATATCTGGCCGGCCGCCACCTTTGCCGCCACATTGTTCTGCTACGTGTTTAACGATTTGTCCTGCATGATAATCTCCGCCTGCCAAGTCTTTTGTCACGCCTGCTGCAAGCATCACTTTATCTCCGTCTGTCGCACCAAGAACGATTACTGCTTTACCCATTTTCGTTTTCAAGTCATCCATCATTTGACGCAATTGGTTATTGTCTTTTGCTTCGACTTTAACGGACAGTACGGTAATGTCTCCAATTTTTTGAGCTGCATCTAAAATGCCCGCAGATTGCGCGTTAGAGATTTTCGCAAGCAAGGATTCATTTTCACGTTGCAAGGCTTTTATTTCAGCTTGAACCGATTGCGCTTTTTGAATCATCTCTTTCGGAGAAGATTTTAATAATCCTGCCGCCTGTTCTAATACGTGCTCACTGTCTTTCAAGTTTTCATAGGCCCCTTTACCTGTTAGCGCTTCGATTCTGCGTACCCCAGCACCAATGCCGCCTTCAGAAACAATTTTAAACAAGCCAATTTCCGATGTATTGAATACGTGAACGCCACCACATAACTCTAGTGAATAGTCGCCAATTTCAACGACGCGTACAACATCCCCGTATTTCTCACCGAACAATGCCATTGCACCCATATCTTTTGCTTCTTGCAAGTTATGGTATCCAGTTTGAACTGCGATTCCTTCCCATACTTTTTCGTTAACGATTTTCTCAATGGTCTCTAACTCTTCTTTCGTGACTTGGCCAAAATGAGAAAAATCAAAACGTAAACGATCTGGCCCTACATAAGATCCCGCTTGGTTAACATGCGTTCCTAACGTATCTTTTAGCGCTTGGTGCAAAAGGTGTGTCGCTGTATGGTTTTTCACCGTATGACGACGATCTGCTGCGTCTACTTTTGCTGTCACAGACGCCAGTGTTAATTCTCCCGTGTTAATACGAACAGAATGTAAATTTTGGCCATTTGGTGCTTTTTTAACGTTTAATACAGTCGCTTGAACCAAATCATTGCTCAAGGTTCCGCGATCTGCTATTTGTCCGCCACTTTCTGCATAAAACGGTGTTTGATCTAGAATAACTTGAACTTCT
Source organism: Planococcus sp. S3-L1 (assembly GCF_030063085.1). Lineage (NCBI taxonomy): Bacteria > Bacillati > Bacillota > Bacilli > Caryophanales > Caryophanaceae > Planococcus > Planococcus sp. S3-L1. The sequence continues at coordinate 216,317 of NZ_JASISN010000003.1, read as the reverse complement.
TCACCTTCATGTGCACGGTCAGCAAGTTCACCGTCCTTAATAATAACTACTACTTTAGCATCTGAAACAGTCTGGCTGTAGCCAATAAATTCACTGGCTGTTTTAATATTACCCAAAACTTCAGATTGAGTTTGCATCGAATTAACGTTTTGACGCGCGCTTCTTGCACGATCACGCTGAGCTTGCATCGCTGCTTCAAAGCCTTCATGGTCGATGGTCATGCCTTCTTCTTCCGCGTATTCTTCAGTCAATTCAACCGGGAACCCGTATGTGTCATAAAGACGGAATGCATCTTCACCAGGAATTTCTGTTTGTCCGTTCGCTTTTTGTTTTTCCACAACCGAAGACAGAATCGCTAAGCCGTCATGAAGTGTTTCGTGGAAACGCTGTTCTTCTAGTTTCATCACACGAATGATAAAGTCTTGTTTGTCGTTAACTTCGGGGTAAAAGCTCTTCATAATATCTCCAACCACTGGTACTAGCTCAAACAAGAATGGCTGTTCAACGCCTAATTTTTTCGCATAACGTACGGCACGACGTAATAAACGACGTAACACATAACCGCGCCCCTCGTTAGATGGAAGGGCTCCGTCACCAATCGCAAATGCAACCGTACGGATGTGGTCGGCAATCACTTTAAACGCCATATCCATATCCGCGTCTTCGCCGTACGTTTTCCCTGAAATTTCTTCTGTTTTTCGGATAATCGGTACGAATAAATCCGTGTCGTAGTTGGTTGCTACGTCTTGAGCCACACAAGCCATTCGCTCTAAGCCCATTCCTGTATCAATGTTTTGTTTAGGCAGTAATGTGTAGGTGTGATCCGCGTTGTGGTTGAATTGTGAGAACACCAAGTTCCAAATTTCCAAATAACGATCATTTTCGCCACCAGGATATAGTTCAGGGTCAGTCAAATCGTTGCCATAGCTTTCGCCGCGGTCGTAGAAAATTTCAGAGTTCGGACCACTTGGACCTTCACCGATATCCCAGAAATTCCCTTCCAAACGAATAATGCGTTCAGCTGGTACGCCTACTTCATTTAACCAAATTGCGTATGCTTCTTCATCTTCTGGATGAACTGTTATAGAAAGTTTTTCAGCGTCAAAACCGATCCATTTGTCGTCCGTTAAAAATTCCCAAGCCCAGTGAATCGCTTCAGTTTTAAAGTATTCGCCAATTGAAAAGTTCCCAAGCATTTCGAAAAACGTATGATGACGCGCTGTTTTCCCAACGTTTTCAATATCATTTGTGCGAATCGATTTTTGTGCATTTACGATTCTAGGGTTGTTTGGAATGACACGGCCATCAAAGTATTTCTTTAAGGTAGCGACGCCACTGTTAATCCACAATAAGGAAGGATCTTCAAAAGGCACAAGCGGTGCACTTGGCTCCTGATCGTGGCCCTTTTCTTTAAAGAAATCAATATACATTTGTCTAATGTCTTCTGCTTTTAAATTTTTCATCTATTTTTCCTCCTTAACATAATAAAAAGCCTTCATCCCAAAAAAGGGACGAAGGCTTTATTTCGCGGTACCACCCTAGTTACACAAAGCAGCATGCTCTGTGTCTCTCGAACACCTTAACGCGGTTCAACGGCAGGAATTAGCTGCACTCCGGAGTAGCTTTCTAAAATCGACTGTCGTCGGAGCCTTTCAGCCTAGGGTCCCGTTTCTTTTCGAATGCGATTTTATACTGTCTCCATCAATGTGTTTGTCTATCAATCTAATTTGAATTATAGAAAAAGCTTTGCGTGATGTCAATAGTGATACTTTAATTGGGCAGTGTTACTGCGAAACCAACTCCGCTTTCCTGCGGGCTTGCGCCGAACTAACTCGGCCTTAACGCCCGAGTGGATTTCGGCACTTCGCTATCCCGCGGGAGTCTCCGTTGGTTTACTTCGTAACTTACATAACAAGTATTTATATGAAATTTAGTTTCAACACAAACAGGAAACCGCATTCTAAATTACGGTTTCCTTTGCATGTTGTGTAAATTTTAAAGATTTACTCAAGCTTCCATAAACTTTTGTGGAGTAATGCCTTCCATGCCAATCATTGGATGGATGGCGTGGACATTTTCGGCAGTTAAACTGACGGGACCGCTCTGTTCTGTCTCGACTTGTTGCTTTGTTTGTTGTTCGGTTTTTGGTTGTTCGGTTGTGACCGCTAGACGGCTTTTTAATGTGGTCATGCGCTGTGCGTCGTCCGTGCGTTCAACTCCGTAACGGAAGACGCTTGGATCTCCACAGAGAATAAGAAAATCCCTACTCCGGGTAATGCCCGTGTAAAGCAAATTGCGGCGCAACATTTTCATGTAGCCCCGAACTACTGGCATGATGACGGTTGGAAATTCAGATCCTTGTGACTTATGGATTGAACAACAGTACGCTAGCGTGAGTTGGTTTAAATCGCTACGTTCATAAGTTACTTCAATGCCATCAAAAGATGCTACTAACATGTCTTGTTTTTCAACGGTTTCTTTTGCTTTCATAATAGCAACAATTTCACCCATGTCACCATTAAAGACATTGCTTTCTGGTTGATTGACGAGCTGCAACACTTTATCGCCAATGCGGTACGTAATGTCACCAAATGCTAATTCTTTTCGTTTGCCATCCGGATTCGGGTTGACCATTTCTTGAATCAGACGGTTCAAAGCATCGATTCCAGCTGGTCCTTTATACATCGGAGCAAGCACTTGGATGTCTTTAATCGAATGACCTTTCGACAAGGCACTCCTCACAACTTTTTCAACAACAGCAGGAATTTGGTCGGCTCCCGCTTTGATAAATGAACGATCGGCCGTCTTTACAGTGATGTCTTCAGGCAATTGTCCATTTTTCATTTGATGGGCGAGTTCAATGATGGAGGAACCTGACGCTTGTCGGTAAATATCGGTTAGCTCAACAGTTGGAATCCGTTTTGATTCGAGTAAATCTCTTAGCACTTGTCCGGGACCAACCGGCGGCAATTGATCTTGGTCTCCAACGAAAATTAGCTGTGCGTCTTCTGGTACTGCTTTTAGCAGTTGATGAGCAAGCCACGTATCAACCATCGACATTTCATCGATAATAATTAATTTGCCTTCGATTTCTTTTTCGGTTTCTTCGTCTTTTTCTTGGCCATTAAAGCCTAATAAACGGTGGATTGTCATTGCCGGTAGGTCAGTGGATTCACTCAAGCGCTTGGCCGCACGTCCCGTTGGTGCTGCTAGGATAATGGGAAACGGCTCTTTTTTCTTGGCGTATTCTTTCGGATCGAGTGACAACCCGTGCAGTTCTGCATAGATTTCCACCAATCCGCGGACAACCGTGGTCTTACCGGTACCCGGTCCACCCGTTAAAATCATGACCGATGAATTAATACTGTTTTCAATCGCGTCAACTTGCGTTTCTGCATAATTCACACCAAGACGTTCCTCTGCTTCACCAAGCGCTTTACGAACTTCTGAACTTGGAAACTTTGTGCGATTTTCTTGTTCGGCCAGTAAAGTTTCCAGTTTCGTCGCAATTCCAACTTCTGAATAATACAGCGATGGCAAATAAAGCCGCGTTTCTTCGCCTGCGACTTTACTTTCTTCATTTAATTCGATAGCGGCTTTCGAAATCGCTTCAATCGCAATTTCTCCTTGCTGACGTGATTCGAGCATTTCCTTAACTAGCGGAATCAAGGTTTTAGCGTCTACATAGACATGGCCTTCAGACAGAGAAGCTTGGTTCAGAATGTGCAAAATTGCCGCTTTGATTCGGTCCGGATGACTGCCAGTGATGCCAAGCTTGGTTCCGAGTTCGTCGGCACGTTGAAAACCGATTCCTTCGATTTCTTCAATCAGCTGGAAGGGATTTTTCGTCAAAATTTCAATGGTTTCTTCGCGGTAAGCTTGATAAATACGCATGCCCACTTGAGGGCCAAAGCCCCAGTCGTTGAGCTGAATCATCACACGCTCCAGACCGAGATTCATCTGTAAAGTCGCGCGAATGGTGTCTTTTTTATCATCTGACAACCGCGGCACTTTATCTAATGCATCAGGGTCTTCAAGAATTTTCTTAATCGCATCTTTGCCGAGTTTTTTGACGATTGTTTCTGCTGTTTTCCGGCCAATGCCATTAAACATATCACTGGACAAGTAATGAATAATTCCTTGTTCGGTTTCTGGTACTTCTTTCGTAAACGTTTCTACTTGGAATTGAACACCATAACGCGGATGATTTTTCACGACGCCTGTAAAACGATACTGTTCTTCGAGCGTTAACATCGGAAAATAGCCAGATACAATAATTTCTTTTTCAGTGTACGGGGTGTTGGTTTCTTGAATTTTCACTTTGGCTATGGAGAATAAGTTTTGAGGATTGTGAAAAATCGAGACGACAGGACGCCCTAATACAAACTGTTTTTCTTCTTGAAATAAATCGATTTGTCCGGTCATTTCTGTCGTCTCCTCTTCACGTAGCTATTGTAATGTCGTTGCAATCATATCGTAAGCATATCGTGCCATTTCATTGCGCTCATCTAGCGTATACGCCTGTTTCAAATGATACATAGCGTCTTCTGTACGATTTGTCGAGACTGCGTAAAGAACACCCACATTATAATGAGCATCCGAATGATCTGGTTCGCTGTCGATTACTTGTAGAAATTGAGGTTCTGCTAGTTCAAATAATTCCATAGATGCCAAACAGATGCCATAGCTCAAGCGTGCTTGAACATCCTGTTCATCCAGTTCTACCGCGCGTTGAAAATACGGCAACGCTAGTTTCGGCTGCTCTAGTTTTTCAAAGCATTTACCGATCATAAAATGCGCATCTGCGCCTTCAAGTTCGTATTGCAATGCTTTTTCATATAGCTTTAATGCTTCTGAATAACGCTCTGAATTAAAATACAAGTTAGCCAAACCATAAAAAGCCGTCGCTGATGTCTCATCAAGCGTAATGGCTTTTTGGAAAAATCTTTCCGCACGGTCAATTTCGTCCATCGACGTTAAGACATGCCCAAAATTGATATAGCCTAGCGGGTTGTCCGGTTGTTCATCGATTGCTTGTGTGAAAGCTTCAACGGCTTTTTCTGTATTGCCTTCTTGTAATGCTTGTATCCCGATTTCGTTGTAATTCATTGTTGTCTCTCCCATTAACCGACATATTCCAAACGTGCGCCATTTTTAAAGACACGATCGATCGTTCCACCGCCTAGGCATTCTTCACCATCATAAAAAACGACAGCTTGACCAGGCGTAATCGCGCGGACCGGCTCTGCAAATGTCACGATGGCTCTTTCGCCTTTAAATTCAACAGTTACACCGACATCTTGCTGACGGTAACGGAATTTTGCTGTGCATTCTAATATCCCGCTTGGTGCTGTATTTGATGTGAAGCTTAAGTTTACCGCAGTTAAGCTATCTGAGAAAAGGGCATCATGATGAATATTTTGTCCAACGTATAATACGTTGCGCTCTAAATCTTTTCCAATAACAAACCACGGATCTCCTGCCCCGCCGATACCAAGTCCTTGGCGTTGGCCAATTGTATAATACATTAAGCCGTCATGTGAACCCATTTTAACGCCTTCTAACGTTTCCATTTGACCCGGTTGTGCTGGCAAGTATTGACCCAAAAATTCTTTGAAATTCCGTTCTCCAATAAAACAAATACCCGTGGAATCCTTTTTCGTCGCTGTTGCAAGTCCCGCTTCTAGCGCGATTTCACGGACTTTCTTTTTCTCCATATGGCCGATTGGGAACATCACTTTCGACAATTGATGTTGGTCTAGTTGATTTAAAAAGTAAGTTTGATCTTTGTTGTTGTCTTTGCCACGCAACATTTTTGTTTCGCCGTTTTCTGCGTGTTCAACTTGTGCGTAATGACCAGTTGCCAAATAATCGGCCCCCAGACTTAAAGCATGCTCTAAAAAGGCTTTGAATTTAATTTCTTTATTGCACATAACATCTGGGTTTGGCGTACGTCCTGCTTTGTATTCTTCCAAAAAATACGTGAAAACTTTGTCCCAGTATTGCTTTTCGAAATTTACCGCATAATACGGAATACCAATTTGGTTACAGACGCGAATGACGTCTTCGTAATCTTCTGTCGCAGTGCAGACGCCATTTTCATCGGTGTCATCCCAATTTTTCATAAAGATGCCGATAACATCGTAACCTTGTTCTTTCAATAAATACGCAGCAACCGAAGAGTCAACCCCTCCGGACATGCCGACGACAATACGTGTATCTTGTAATGATTTTGTCATTTTATTCACCTTTTCATTTTAATGCCAAACGCTGGCTTATTTGAGCTGTCTTTTCGGCAGCTTGCTTAATTGTTTCAGACGTCAATCCTAAGCCGAAGCTAAATCGAATAGAATTACGGCTTTCAACAGCCTTATCGCCGTACATGGCAACAAGCACATGAGATGGATCAATTGAACCTGCTGTGCACGCTGATCCGCTTGAAGCTGATATCCCCGCTAAATCCAAGTTGATTAAAAACGACTCAATTTCTATACCTGAAATACTGAGATTTAAAATATGCGGCATAGAATGACTGCCATTTTCTTTATAGTTGACGTTTTGTTTATCCAAAACGTCTTTAAACATCGTTTTGTATTGCTCGTAAGCTGTTGTTTTTTCTTCCATCGTTGCTAACGCAATTTCTGCTGCTTTAGCAAATGCGGAAATCGCCGGTACGTTTTCCGTTCCTGCCCGGCGCTTACGTTCTTGTTCTCCTCCGTACAACAATGGAGTTACCGCCGTTCCTTTGCGTTGGTATAAAAAGCCAACACCTTTAGGTCCGTTTAGTTTATGCGCAGAGACCGATAATAAATCAACGTTTAATACGTTAACATCGATTGGCAATATACCAAATGCTTGAACCGCGTCGGTGTGGAATGTCACATCTGTATCTTTTAACAATTCACCGATTTCGGCAATCGGTTGAATGGTTCCAACCTCATTATTGCCCATCATGACCGATACTAGAATTGTATCGTCACGCAGCGCATTTTTCACGTCTTCTGCTCGCACGCGTCCATTTTCACCCACTGGCAAATAAGTTACGTCGTAGCCTTGTCGTTCTAATTCCTCACAAGCATGCAAAATGGCATGGTGTTCAATCATTGTAGTGATGATATGCTTTCCTTCTTTTTTTGCAGCCGTGCCAAAAATTGCCGTATTGTCCGCTTCAGTACCCCCGCTAGTAAAAATAATTTCATGGTCATGAGCCTGTATGCTGTCAGCTAGCAATTTGCGTGCATCGTCCAGTTTTTTACGTGCCGCTCTACCGGTACCATGGATACTTGAAGGATTGCCGTAAACCGTTCCGAGTGCTTCAGAAAAAGTCGCCACCACTTCGGGATGCATGGGCGAAGTCGCCGCATGATCTAAATAAATTCGATTCATAGTTGTTGACCCCTTTATATATAGTACATGTAATTTTCAGTTTCACCGTTTTCGGCGTTTGCCAAATCTTCAATCGTTGTGGTATCGAGAACATTTTTTACTGCATCACGAATGCGTACCCATAGCTCACGCTGCGGTTGCTTTTCGTCTTCAATGCCTTCAACAGGTTGGATGGGACCTTCTAAAACACGAATCACATCTCCTGCTGAAATTTCTTTTGGGTGGCGCGTCAACATATAACCGCCATATGCCCCGCGGACACTTTTAACAAGCCCTGAGTTGCGTAGTGGTCCCACTAGTTGCTCTAAGTAAGCTTCAGAAAGGTCATTTTCTGCCGCAATTTTACGCAATGGAATCGGACCTTCTCCGTATTGTTTACCAAGTTCAATCATAATTGTCAGACCGTAACGGCCTTTGGTTGAAATTTTCATGAGTACACCTCTAAGTTTGATAATTTTCATAAGATTGGTATTCCGTAAACTAGCTGCGCTTTCCCGTGGGAGTCTCCGCTAGTTTACTCCATACTTGTTTAAAATAAATAAATTATTCTCGATAAAAATCGAATTTATTTTTCTCGAATACTTCCCTACGTGCGACTAGTTTTATTAACAGAATAATGCTAATAATACATCATAAAATAGCCGGTTTAACTACGTTTATTCTTCAAAACAGTATATCATAATTTGACTTGAATGGACTTGTAATGACTTTTGAAACCTCAAACGCTATACTGATAGAACGAATATCCGAAAGGAGTTTTTCTATGCACAACGAACCTTTAGCTTTTCGTATGCGTCCTCGAACGATTGATGAAGTCGTCGGACAAAAAGACGTCATCGGACCACATACGGCTTTATATAAAATGATTAGTAATGGACATGTACCTTCTATGCTGCTGTACGGCGAGCCTGGCATCGGCAAAACTTCTATCGCTCACGCTATCGCAGGGACATCGAATTTACCTTTTATCGCGCTGAACGCCACAACTTCTGGCAAGAAAGACGTTGAAGAAGTCGTGACCGAATCACGGATGACCGGTAAAGTATTGTTGTTTCTGGATGAAATTCACCGTTTTAACAAGTTGCAGCAAGATGCTTTGCTGCCGCATGTTGAAAGTGGTTCGATTGTTTTGATTGGTGCGACAACGGAAAATCCATTCCATGACGTTAATCCGGCAATCCGTTCGCGTTGCGGTGAAATTAAGCAATTAAAGCGGCTGTCTCAAGAAGATATTGTGCAGTTGCTAAATAGCGCATTGGCCGAACCCAAACGTGGACTCGGCAGCGAACACATTGCGATTTCAAAAAAACAAGTCGAACGCATTGCAGAAGGTACCAATGGTGACGCTCGTAAAGCATTAACGATGCTTGAATCGATTGTCATTGCTTCTGATGAAATCGACGGTAAATACATTGTGGAAGATCAGATGGTCGAACAAATGATCAAGCGTGTCGGCGTGTTCGGTGATAAAAAAGGATCGCACTTTTTTAATTTATTGTCTGCATTACAAAAATCAGTGCGCGGAAGTGATGTCAATGCAGCAATGTATTATTTGGCGCATTTATTAGAAAATGGTGACTTAACTGCTGTTACACGCCGTTTACTCGTTATGGCTTACGAGGACATTGGACTTGCCAATCCTGCTGTTGGCGGACACGTTCTCTCCGCTTGCCAAGCAGCTGATCGTCTCGGTTTACCGGAAGCCCGCATCCCGCTCGCTCAGGCAGTCGCTGAAATGTGCTTGTCCGAAAAATCCAATTCTGCCTATAAAGCCATTGATGCTGCAACTGCAGCTATTAATAAAGGCGATGTTGGCGACATTCCATTGCATTTGCGCGATACACATTACGCAGGAAGCGCCGAACTGGGGCACGGCGGATACCGCTACCCACACGACACGCCCGTCGGCTCGTTCGGTGGCTGGGCAGATCAAGATTATTTGCCAAAAGAAATAAGGTCAGCCGAGTTTTATAAGCCCATCGTTGCTGGTGAGGAAAAGAAATTCGCTGGCATTTATGAAAAACTGAAAAGCTTTCGAAAAAACAAAAAATGATATGAATATCGAGCAAAGGGGCTGTCTTAAAAGTCACTTTTATGACTTTTAAGACAGCCCCTATTTCTACAAACTTATCCGTTATAACAACAGAAAAAACCGGCTCATAAAAAGAGCCGGTTTTTTGATTAATTCATACGTACCCGTGTAATCGGAATGGATTTGGTTATATCGTTAACTACCCAACTCGCAGCAATCAAGCCCACAGTTGATGGCGTAAAGGCATTTGATGAAGGCGGCATTTGAGCTTTTCGAATGGTTGCATTCGGTTTCCCAACGGTTTCTACTACGTCTTCACGAACAATGATTGGACTTTCATCTGAAAAAATTACCGGAATGCCTTTGTAAATTCCGTTTTTGCGTAATTTTTTGCGAATGATTTTCGCTAATGGATCCGTGTGGGTTTTTGAAAAGTCCGCAATTTTGAAACGCGTGGGATCAGTTTTATTGGCCGCTCCCATACTGGCAATGATTTTTATGTCACGACGATAACATTCTTCCATCAAATGGACTTTGTAAATCATTGTATCGGACGCATCGATCACGTAATCAGGAGTGTAACTAAAAAATTCTTCGCACGTTTCTTCCGTATAAAACATATGCAACGAAATTACTTTGCATTCTGTATTAATGTCAGCAATCCGAGTTTTCATAACCTCTGCTTTCGATTGTCCAACCGTTGATAAATTTGCAACAAGTTGACGATTGATATTGGTGATGTCTACATTGTCTTTATCAACGAGTATAATCGTACCCACGCCGCTCCGCGCACAAGCTTCGGCTGCAAACGATCCGACACCTCCGACGCCAAGTATCGCGACAGTCGCATTTTTTAATAAATTGATTCCTTCTTTTCCTACAGCTAATTCATTTCTGGAAAATTGGTGTAGCATTCCGTCACTGCCCTTCAAAGTTGATACGCATAATAGGAATTATACACATTAAAAATCCCTCCGACAATAAATTGTCAAAGGGATAAAAATGATTTTTTAATTAAGAATCCCAATCGTGCCGTCTTTGTTGGTGCGCATCGTTTGAACCCGCTGAAAGCAGGTGGGTGACCTCTTCACCACTTATAACTTCCCGTTAAGGCATGTTAGCCATGGTGAAATTCGATCTCCCGACGACATAATGTTGGGTCAAAATCGAATTGCTTAAAACGAACACATCAGGATTCTCTATAGACTTATGTTAGCACACCTTTTTTATTTAAACAAGCTTTTTACTCTGTTACTTTTTTATTATTCTGAATGTTCAAAGATAGGCTCAATTCCTCAAGTTGCGCACCCGATACTTGGCTCGGCGCATCTGTCAGCAAGTCACTAGCGCTGGCAGTTTTCGGGAATGCAATTGTATCACGCAAGTTCGTGCGACCTGCAAGTAGCATAACAAGACGATCCAAACCAAACGCAATTCCACCGTGTGGAGGTGTTCCGTATTCGAATGCTTCCATCAAGAACCCAAATTGTGCGTTCGCTTCTTCTTTGCTAAAGCCAAGCACTTCAAACATTTTCTCTTGAATGTCGCGACGATAAATACGTGAAGATCCTCCACCAAGCTCATAGCCGTTTAAGACAAGGTCATAAGCTTGTGCGCGAACGTTTTGTGGCTCAGTTGCTAGTTTGTCTAAGTCTTCTTCGAACGGCATGGTGAAGGGATGGTGAGCTGCATAGTAGCGTCCATCTTTTTCGTCGTACTCAAGTAACGGCCAATCGGTAATCCATAAGAATTTATAAACTGCGTTGTCGATTAACGCTAATTCTTTGCCAAATTTCAAGCGAAGTGCGCCTAACGCATCTGCGACTACCGATTTTTTATCTGCAACAAATAATAATAAGTCGCCTGCTTCTGCTTGCGCTCGTTCTGTTAAAGCAGTTGCGGCTTGACCTTCAAAGAATTTAGCAATTGGTCCTTTCACGCCTTCTTCTTCTACTTTCAACCAGGCAAGCCCTTTTGCTCCGTAAACTGCGGCAAAAGCACCTAGCGCGTCAATATCTTTACGAGAATAATTTGCCGCTTGCCCTTTAACATTAATCAGTTTTACTTGACCGCCGTTTTCGATAGCGCCAGTAAACACTTTGAACGCTGAATCTTTTACTAGATCCGAAACATCCGTCAACTCTAAACCAAAGCGTACATCCGGTTTATCTGAACCAAAACGGTCCATTGCTTCTGTGTAGCTCATGCGCTGGAAAGTTGGTTCGATGTCGATTTTTTTCACATCTTTCATCATCTGAACCATTAAACGTTCATTCAAACTGATGATATCTTCCATTGACTGGAAACTCATTTCCATATCGATTTGTGTAAATTCAGGCTGACGATCCGCGCGAAGATCTTCATCACGGAAGCAACGTGCAATTTGGTAATATTTATCAAAGCCAGATACCATCAACATTTGTTTGAATAATTGCGGAGATTGAGGCAACGCGTAGAATTCGCCATCATGAACTCGGCTTGGCACTAAATAATCACGTGCGCCTTCAGGTGTAGATTTTGTCAAAATCGGTGTTTCCACTTCGATAAAACCTTCTTCGTCCAAAAAGCGACGAATCGATTTCGTCACGTCTGAACGCATTTTGAATGTTTCGTACATCGCAGGACGACGCAAATCCAAGTAACGATATTTCAAGCGTAAATCTTCATTAACATCTGTATTGTCTTCGATGGCAAACGGGGGATTTTTCGCAGCGTTTATTACAGCTGCGTGATCTACTTGCACTTCAATTTCGCCAGTTTTCATCGCAGTATTAACTTGGCCTTCTGCTCTTTTGACAACCAGTCCGTCAATATGAACGACAAATTCATTACGTAACGATTCGCCAATGGCAGCGGCTTCTTTTGAAATTTCCGGATTAAACACAACTTGCACAATTCCAGAACGGTCACGGACGTTCACAAAGATTAATCCACCAAGGTCGCGACGTTTTTGTACCCACCCTTTTAATGTGACACGTTGTCCAATAGCCGTTTCGTTCACTTCTCCACAATAATGCGTTCTTGACATATTTATTCCTCCAGTGATTTCTTTTTCAATAAGCTTGCTGCGATTTCTTCGAATGCCATTTCCTGTTGCTCACCCGTCGCCATTTCTTTTAATGCCACTTTGCCGCTTTCAAGTTCCGTTTCACCAATAACGACAACAAATGCAGCTCCTTTACGGTCAGCCGATTTCATTTGTGCTTTTACTTTACGCCCGGCGAAATCCATGTCAGCCGAAATGCCGTTCAAGCGTAAATCACGAACAACAGCAAAGGCTTTTTTCTTCGTCGTTTCGTCCATCGCTACTACGTAAACTTCTAAATTATTGGATTGACCAATTTCGACTTTTTCCATTTCAAGCGCTAGTAACAGTCGCTCAATACTCATCGCAAAACCAATTCCAGGTGACTCGGGTCCGCCAAGGTCTTCAACAAGTCCGTTGTAACGTCCTCCACCAGCTAAAGTGGTAATGGCACCAAAGCCTTCCGCATCACTCATAATTTCAAAAGCGGTATGGTTATAATAATCAAGTCCGCGCACTAAATTCGGATCCACAACAAATTCAATATCCATGCTTGAAAGGTAAGCTTGCACTTCATCAAAATAAGCTTGTGATTCTTCATTTAAATAATCGGCCAGTGACGGCGCTGTTGCCATTAACGGATGTTGACGATCTACTTTGCAGTCTAGAATACGTAACGGATTTTTCTCGAGACGCGTCTGGCAATCGCTGCAAAATTCATTGATACTCGGTTCAAAATGGGTAATCAAGGCTTTTTTGTGTGCTACGCGACTTTCCGTATCACCAAGTGAGTTGATGACTAAGCGCAATTGCTTAAGCCCGACAGCACGGTAAACTTCCATTGCCAGTGAAATTACTTCAGCATCGATTGCTGGATCTTTGGAACCAATTGCTTCTACTCCAAATTGGACAAACTGGCGCATGCGCCCTGCTTGTGGACGTTCGTAGCGAAACATTGGACCGGTATAAAATAGTTTTACCGGCTGGTCCGGCATACCAAATAATTTATTCTCAACATAAGAACGAACGACCGAAGCTGTGCCTTCTGGGCGCAATGTTAACGAACGGTCGCCACGATCTTGGAAGGTGTACATTTCTTTTTGAACGATATCTGTCGTGTCACCGACACCGCGCTGGAATAATTCCGTGTGTTCAAAAATTGGCGTGCGTATTTCTTTGTATTGGTAAAGTCTGCAGAGGTTATTTATTTTTTGTTCAACTTCTTGCCATTTAGCAGATTGATCGGGCAGCACATCATATGTGCCGCGTGGCGCTTGAATATTCATCTGTTAGTTCACTCCTTTATTTTTCCATACAAAAAAGCTCTCGCCTCTTGCTTTACGCAAGGGACGAGAGCTCGTATTAGCTTCCGCGGTTCCACCCTAGTTGATGCAAAAAATGCATCCTCTCATTCCGGGTAACGGCCGGTTCCGTTTTTTCCTAATAAGCGGCAAGCGCTGTTCAGAAAAAAGCCTCAAAAGTGTTTTTCGTCGCACTTGTCTGCAGGAAAGTTTACAGCCCGAGACTTCCCCTCTCTTTTCAGCCAAATCATGCAATTACTTTCTTTGTCGTCAGCAAATATATAAGGATAATAAATCAATCTTAATAATTTGCCCGTAGCTTGTCAACCTTTTTGACACAAGCGCTGTAATATTTGATACTATTGAAGAGAAGTTCTCTTAGGGGGTAACGCATGAAACACAAGGGCTTAATTGCAATTATTCTATTCTTTTTATTCATAGCCAGCAGCTTTCCGTTGCTAGATAACAATCATGTTTCGGCCGATGCAGGCACAGTTGAAATTACCGGAACCATGGTCAACGTTCGTTCAGGTCCTGGGTTGTCCTACAGCGTCACGGGTGATTTAGAACAAGGACAGACAGCTTCCGTTATTTCCAAACAAGGTGACTGGTTACAAGTACAGGTCGACCGGCAAGAAGGATGGATTGCTTCGTGGCTAACTGCAGCGTCTGACGAAGACCAAACAGCCACTGGGCAAACAGCCGTCTCTTCTGTCAATGGTCTCAACGTACGTGCGCAAGCTGATTTATCGGCAGCTGTGCTCACCAAAATGGATGCCGGCGATACCGCTGAAATCATTGGCGTGGCGGATGACTGGCTTGAGATTAGTTTCCGTAATACACGCGGATTTGTTTCCAAACAGTATATTGTCTCTAGCGACAAAGACACAACGTCAGAAAAACCGGCAGATTCAGCTGAATCTGAACAAAAGAAAGAACCTATCTCCAAAGTTTCTTCTTTTGAAATCGCAGTCAACACATTAAATATTCGTTCAAAGCCTGACCTCAGTTCAAAAATTCAACAGACTGGCACGAAAGGCGAAGTCTTTCCTGTAATTTCCATGGAAGGCCATTGGGTAGAAATTGAATTGGCAAAAGGAAAAAAAGGCTGGGTTTATGCTTTTCACGGTCAATTATCAGATCAGACAGCAGAGACTGTTACAAGTGACGCCAAAGAAGCTGTCACGATTTTAACGGATGGCACCAATTTGCGGAGCCAAGCTTCAACTGATTCTGAAGTAGTCAGCCGGGCAGATGCTGGGAATCAGCTAGCCGTCGTTAATAAGCAAGAAGAATGGTATCAAGTTCTTCTCGCGGACGGTCAGACTGCTTTTGTAGCAGAGTGGGTCGTATCTACAGAAGAAACATTTTCCCAAAAAGAACAAGTTGATTCTCCTGACCGCAGAAAAGGAACATTGGACGGTCTAACTATCGTTCTAGATCCGGGTCACGGTGGCAATGACGGTGGCACAGTGGGCGTGCGCAAAACACAAGAAAAAGAGTTAACCTTAAAAACAGCAGAGATTTTATCGCGTCATTTAAATGCAGCAGGTGCAGAAGTTGTTATGACGCGGCAATCAGATACTTACGTCGACCTTCGCACGCGCGTCGCTGGAAGTCACCAAGCTGGAGCAGACGCTTTTGTCAGCATCCACTATGATGCGACCGACGACAGCAGCGTCTCCGGATTCACATCGTACTACCAACACGATTTCCAAAAAGAACTAGCCGCCTATTTAAATGAAGAACTTGGCAAAAAATTGACCTTGCAAGACCGTGGCGTTCAGCATGGCAATTACTTGGTATTGCGCGAAAACAAACAGCCTGCCGTTCTAGTCGAACTTGGCTTTTTGAGCAATTTTAACGAAGAACGCGTGTTGACTAGCAGTCAATTCCGCGAACAGGCGGCGCTCGGCCTCTACACTGGTCTAATCAACTATTTCGATGCACAGCTTGTTGAGTAATAAAAGCACGGAGGACATGTCCTTCGTGCTTTTTTCTGTGTATATTTGGCGACCTCCCACTAGATCGCGCGTTTTTCCGCTGGACCGCACTTATCGCGCAAACACCGCTACAGCAAAAAAGAAGCGCAGGCATATTTTGCCTGCGCTTCTCTCAACTGCCTATTTAGATTCAACTAAAATCGTTACGGGGCCATCATTCACTAGCTGAACGTCCATCATGGCACCGAAAACACCCGTTTCGACAACCAGGCCGTACCTTTGTAACGCTTTGTTAAAAGCTAACCAAAGAGGTTCAGCCGTTTCTGGTCGTGCCGCCGCGATAAAACTTGGGCGACGCCCTTTTTTCACATCACCATACAGCGTAAACTGAGAAATCGATAGGATTTCACCGCCGTGATCGAGAATTGATCGGTTCATCTTGCCTTCTTCATCTTCAAACAGACGAAGTTGTGCAATCTTGCCCGCCAAATAATCCGCGTCTTTTTCCGTATCTTCGTGGGTGATGCCAACAAGTAACACATAACCTGATCGGATCGCGCCAGTTACCGCGCCGTCGACTGTCACCGAAGCACTTTTAGATCGTTGCAGAACTACTCTCATTAATTTGTCACCCGTAAAACGGAATAAACATCTGGAATCGATTTGATGCGTTCAACAACGCGGTTTAGATGCTTGATGTGAGGAATCATGATCGACAAATTGATCGTCGCAATTTTGTCTTTGTCTGCTCGACCGCTGACCGCTGTAATCGTCGTTTTCGTTTCACTGACCATGTGCATCACTTCATTAATCAATCCGTTGCGGTCGTATGCTTGAACTTCAATATCAATTTGGTAGGATTTGTTATCAGGCGATCCTTCATTTTCCCACTCGACGGGAATAAGTCGGTCGTTTTCTCCAGAGTGGACATTTGGACAATCCGTGCGGTGAACCGAAACGCCACGCCCTTTTGTAATAAACCCGATAATATCGTCACCCGGTACCGGGTTGCAACACTTAGACAAGCGAATCATCATATTATCGATTCCTCTAACAATGACACCGGAATCGGTTTGTTTTTTAGGAACGTTGGATTTCATTTCAACAGTAATTTTTTCAATTGCCTCTTCTTGCTCGCGCTTTTTACGCATTTTTTCAGCTAATCGGTTTACAACTTGTTGAGCCGTAATCCCGTTAAAGCCAACAGCTGCATACATATCGTCTTCGCCTGCAAAATTGAATTTTTCACAAACACGTTTGATGTTTTCATTACTCAGTACTTCTTTTAGAACAAATTCTTGCGCTTTTATTTCTTTTTCAATCAAATCTCGACCTTTTTGGACATTGTCTTCACGCAATTGCTTTTTGAAAAATTGCTTGATTTTATTTTTGGTTTGCGTGGATTTCGCGATTTTCAACCAATCGCGACTTGGACCAAAAGATTGCTTCGAAGTTAAAATTTCCACAATATTACCGGTGTGTAACTCCGTGTCGAGGGGCGCCATCTTGCCGTTTATTTTTGCGCCAATGGTTTTATTGCCAATTTCCGAATGCACACGATAAGCAAAATCGATTGGACAAGAGCCTGCTGGCATTTCAATGACATCGCCTTTTGGTGAAAATACATAAACCATGTCAGAAAACAAATCGTATTTTAACGATTCCATAAATTCTTCAGCATTATCCGATTCGTTCTGGAAATCCAGAATTTCACGGAACCACGACAATCGTGAATCGACAGAACTTTTCGGCTTGTCGATAATCTTGCCTTCTTTATAGGCCCAATGCGCTGCCACACCATACTCCGCAATGCGGTGCATTTCTTCCGTGCGAATTTGTACTTCAAGCGGATCGCCTTGAGGACCAATAACCGTCGTGTGAAGCGACTGGTATAAATTTTGCTTTGGCATGGCGATATAATCTTTAAAACGCCCTGGCATCGGCTTCCAAGTAGAATGAATAATTCCTAGTACCGCGTAGCAATCTTTAATGCTTTCCACTGTTATGCGGACTGCCAGCAAATCATAGATTTCATTAAACTGCTTGTTTTGAATTGCCATTTTCCGGTAAATGCTATAAATGTGTTTGGGCCGACCGAAAAGATCCGCTTTAATATCGACTTCGTCGAGTTGTACGCGAATCTCACTCATGACCTTATTCAAATAATCTTCTCGTTCGGTACGTTTCTTTTTCATCAAATTGACAATCCGGTAATACTGTTGCGGATTCAAATAACGCAACGCTGTATCTTCCAGTTCCCATTTAATGGTATTGATACCGAGACGGTGCGCAATCGGGGCAAAAATTTCCAGCGTCTCATTAGCTTTAATGCGTTGCTTTTCGACGGTCTGGTATTTCAACGTACGAAGATTGTGCAAACGATCTGCCAATTTAATCAAAATAACACGAATGTCTTGTGCCATTGCGACAAACATTTTGCGGTGATTTTCTGCTTGTTGCTCTTCTTTTGATAAATACTTGATTTTGCTTAACTTCGTCACGCCGTCAACGAGCATGGCAACTTCTTCATCGAAATCACGAACGATGTCTTCACGGCTGACTTCCGTGTCTTCGACTACATCGTGCAAAAAGCCTGCCGCTACTGTAGCCGGGTCCATTTGTAATTCTGCCAGAATCCCTGCCACTTGCACCGGATGCACAATATACGGTTCGCCTGATTTGCGAAACTGTCCCATATGGGCGTCGTACGCAACTTGATAGGCCCTCTTGATTGTTTTCACATGTTCGGCATTCATATAAGACGCAACCATCTCGAATACATCTTCAGCTGTTCTCACTAGATCTTTCGCCATAATTGCCCACCTTGCTTTAAATTTTTCCAAAAGTATATCTTTCTATTATAAAAAACAATGGGGTTAAAAGTAAAGCTTTGTTAGCTGTTCTCTAGCACTTTAATAAATTCCCTGAGATAATCTGGTAAATCAGGCGGACGGCGGCTCGATACTAAGTGCCCATCGACCACCACTGATTCATCAAACCACTCGGCGCCAGCGTTGATCATATCATCTTTTATTCCTGGTGTACTGGTCACTTTTCGACCGGTTAAAATATTGGCGGAAATAAGCACCCAACCAGCATGACAAATTTGACCAATCGGTTTTTGCTGATCGTCCATACGGCGTACCAACTGTAAAACGTCAGGAAACCGTCGTATTTTGTCTGGTGCCCAACCACCAGGAACGAGAACGGCGTCGTATTCATTGCCAAGCGCTTGTGCATAAGACAAATCAGATGTCGCTGGAACGCCATATTTGCCAATATAATCAACGCCCGATTCTTCTCCTGCAATGTCCACTTGTGCCCCTTCTTCTCGCAATCTTAAAATCGGATACCATAGTTCCAAATCTTCAAAGTCATGATGAATAAAACTCAGCACTTTTTTTCCTGTCAGTCTCATGTGATTGCCTCCTTGTTGATGTATGTTAAAGCAGATGAGAACTCCGCTTTCTAATATTTTCTAAGTGAACCAACTCGCTACCTGCTCCAACAACGACTGCTTGTTCAGCTGAACCGGTGCTGACCAAATTTTGAACGCTTACACTGCTGGCGTGTTGTTCACCGCCAGCTATTGAAAGATCCGTCTCCGCTGTCGTAAACCCTTGAATCTTACCATTACTCAAAGACACACACGCGGCACGGTATTGAACGGCTGAAGCTGGCTGAAGCTTGTAATCATAGTCTGGATCTCCGACAAACAAAAACCGGTTGATCGCCACATTGCGGTAAGCTGAAATGACTAAACTGCGCGGCGCAGAACCTTCGTATAAAGTTGTTTCGATTGGATCAATTGACACTAACCGTTGTGCACGAATGGCAAACGCCGAACGCGATTCGGGATCCTCTTTTTTATGATGACCAATGTGACGGAAATTAAACGACCGGTTATCGTGAACCGATAAATGTCCCGAAATAAAGACATTTGAGGCTGCTGAAGAATTGGCATGCGCTTTAATTTCAATTCCACCAAAACAACGCGCACTCGAATTATTAACTAACCAAACGTAACGGGATCCATCATCTATTTCAAAGCCATTGGAGTTTGAAAACCCTTGCTGATGCGCGCGTCCACTCGGATCACTAAAATGTGAGTTGGTGACAAAAATATAGTCACTATGATGCGTTGTCAATCCGTCGTCGCCAAAACCAGAACCGCTAACGCCATCAAGCCAGACAAAACGACTGCCACTTTTGCCTCGCAATCCATCTCCTGCGTAATTATAAAGCGGTGACGTAATATCAAAACAATGCAGACCTGGATTTAATGCCTCCACATCTTTGACCCAGCCAAATGTTACGTGGGCATAAGTTAAACAGCTGGAATAATTTCCGCCTGCACTGGTTTTTTCGACATCTCCCAAACGTTCTACATGCCAATCAAGCGTCAGCCCTTCTACGGAAATATTGCGGTTACCCATTAAGTAATTGCGGTTGGTCAATAACCGGGTCTTGCGAGAGGCTTTAGGATGCAACTTTAAAACAGTTGTTCCTTTTCCAGCACCCGTCAAACGTGTCCAGGAAGGCAAACGCAGTCCCTTTACAAGATAGACACCTTTTGGAACCTCTACTTGTACTCGGCCTTTGCCAAGTGCTCGTTCAAAAGCATCTGTGCAGTCGGTCTTTCCGTCACCTATCGCGCCGTAATCGGTAACGTTGACGCACTGTATAATCGTCGACTCAAGTTTTCGGTACTCGCTGTCTAGCTGCGCTTTCCATGCTGGGTATAGCTCATTGTCAGAAACACAGGTCTCCGAAGAACGTTCATCTTCCACCGAATATTTTTCAGCTACTAAAGACCACATTTTTTCAGTCATGCTTTTTTTAGGCCTTGCATACTTGCTAAAGACGAACTCTTTTCGGATGGCTTGAAAGAATTGTTCCGTTTCGCAGGTGATTTTTTCAAGAGGGGTGCGGTCGTCTAGTAATTGATCTATCCACGTAGCGTTTAATCGGGGGTTGTGTTGTTTGCTCAGCTTCATTTGGTCACCTCCAATTTATGGCCTTACCTTTGTCCATACCCTGATTCAAGAAAAAAATCCCTTCACCTTAAAAAGGCGAAGAGATCCGGTATTAATATTGCATTAAAGTCGTGACATCATAGCCGCCTAAGTTTTTGCGTCCATCTAAATAAGTCAATTCAATCAAAAATGCGCAGCCAACGACAATTCCGCCAAGCTGTTCTACTAAATTAATTGTCGCACCGATTGTGCCACCTGTTGCAAGCAAATCATCCGTGATCAACACACGTTGTCCCGGTTTGATTGCGTCTTTATGCATCGTTAACACATCTGTCCCGTATTCAAGACCGTATTCGGCTTTGATCACTTCGCGCGGCAACTTGCCTTCTTTACGAACGGGTGCAAAGCCAAGTTCAAGCGCATAAGCAACTGGGCAGCCGATGATAAATCCACGCGCTTCAGGTCCTACAATAACTTCAGCATTTACTGTTTTTGCGTATTCAACGATTTTGTCTGTTGCATACTTATAGGCAGTTCCGTTGTCCATCAATGACGTGATGTCCTTAAAACGAATTCCAGGTTTTGGCCAATCTTCAACAATGGTGATGTACTGTTTTAAATCCATATTTGTTCCTCCTTGGCAGACACTGTCGCATCGAACCACTCTTTTAAATCTTTATAAGACGCATACAAAAGCTTCTGCTCCAGAGCAATCTGCTGCTCGCGACGTTTGTAAATCGGCGCTTCTGACAGATCCTGTTTGCTTGGCGATTGCGCAATCTCGGTAATGCCATTGTTAAGTGTAACAAAACCGAGTTCAAAAAACACCTGCAGCATGAAAAATAATGACTCCCGCGTCCAACCTTTGTGTTTGGCCAGTTCGTCACAATGTTTAGTAAAGTCAAAAGTCCCGCGTTTTTTAATAAACGAAAACAGCCATTTAAATTGTTCACGTGTGGGAATCTGTTCAAAATACTGCGAATCTTTCGCATGAAAATGAGCATACACCCGCTTTGGCTTCATATTTGCTAAAACAGATGCCAATTGCTCTTCTGATTCCGGCAAATCCAATAACACCAAGTGGTCTTTACTTCCTGACATGGCTTTTACTTGAGCAACAGTGCAAATGGGTTGAGCCAATAGGGACTGGAATAATGCGGGTGTTTCTTCTTTAAACGCTAGGAATACTTGGTTTTCTTTCGGGATCAACTTTGACCAACGCGATACTTGGCGAATGCCGCGAATATCAAATAATTGCCATTGATCGGTACGAACGTCTTCCACCATCAATTGCGGTTTTTTCCGACCATTCCATTCATTGACCTGTAAATCACCGATAACATCTATTTTGACATCCGGTGTTAATTCATCACCAACTGAACCGAGACCAAAACCTACAGCGTCTATAGAAGCTGATTGCTGTGTCAGTTCCATCTTCAAGTGATTTTGAGCAGCTCCAATTTTACGAATAGATGCCACATGGACCCCTTCAAGATAAAATTTCGGCTTAGCAAAGCCCATTCCAAAAGGAGCAAGTAAGCGCATGGACTCGATTGCCGTTATGTCGATTTCGTCAAGACGGAGCGGAATATCGATGTTGACAACAGGCAATAACTCTTCTTCCGTTAAGCTAATTTCCGCTTGTTTGTTTAAGCGCTCACGCAAATCATCGACGTCACTTGCCGCAAGCGTCATACCTGCCGCCATTGGATGGCCTCCGAAATGAGGCAAGATGTCGCGGTTTTTAGCAAGTTCGTTATACAAATGAAAGCCTTCAATACTGCGAGCAGAACCTTTTGCTTTGTTGGTTTCAGGATCTACCGACAAAACAATAGACGGGCGATAAAATTTTTCTGTTAGTTTCGAGGCAACGATTCCAACAACACCCGGGTTCCAGCCTTCTTGAGCGACAACTAACACATGCGGCACACCGTCCGGATAACGCTGTTCGACTTGCTGCATCGCTTCTTCTGAAATTTTCTTCACAATCGCTTGCCGCTCTTTGTTTAACACATCTAACCCTGAAGCCAGTGAACGTGCTTCTGCTGGGTCTTCTGTTAAGAACATGCGAACAGCTGGATCAGCATCTTGCAAACGTCCAATGGCATTAATGCGCGGTCCAAACATAAAGCCAATCGTTTCTTCTGTAATGTCTTGCTGTTTAACGCCTGACACTTCGCACAATGCAGCAATGGCAGGACTCGGTGAATCGATAAGTGCAGCTAGTCCTTCTTTGACAAAAATTCGGTTTTCCCCGTGAAGCGGAACAAGATCGGCCACCGTACCGATCGCTGTTAGTTCAATCAAGTGGTCTGGAATTTCCTCGTACAGTGCATGTGCTATTTTAAACGCTACACCAACTCCAGCCAGTTCACCAAACGGATAGTGGCCTTGTGGATGACGCGGGTGAACAACCGCTAGTGCATTTGGTAATTGGTCACCGATATCGTGATGATCACTAATAATAACGTCCATCCCTAAAGCGTTAGCAAAATCAACTTGTTCGATTCCTGAAATGCCATTATCTACCGTGACAATTAGTTTCGTACCCTGATCAAATGCTTGTTGAAACAGTTCACTATTCGGTCCGTACCCATGCTTAAAGCGGTTCGGTATCATAAAGGACACATCGGCCCCTAGATCTTGTAATACGGTCATCATGACGGTTGTACTGGTGACACCATATAGTGATAGGTAAGCCTTTGAGTCTATCGCCAGCTTTTCCCCCACTTCACACCGTGCGTGAGACTTTCACCTCACACGGCGTTCCATCGAAAAAATTTCAAAACTTTGGTAATCTACATAACTTAACAGAATTCACTTGTTCGTTTGTCTGTCTAATCGTCCAATTGGATACTTTGAGATTATTTCTTCATCGCATTCTTTCTTAATAAAATCAGGTGTTATCACACCTGTTTTCTTAATTCGCCTTATCATACGATGGTCTTTCATGCATGCATTCACTTCGTATGCAATGTTCCCCATATCTTCGGAAATCATTGTAGCGGTACGGAAATATTGATGAAGTCCTATTACAGTCGAGTTGTAGAGTGCTATTTTTCTTCCTTGGTCGTTAACACCGCTAACATATCGAATCCCGTTTATGATTTGCTTCAAGTTTTTCTTTGTGCGTCGAACTGCTTTGTCGCACATCTGACTTTTCACAACCCATTTCTCACCTTTTGGCATTAACTTCATCTTAAACCCTATGAATTCTGAGTAGTGCTTGTCTGTTATGCATGTATAAGTCTTTGAAATTTCCGACTAGAGCCTATTCCTCCACCAATTATTATCATGGTTTCAAAGGTACTATGGCTCCACTCTCACGAATGGTAAATCAGTTTTAATAGGTTGCCCCTTTATATACCGAACTGTTTCGTAGGTAGATTAATACCTCCACATCCTTCGCTTTCCACGTTCCAATTTCTTTATCCTTACATATATCCTTAGGTTTCTCCTATGGTCCTGTATGCTTGAACTTGCCTATAACAAGTTATGGGGTTTCATAACGCCAGATTTTTACTCGCCCACACATACGATGGCACTGCCACCTGTCACATTTCCGTGACAACTACGTCTAGACCCGTACATTCAGAGATTCGTCAGTGCTTCTGCAGCACATTCTAACCATAGATACTTTATGGACTCCCGGCATATAGGAAACACCATCCACCTCTGGACAGCTTTCGTGTCGGGTACTCGCTATGCTTTCCCTAACTTACGGTCTCTCTCTGCCGACTTCACCGAGCTTCATACCTTTCAATTTAACCATTGAGAAGGCATGTCGGAGGATCAGAGTAGGCGTTTCAAGGCGTTACCCTATCATTCCACCTATCAAGAAATCAGTTCTCCTAGGGATTTTAATGGACTCCCTAGTGTCTAACCTTTTCAGTTAGAAACGTGTCGCACCCGCGTCGTAATCGCCATAGACAACAATTTTTTCTTGATTATCAATCGCCTGTCGAATACGCTCGACAGCTAGATCCATGTCTTTCATCAAATACGGATCGTGCATGCAAGTTGCATCCATTTGCATAAATGTCCGAGCCGCGTCAGCTGTATTCAAGCCCCGTGTCACCAAAATTTTAGCCAGCACTGACGATAGGTTTAATTCTTTTTGGATTTCTTGAACTGTTTGTTCATCTGGCGTCGTCAAGCGCCATCTTTTTCTAGATTCAATCATTGGTATCACTTCCTCACCGATCCATTATACAGCAAAAAATCACAGACAAAAACCTTTCGGCGTCTCTACCGAAAGGTTCCTTTTTTAGATTTCATCTTTTCTTGTATCAACTACTGGTTCTACTCGTAAATCATCGACTACTGGTTCGTTTGTAACAATTTGGGGTTCTGGTTGGATGCCGACTTTTTGGTATGCACCAATTTCGTTTTGTTGTGTAGCGATTAATGTTTCTTTTACCGCCACTTCTTTTTGAAGCACTTTGATTTTACGTTGCAGCTGGTAATTGCGCATAATAGCTAGCACGCTGCTGAGTAAGAATCCAAGTAATGCTGATGCCAAAATTACCAAGATCAACGGCCATTCGGCTTCGCCAAATACGTAATTGACGGGTACATCCTCCACATTGACAACTGCAAACACGGCGATGATTACTGCGAAAATAAGTCCGATTAAAAGTAGCCATTGTAATTTCATTGCCATTCCCCCTTTAAATTTAAAAAAATGGAACAAGGTCATTGTCATTATACCCTGTTCCATTGCTATTTTAAACTTATACTACAGGCTCATCAGAACCCCATTTAGATTCTTGTTCTTTCTTCTCGATATCGATCGGTCCTTTTTTCTTCAATTCCCCTTTTTTCAGCACTAGCCATAGCTGCGCTGCAATAAAGATCGAAGAATAGGTACCGGCAATCAAACCGATTAATAACGCGATGGAGAAGTTTGTAATCGATGGCGCACCAAAAATTAATAGCGCGATTACGACTAATAATACCGTTAATACCGTATTTACCGATCGACCAAGCGTTTGACGAAGCGATACGTTAACGACTTTTTCCAATTGTTCTACTGAATCAATTTTTTTCATGCGTTTCATGTTTTCACGGATTCGGTCAAATGTCACAATCGTGTCATTGATCGAGTAACCGATAATGGTCAATACCGCTGCGATAAAGGTAATGTCTACTTCTAGTCGGAGCATACTGAAAATAGCAACGATAAAGAATGCATCGTGAATTAATGCAACAACCGATGCCACACCCATACGCCATTCAAAACGGAAAGCTACATATATAATTATGCCAAGCGCAGCAATGGACAATGCATACAATGCATTTTTCGCCAATTCCTGACCGACTGTGGCTGATACCGTTGAAACGTTTGGTTCAGAACCAAATTCTTCAATAGCTGTCGCTTTCAAGCTATTGATTTCTTCTTGACTAAATTCTTCATTGTAACGAGCTACACCGATATTCGATTCATCACCTGAAATGACGATATCGTCTGTTTCAAAGCCCGCACCATCTAAGAAGCTTTGTACTTCTTCTTTCGTCAATGCTGCTTCTGAAGCAATTTCAACACGTGTTCCACTCGAGAAATCGATTCCTAAGTTCAAACGGAACACACCAAGAACAGCCATTCCAGCAACGATTAAAACAATCGAAGCCAAGAAGAATTTATTGCGATTGCCTGCAAAATCAAACCGGTCAAAACGAGTTGAAAGATCGGTAATCTCTAAACCTTCTTCTGGTGAGTGGATAACTGATTTTTTTAACCCAAACAATCCGGGTTTGTGGTCGAGTGCTCCGCTGTTGACCCATAGACCAAGCAATAGACGCGATCCCCAAACAGCTGTTAAAAAGCTGACCAAAATAGAGATAATCAATAGCGTCGCAAACCCTTTGACGGAACTTGTTCCGAAATAGAACAAAACAATCGCTGCCAATAAGGTCGTCACGTTGGCATCAATAATTGCCGAGAATGACGAACGTGCCCCTACTTTGAAAGCTTCTTTTACTGACTTGCCGACACGCATTTCTTCACGAATTCGCTCATACGTGATGATGTTGGCATCTACTGCCATCCCGACACCGAGCATGATTGCCGCGATACCTGGTAACGTCAGAACGCCGCCAATCCATTCAAATACCAACAGAATTAAGTACACATACGCTGACAACGTAACCACTGCGACCATTCCTGGTAAGCGGTAATAAATAAGCATAAATAGTAACACTAATGCTATACCGACAGCAGCTGCGACCATCGTCTGATCAAGTGCTTGTTCACCAAACTGAGCACCAACTGAAGTCGAGTAGATTTCTGTCAAACTTACCGGCAAAGCACCTGCATTCAAGATTCCTGATAGATTTTGTGTTTCTTCTACAGTAAACGATCCTGAAATTTCAACAGATGGTGATGAAATACGCTGACTAACACTCGGTGCTGAAACAAATTTCGGATCTGCTTTTAAGCGTTCTTCTGCGAACGAATCGACACCTTCTTCAAAATCAAGCCAGATGACCAAGACATTGTCAGGTGCTGGCATTTGCGAAATACTTTCTGTCACTTCGGCAAATTTTCCTGGGTCATTTAATTCCAATGTGACAATAGGATTGCCATTCGAATCAAAAGTTCCCGTTGCGCCACCTTGCTTCAAGTCATTTCCAGCAAGCAGCAAATTATCTTCCGCATCACGGAACGTTAAATTTGCTTCAGTCGACAGCAATTCACGCGCTGACGATTGATCTTCGACTCCCGCTAATTGAACACGAATGCGGTTGTCTCCTTCAATCTGAATAACGGGCTCACTGACACCGAGTACGTTGATTCGGTTCATCAATGCATCGGTTGTGTCCGTCAACACACTTTCTGTAATTTCTTGGCCGTCTTCAAGTGCTGTCACTTCGTAAAGCACTTCAAAACCACCTTGTAAATCCAACCCTAATTTAATGTCTTTTGCGATGGGTAAACTCGTAGTGCCAATAATTCCTATCAGTGCAATGACTAGTAAGAAAAAGGCAATAATACGACCTCTTGCTTTCATATGTAAATTTCCTCCTCAGGTGTGTAAAACACAGCACTATCATTATGAAACAGCTGCCGAATACTGTCAAATTGCACTTCATGAATTGAAGTTTGTTTCTCTAGTTAGACTGGGTTGATGAAATCACTCAAGCTAGTACTTTGCGGCTAAGCTTGCGCATCGATGCAGGAGCATCCCTTTGCCATTTGCCGCCTTAGGTTCTTGTAAATGTATTTGTACATTTTCAAGCGTCGGCACTTAAAACGATAGACGCAGCAAGAAAATATACATGCTAAAACTGGTTTACTTTTTCGGAGACGGTCTTAAAAGGTGTTCGATATTTTCAAGTGTGCTGACGTCATTCCAACGCGCTTTTTTTAGCGCTTCTACTTGGTGGTAAGCTAAAAAATCCGAAGCAGTCATATCCATAATGTCGTTAATCATTTCGTAAAGGTGCATCGTCTCTATATCTTTTTTTCGCCATTTTTTCTTAACACAAAATTCCCATAAATCGGCTTCTGTAAATGTATCGTATTGAAAGTGGTGGAATTCACTGCATTTGCTTTCGAGTGCCGGCAAAACGAATTCAAATTGATGGGGATAACTCGTCATGCGTATACTCCTTTCCGATGTACTGTACCCATTGTACCTTGTAACTGGAAAATTTAGAATAAGGACAGAATGTTTAATTAAAAAAATCGCCTTCAAAATCGAAGGCGAGCTTTTATTTGGTTTAGATTGTTGCTTTTGCTGAATCCACTACACGTGCGATTGCTTGACGCTCAAACTGCAAGCGCGTGCCATCCGCTACGGTGATGAAGATTGTCGCATCATCAACTGCATCCACAAGGCCGTGTAAGCCGCCGATTGTGACAATGCGGTCGCCACGTCTTAGTTCTGTCTGCATGTTCTTTGTTGCTTTTTGGCGTTTTTGGGCAGGACGGATGATGAAAAACCACATTAGCAAGAACATCAATAGTAAAGGTGATAACGCAATTAACGTTTCCATTATTCAATTTCCCCCTTTCACTTTCTCT
Organism: Planococcus sp. S3-L1; assembly: GCF_030063085.1. NCBI lineage: Bacteria > Bacillati > Bacillota > Bacilli > Caryophanales > Caryophanaceae > Planococcus > Planococcus sp. S3-L1. Next base: position 187,628 of record NZ_JASISN010000003.1, on the reverse strand, counting down.
ATTCTCGTACAAACTCAGAAATTTTTAGCATTGGGTTTGTTGAAACCGTACGCTTCGAAAAATTCTTCGCGGAAATCTCCCAGGCGGTCTTCACGAATTGCTTGACGCACCTGTCCCATTAAGTTTAACAGAAATTGCAGGTTATGATAACTAGTAAGCCTAATTCCGAATGTTTCGTCTGCGCGAATCAAGTGATGAACATAGGCACGCGAATAATTTGTGCATGTGTAACAATCGCATTTGTCATCAATTGGACCAAAATCACGCTTAAACACCGCGTTTTTAATGTTCAAACGACCGGTGCTTGTCATCAATGTACCGTTTCGAGCAATCCGTGTCGGTAAGACACAATCAAACATATCAATGCCGCGAATGGCACCGTCGATAAGTGAATCGGGTGAACCAACCCCCATTAAATAACGCGGCTTATCAGCTGGCATTAACGGTGTTGTATATTCTAACGCACGGTTCATGACGTCTTTTGGTTCACCAACTGACAATCCGCCAATTGCGTAACCCGGGAAATCCAGTGACACAAGGTCTTGTGCACTTTGCTTACGCAAGTCTTCAAATTCGCCGCCTTGGATAATGCCAAATAACGCTTGGTCTTGTGGACGCTGATGCGCTTCAAGGCAACGTTCTGCCCAGCGCGACGTACGCTCTACACTTGACTTCATATATTCGTGTGTTGCTGGGAAGGGCGGACATTCGTCAAAGGCCATCATGATGTCAGATCCTAAGTCATTTTGAATGTGCATCGCTTTTTCTGGACTTAAAAATAATTTGTCGCCGTTCATATGGTTACGGAAATGAACGCCTTCTTCTTTAATATTGCGGAATTCACTTAGTGAAAATACTTGAAAACCACCAGAATCGGTTAAAATCGGACGATCCCAGTTCATGAACTTGTGCAATCCACCCGCTTCTTTAATAACATCATTTCCGGGACGCAACCATAAATGATACGTGTTGCTTAAAATAATCCCAGCGTTCATGGCTTTTAATTCTTCTGGTGACATGGTTTTAACGGTCGCTTGCGTTCCGACTGGCATAAATGCCGGTGTTTCGAAAGAACCGTGCGGTGTATGGACGATTCCAAGTCGTGCACCTGTTTGTTTACAGGTTTTGATGTGTTCGTACGTAACTGCTGCTGTCATGGGTGAGTCTCCTTTTTCTGTGGTTCAATAAACATCGCATCGCCAAAGCTGAAAAAGCGGTAACGTTCATCTACTGCTTGGTTGTAGGCGTTTAAGATATAATCGCGGCTCGACAATGCGCTAACGAGCATGACCAAAGTCGATTTCGGCAAATGGAAATTGGTAATTAAGCCGTCTACCGCTTTGAATTCATAACCCGGAAAAATAAAAATATCCGTCCAGCCACTATCTTCTTGTAATTTGCCGTCAAATTTTTGAGCGACCGATTCAAGCGTCCGTGTCGACGTAGTGCCAACCGACACAATTCGTCCACCATTCTGTTTGGTTTTATTGATCATATCGGCTGTTTCTTTTGGTATTCGGTAAAATTCCGAATGCATTTCGTGGTCTTCGATCGAATCGACCGACACCGGACGGAAAGTTCCGAGGCCCACATGAAGTGTGATAAATGCGATGTTCACGCCTTTATCACGAATTTGTTCCAACAACTCGTCGGTAAAATGAAGTCCAGCAGTTGGAGCTGCAGCACTTCCTCGCTCTTTTGCAAAAACAGTTTGATAACGGTCTTGGTCTTCTAATTTTTCGCGGATATAAGGCGGCAACGGCATTTCGCCGAGCTGATCCAAAATTTCGTAAAAAATTCCGTCGTAAATCATTTTAAAATGACGGCCCCCGTGATCTAATATGCCGGTACATTCAGCACGCAACAAGCCATCGCCAAAAGAAACAACCGTTCCGACTTTCACTTTTTTCGCAGGCTTCGTCAGCGTTTCCCACACATCGTCCTCCACTTGCTTTAATAGCAATAATTCGATGTTGGCACCTGTGTCTTCTTTGACGCCCATTAACCGTGCAGGTAACACGCGCGTATCGTTTAATACGAGTGTATCGCCTTTATGCAAATAGTCGATAATGTCGCGGAAATGGCGGTGCGACGTCTGTCCTGTTTCTTTATTCATCACCAATAGCCGACTTGACGTCCGGTCAAGTAACGGTGTTTGTGCAATCAATTCTTCAGGCAAGTCAAAATCATAATCTTGTATGTTTAATGTTGTGTTTGGTGTAGTTAGTTTTGTCATTCAGGCATCTCCATTTTAAAGTGTTCATAGGCAAGTTGGGTGACAGTGCGTCCTCTTGGTGTCCGTTGAATAAAACCAATCTGCAGCAAATACGGTTCGTAGACGTCTTCAATGGTCGTCGACTCTTCTCCGATACTTGCAGCGATGGTATCCAGTCCAACCGGACCGCCGCGAAAGCGTTCAATCATGCCTGTCAATAATTTATGATCAATGTGATCGAGTCCGAGTGGGTCCACTTGCAGCATTTCAAGTGCTTGTTCCGCCATGTCCATCGTAATCGAACCCGTTCCGCGAACTTGTGCATAATCTCGTACGCGCTTAAGTAAGCGGTTGGCAATACGCGGTGTCCCACGAGATCGACGCGCAATCTCAACAGCCGCATTCGGATCGATATCGGCTTCAAACAGTTTCGAACTACGGACAACAATTTCAGTCAATGCTTCTGTGTCGTAATACTCAAGACGAGACAATACTCCGAAACGGTCACGAAGTGGAGCTGATAAAGCACCAGCACGTGTCGTCGCACCGATTAACGTAAAGGGTGGTAAATCTAAACGCACCGATCTCGCAGTAGGTCCTTTACCAACGACAATATCGATACAAAAGTCTTCCATCGCCGGGTACAACACTTCTTCAATTGCTCGGTTTAACCGGTGGATTTCGTCAATAAACAAGACGTCTCCGGGCTCGAGTGACGATACAATCGCTGCTAAATCGCCGGGACGTTCGATTGCGGGCCCACTCGTCATTTTCACATTTACTTCCATTTCATTGGCGATAACAGCAGCCAATGTCGTTTTGCCAAGTCCAGGAGGCCCGTATAACAAGACATGGTCCAAACTTTCTTGACGCATTTTCGCAGCTTCAATGAAAATCTGCAAATTGTGTTTTACTTTATGCTGCCCAATATACTGAGACAAGTATTGGGGACGCAGCGATTGCTCAAAGCGGTCATCAAACTCTGTTACTTCACTGTCTATAATGCGGTCTTCCATGCCGTCCGCCTCCTTTCATCAGTTTTGTTTAAGCAGTAGCTGCAGTGCTTTTTTCATAAAGCCTTCGGTATCTAAATCCAAATCGCGCAATTGTGGTTTCACTTTATTGATTTCACGTTCTGAATACCCGAGAGCTCCAAGTGCTAGCATCGCTTCTTCAAGCTCAACTAGGTCGTTTGATAAGAGCGTGGTAGTTTCTTCTGAATCGAATGGATCACCGAAAAACTCAGTCAACTTGCCTTTCAAATCCAAAATCATTTGACGAGCTGTTTTTTTGCCGACTCCAGGGAATTTTACTAAATACGATTCATCTTCGCGTTCGATCGCTTCGATGACGTGTTGCGGTTGTCCACTGGCCAAAATAGCGAGCGCACCTTTTGGACCAATACCCGATACCGAAATTAGCTTACGAAACAATTCACGTTGCTCAAATGTCGGAAAGCCAAATAACAACTGCGCGTCTTCACGCACGTGGTGATGCAAGAACACTTGCAAATCTTCTGTGCCAAACGAATACGGATTGGGTGCGAAAATCTGCCAGCCGATTCCTTGCTGTTCTATCACTAAATATTCAGGCGTTACGCGTGTAACTTTGCCTTTTATGTAATCGTACATGGACAGTCTCTCCTCCAATTCAACTCACTAATTATAGCATATTCGCACACTTAAACGAAATAAACCCACTGTTGTTCAGCACATGTTAAGATGTTCTTAACAAGTTGATAAGCGAGGGATCTTTATGAAAAAACTATTCGGTGAACAACGGCGCCAGTTTCTGTTGGAAAAAATAAAATCGTCAAACGAACCCATGACAGGCAGTGATTTGGCTGCATTGGCAAATGTGTCACGACAAGTGATCGTTGGTGACATGACCTTGCTCAAAGCAAAAGGCGAGCCAATTATCGCCACTAGCCAAGGCTATTTGTTCCTAGCTGAGCGCGTGACTGAACTAGCTACCCGGCGCATCGCTTGCCGCCACCAAGGTGAAGACACCGAACGCGAGTTAAAACTTTTGGTCCGAGCAGGCGTTACCGTAAAAGATGTGTCGATTGAGCATCCGGTATACGGTGAACTAACCGCTGGTATTCACGTAGCAACAGTCGAACAAGTCGAGGCCTTTATGCAACGCGTCCATGACACCGGTGCTAGTTATTTGCTGGAGCTAACAGACGGCACACATCTTCATACCATTACAGCAGCAAATCACGTGACACTTGAAAAAGCCATCAGTGATATGCGAGACAATGGATTTTTGCTAGAGGAAAGCGAATAAATTTTAGTGACAACCCGTCCACCTGAACAAGGTAGACGGGTTTTGCCATAAAAAAGCCCTGCAGCATTTTCCGCTACAGGGCTTGTCGTTGATCATTTGTACGTGTAGTACGATCCGAGTGTTTTGACGGTGCACCCAAGAGCGGCAAGCTCTTCAAAGGCCCCACGCATCATCGCATCTTTTTCTTCTGCTAAGACGTCCGCAATAAAGAAATAATCACCTAGCCCTGTTTTCAATGGACGTGACTCGATTTTACTCAAGTTTAGGCGGCGCCACGCAAAAACAGACAAAATTTGGTGCAAAACGCCTGAACGGTCATCATCTGGTGGCGTAATCATTAACGTTGTTTTGATTTGATCGTCATGCGCCGGGTCTGTCAGTTTGTGATCAGACTTTGACAACACGAAAAAGCGGGTATGGTTAAAATGGAAATCGTGAATATCCCGTTGCAAAATATCCAACCCGTATTTATGCGCAGAGAATTCATTGCCAATCGCTGCGATGTTGCGTTCCGGTAATTCCGAAACCATTTTAGCTGCAGCCGCTGTTGAACTGTATTGTTCTAACGGCGTATTTTTGTATGTATAAAAAAGGTATTTGTGGCATTGCGCCAAAGCGTGTGGATGCGAATAAATCGCTTCAAACGATTCCGCGTTGCGGTTTTCAGGGTGCACCAACAAATGTTGTTCGATTGAAGATAATACTTCAGCCGTCACATACAATTGCGCTTCGTGGAATAAATAATCCACAGTCAGTGGAACCGATCCTTCTAACGCATTTTCCAGCGGCACGACAGCGTAATCTACGCTGCCTTCTGCCACTGCTTCTATGCATTCAGGAATGGTTGTAAAAGGTACCAGTGTCTCTCCGGGGAAAACTTTTGTTGCCGCAAGGTGTGTAAATGACGCTTCCGGCCCTAAATATGAAATTCGTTTACTTACAGCGTGTCCAGTCATTTAAACATTCCTCCATTAAGATGCTCCACTTGATACCACATCAGCCGACTCGACAAAATCGAGTTTTTTTAGCTGGTGCAAAAATACGTCCAAATCCCCATCCATTGCTGTTACGTCCAGAGACAAAGTGACGTTTGCCCGTCCTTGAATTGGAATCGTTTGGTGGATGGTCAAAATATTACAGCCATTTTCAGCAACTGCCTGCAAAAGTGTCGCGAGGGTTCCTGAGCGGTCTTCTAATTGTAAGAAAACCGTCAAGATCCGTTCTTTGACAATCGAATGGAACGGAAAAACAGCGTCCCGATATTTATAAAACGCAGAGCGTGAAAGACCTGTTTTGTTGACTGCGTCCATAATGGAAATGCGATCGTTTTGCAGCATTTTTTTCACTTCGAGCGTTTTTTGCATCGCTTCTGTCAAAACATCTTCACGCACTAAATAATACCGTTGCTCCGAAATATCCTTCATTCAAGCTACCTCCGCATCAATCCATAAATTCAAATTCGAATTCAAGCAAGCGAACCGTGTCGCCATTTTCTGCTCCACGTTCACGAAGAGCGTCATCAATTCCCATACCGCGCATTTGGCGAGAAAAACGGCGAATTGAATCTTCACGAGAAAAGTCCGTCATCTTGAACATCCGTTCAATGGCATAGCCAGTCAAGATGAACGCACCGTCAGGACCACGCGTAATGTCAAAGCCATCTGCATCGGTTTCGTGTTTGTAAAGAACAGTGCTTTCTGAATCGGCTTCTTCTTCGTCGATCAATGGGAACTCCGGCGTTACTTCAATAACGTCAGCAATAGCGAACAATAAGTTATTCAACCCTTTGCGTGACAATGCAGAGATTGGGAAAATGCGTGCATCTTCCGGTAATTTCTCACGGAATTTCGCTAAGTTCTCTTCAGAATCGGGCATATCCATTTTGTTGGCAACAATCAATTGCGGACGTTCCGTCAAACGCATGTTGTATTGTTTTAATTCTTCGTTAATCGTTACATAATCATCGTAAGCGTCGCGACCTTCAAGACCGGACATGTCAATCACGTGAATAATCACACGCGTACGTTCGATATGACGCAAGAATTGATGACCAAGACCAACTCCTTGGTGAGCGCCTTCAATTAATCCAGGAAGATCGGCCATAACAAAGCTGCGTTGATCTTCTGTTTCAACCATGCCCAAGTTTGGAACAATTGTTGTAAAATGGTATTCAGCAATTTTCGGCTTTGCTGCCGAAACAACGGACAAAAGAGTCGATTTCCCGACACTCGGGAATCCTACAAGTCCAGCATCTGCCAATACTTTCAATTCCAAAATAACGTTACGCTCATAACCCGGTTCGCCTTTTTCAGACAATTCTGGTGCAGGGTTTGCAGGCGTCGCAAAACGTGAGTTCCCACGTCCGCCGCGTCCGCCTTTAGCGATAACAGCCGTTTGGCCATGTTCGACTAAATCCGCAATGGTTTCGCCCGAATCGACGTCTTTTACTACTGTGCCTGGTGGAACTTTAATAAACGTGTCTTCTGCTTTAGCACCGTGCTGGTTTTTGCTCATGCCGTGTGTTCCACGTTCCGCTTTAAAAATCCGTTTGTAACGGAAATCCATTAGCGTACGAAGTCCCTCTTCAACGATAAAAACGATATTTCCGCCTTTACCACCATCTCCACCGGCAGGTCCGCCATTTGGTACATATTTTTCGCGACGGAATGCAACCATGCCATCTCCGCCGTCGCCACCTCTAACATAAACTTTTACGTGATCGACAAACATATTATCCCTCCATCTGTGCGCGAACAACAATCATAACGCTGTCTTCGCTGCACTCTTTTGTTACTGTGAATCCAGCTGATTCCATTAGTTTTAAATCTAGCCAACTCCCTGGACCTGTAATGCTTATTTCAAAAAACGAGCTACTGGATGTCAATAAAATTTCGCTACTGTACACCTCATATGGAGTCAGGTGTAGTTTTGCTGATTGAACGAAATCTTCCAGAAAACGCCGCAATTCGGCGTCTTTTTGTGCAGGTGCCTGAACCGCCAAACACATTACCTGAAAATCAAATTCCAGAAAGCGCCAATTTGCCGTCAACAGCCATTCTTCTGTCAGCGGCAGACCGATGTCGGCCAGCCGACTGGCATGCATAGACGCTTCGGCATGCGAACGAATTATCGCTTGCGCCTCTTGTAGACGGCCAAGATCCAAATTCATTTTGATTAATTGAAGGTCGTTTAAAAAATCATGGCGCGCATGCCGAAGCGATTGTGCCACTGTCATTGGTTTTCCCATACGTCACGTCCCGATTCAGCTTCTTATTTCAGTATACCAACAATTCGCAGCAAATTCCTAAAATAATGTATTCTGTTCGTCTCGCAGACGGTGCCTATTATTTTCAAAAGAAAAAGGACTGCGAAAGCAGCCCTTTTCGTTTTGTATTAAGCTTCTTGTGCAACTGGATATACGCTAACTTTTTTCTTATCGCGTCCGTAACGTTCAAAACGTACGATTCCGTCGATTTTAGCAAAAAGTGTATCGTCTCCGCCGCGTCCAACGTTCTCGCCCGGATAAATTCTAGTACCGCGTTGACGGTATAAAATTGAACCACCAGTAACTTCTTGGCCGTCTGCACGTTTTGCGCCAAGGCGTTTAGATTCAGAGTCACGTCCGTTTCTCGTTGAACCTACACCTTTTTTGGATGCAAAAAACTGAAGATCTAATCTTAACATTCTGTCCCACCTCCTAAGCTGTGAAGGTTATTTTAATATATTCTTCATAGTCTTGTTCAATCGTTTTTAACGAAACAATCATTGCGCGTACCAGCAGTTGAACCTGCTCGTCCGTCTTGTCATTCAGGTTGTTCGGAAAACTGACTTTTAAAAAGCCGCTGTTTGCCTGCTGAATTTCTGGTTCGATTCCCGTCAGCTCCATGATGGCGTTCACCGCTCCAAAAGAGACAGCAGACGCTCCAGCACATACGAGGTCTTGCCCATGTTCAGCATAATCCGCATGACCTGACATTTCAAAAGACGAAATGCGTTTTGACGTTTCCTTTACAGTTACAAGTATCATTCTTACAGGTTAATCGCATCGATAGTCAATTTCGTGTATGGCTGACGATGACCTTTTTTTCTATGGTAGTTCTTTTTCGCTTTATAAGTGAAAACTGTGATCTTTTTAGCGCGGCCGTTTTTAACAACTTTAGCCGTAACAGTAGCTCCTTCAACAAAAGGAACACCCACTTTAGTATCATCTCCACCTACAAATAGAACTTTATCAAAAGTGATCACGTCACCAGCTTCTCCAGTTAATTTCTCAACGTAGATTTCTTGGCCCGCTTCAACTTTGATTTGTTTTCCACCAGTTTCAATAATTGCGTACATATCCTTGCACCTCCTCTAAGATTAAGACTCGCCTATTCAGGTGACTTGCCGAAGCAACTTCTTAATGTAACCTGATTCGAGCGGTTGCAGCACGGTGCGCTACAAACATAACATTAGAATAATACCATGCGGCAACTAGTCGAGTCAATAGACAATGTTAGTTTTTATGAAACTGCTTGTGCGGCTCGGAGTTTTTATTTGTGTGAGGTGCGGTTATCTCGGCGCGAGGTGCGGTCTTTCGCGTTTGAGGTGCGGTTACCCCGGCGCGAGGTGCGGTCTTTCGCGTTTGAGATGCGGTTACCCCGGCGCGAGGTGCGGTCTTTCGCGTTTGAGGTGCGGTCACTTATAAATGCGACCAAAATAAGCTCTTAGTAAATCACGATTTTCAATAATCTGTCGCTTGCCTCGTACATTACTCTTGGGTGCTGATTTTTCGAGTAGCCGGTACAACACGTATTTGTCTTTGACACCAAGCAACTGGTACGCAACCCGCGTGTCGAGTTTATTGCCAAACAGCACTGCGTATTCTTGCAGCGTGACTTCGTGTGCATCGCGCGAAGTAAAATCACATCCGTCGCAATGCCATTTACGTTCTTGCCAGAAGAGTGGACAGTTGCGGCATGTTGGACAAGTCACACCAAGACGCAGTGAATCGAGCGTGATTTTCTGGCGCTCGAGCCAGTGGCGATTGGCATTGCGCACGGGCAATCCCTGCAGCCTTGCTGTTATTGTCGCGACATTAAAAAGTTTCGCTCCGTGCGCTAGTTGTTCTAAATGAAACGGCAAATAATCGAGCGATACGACCGGATACTGTTTTGGCGCCTCCACTACTTTTCCTGAGCGACTCGCCAAAACGATGACGCCGTGTACGGGAACGCCGAGAAATCCAGAAGTTGCCTTTACCGCTCGGTGCAATTGTGCTTCTGGATTACGCATTCCTTCTCTGCGTCCATCAATCATTCGGTGAAACTGAAAATTCACTGAGTCAAAATAAAATTCGCCGATCATGTTCTTTACTTCCAGCACACAAACAAAATCCGCGTGTACGAGCAATAAGTCAATTTGCGCATTTCCTTCTTTATACGGCATATGCACATCACTCAGAAATACTGCTCCTGGTAAATCCAACTCTCTTTTCAATAAACTTGCCGTACGCTGTTCACCACTTGCACCTGCTAAAGAATTTTTCAGTTCAGACAACACGACTTGCTTTGATTCATGCGCTACACACAAACGTTCTGCCGCGACCATTTGCATCAGTAAAAATTCGTTCATTCGACACCTCCCAAAAGTTTTAAAAAAAGCCTTCGCTCCAATAGCGAAGGCTCAGAATATGTTATTTTGTGAAAACGGCTTTGATTTTTGTGAACAAGCTTGGTGGCGCTTTTTCCATGCTCATTAATGGCACTGATTCTCCGAGTAAGCGGCGCGCAATGTTGCGGTAGCCAAGTGCTGCGGTGTTTGACGGATCCATCACGATCGGTTCGCCTTTGTTTGAGCTCGAAATAACGCGCTCGTCATCTGCGATAATCCCCAAAAGGTCAATCGATAAATGCGTTGTAATTTCATTGACATCTAGCGCTTCTCCCGCTTTCATCAAATGTGGACGAATGCGGTTGATGATCAAACGCGGTGCGTCGATGTTTTCTTCAAGTTCCAGTAACCCAATGATGCGATCAGCATCACGAACAGCTGAAATTTCAGGAGTTGTCACGACAATTGCGTGATCTGCTCCAGCTACGGCATTTTTATAGCCTTGCTCAATACCAGCCGGGCAATCGATGATAACAAAATCGTAATCTTTTTTCAGTTCCGTTACCAATTCTTTCATTTGTTCAGGGTTGACGTCATTTTTATCAGCCGTTTGTGCAGCTGGCAATAAATACAACATATCTTCAAACCGTTTGTCTTTAACAAGGGCTTGATGCACTTTGCAACGGCCTTCTAAGACATCGATCAAATCGTAGATAATGCGATTTTCTAAACCGAGAATAACGTCTAGATTACGTAATCCAATATCGGTGTCGATTAGGCATACCCTTTTTCCTTGAAGAGCCAATGCAGTGCCGAGGTTGGCGGTTGTCGTCGTTTTACCGACGCCTCCCTTGCCTGATGTTATTACGATAGCTTCTCCCACACTAGCTTCCTCCTTTAAACGTTGAAATTTGCGGACGAATAAACCGCAATTCCTGCAAACGGTCAATGATGATTGTGCCATTTGTATGTAAATAAGCGCATTCCATTTCCGGTTGTTCCGAAAGACTAGACAATTCGTCTGTCATCGTTTCCAATTCGTCGTGAATTTTCAATTGCGTTGCTTCTAACCACGATGCCGCAATAACTGCGTCACGATTGCCCTTTGTCCCTGCATGCGCCGCGCCTTTTAGTCGGCCCAGTACATAGACACTGCCGCCTGCTTCTACCCGACCATTGGGGTTAACATCTCCAATAACGACCAAATCGCCTTCAGCTTTAATCACTTGACCCGACCGAACAATGCCGACATAGGTTTCCGACTGACTTTCAAGAATTTTTTGTTCACTTTCTTGAACTGTCAAGATATCACTTGTCGTTGCGATTACCTTTAAATGAGGATTTGTTGACACCACTTTGCTTAGTTCTTGAATCTGGCTGTCTGTGCAATAGCGTTTGTTCAAATGCACCGTGACTTCGGTATCGCTGTCAAGCGCAGGATCCGATACTTTCGCTGCTACTTCAACCAATAAATCCGCATACGCACATTGATCGTCAAGATACAGCACAAGTCCTTTATTTTTCCCTTTAATCGTAACGAGATTTTTCAAAAAAATGTCACCTGCGCTTTCATTAATATAACCCTATCTTATTGTCACGCTCAGATAATTGCGTGACCATTACCGACTTGAAAACCCAGCCGAGCATCACCAAGAAAATGGAGTTGGCGATCATCGTTGGCCATAACCGCGTCGTGATAAATGTACCAAGCGGCATTCCTGTTAATGAAATAAGCAGGAAGAATTGGTAAAGCAAAAATTCGAACAATGCCAATAAAACAAGTGTCAGCAAGGTTGCCGTCAATAAATTCCGGGGGATTCTTTTGAATGCGAACGCCGCAACCAGACAAATAGCTGGATACAAAAAAGAATATAACCCAATAATATCAATGTAAAAGACATCATACAAGAGCCCGAAAAATAATCCGTAAAACATCGCATGCTTTAAATCATAATAAAGCGTCAAGAAAATCAAGAACATAATTAAAAAACGTGGCACGATGTAATTCAATTCACCGTCAATATTGAGCGGCGAAAAAAGACCGAAAACCGGTTCCATGAAAAACAGGACGAGGCAGATCAACGGGATAAGAAAACGGATCATGATTCATCGTCTCCTGTCACGCCATTGTCTTCACCGTCCACTTCCGGCATCAATCGGTCTGCGATAATTACATGGTTTAAAAGAGAAAAATCCGCAGCGGGCTTAACATAAGCAAGCTTTGTCAACCCAAACTCATCAATCGTCACTTCTGTGATGGTGCCGATTAAAATACCTTTTGGAAAAATACCACCAAGTCCACTCGATATCACTTGATCGCCTTTTTTCAATTCAATATTGGCGTCAATCCGCTTTAACAGAAGTTCACGACGTTCTGCGTCGTATCCTTCAATTAAGCCAAAAACGTCTTTTGCACCACCAACGACCATTGCAGAAACACGGTAATTTGGATTGATCGTAGAAATCAACTCGACAGTTGACGTCGTCGGTGTGGTCAATGTGACTTTCCCAATCAAACCGCTCGCCGTCATAACGGCCATATTTACTCCGACGCCTTGATTTGAACCTTGGTTAAGAATAATTTTTTCTTCCCATTGATCGGGATTTCGCGCGATAACCGTAGCCTGAATTGGATTGTAATCACGCAGCGATTGTTCTTTGCCGGTAATTTTTTTCAATTCTTCGTTTTCAGAACGCAAGTCCTTAACTTCAGCCTGCACTCCTGCAAATTCTTCTAAACGCGTTTTTAGATGCTGGTTTTCTTCAAATGTATTTAATAAAGAATCCACATTTTCAAAAATTCCAGTGACAAAATGAGCAGGACGTGAAAACACCGACTGCCCCGCTCCAACAGCATCTTTTATAAGTTGTTCCGGAAGCGACACATTGTCACGATCACGGAGCGAAAAAGAAATCAGGGCAACGAGCAGGATGACACCCAACAGCAGCAATATGAGCCGCTTGTTCGTAAAAAGCTGTGGCATATTGCCATCCTCCTTATTTAATTGATAACTGACGTCGGAATTTCTCGATATTTTCCAACGCCTTGCCTGTACCGAGCGCGACACAATCCAGTGGATATTCGGCAATCGATACGGGCATCAGCGTCTCAGCCGAAATAACACGGTCGAGATTTTTCAAAAGTGCGCCTCCGCCTGTTAACACAATACCATTTTCTAACACATCTGCGCTCAACTCAGGCGGTGTTTTTTCTAAAGTCGCTTTAATACCTGCGACAATAGCGGCTACTGGTTCACTCAAGGCTCCGGCAATTTCTTCGGAAGTCACTTGCAAAGTTTTTGGAAAACCGGTCAACAAGTCACGTCCACGAATTTCCATCGAAGCATCCTTGTCATCGGTTTCCATCATGCGCGCAGAACCGATACCAACTTTAAGTGCTTCCGCTGTTCTTTCACCTATCAACACATTATAGGTTTTTCGGATATACTGCGTAATTTCCATATCTAAGGCATCTCCTGCTACACGAATCGATTCGCTCGAAACAATGCCGCCTAAAGAAATAACCGCCACTTCAGTCGTTCCACCTCCAATATCGACGACCATACTGCCAACAGGTTCCCAAACTGGCAAATCTGCGCCAATCGCTGCTGCAAAAGGTTCTTCAATCGTGAACGCTTCACGCGCTCCCGCTCCGTGAGCAGCATTTAACACAGCGCGCTGTTCCACTGACGTAATGCCGTAGGGCACACAAATCAGTACCACACCGCTTTTCCATTTACCGCCTGCTGCTTTAAACGCTTCAGCTAAACAATGCTTGATCATCGTCAACGTGGTATCGTAATCGGCGATCACTCCGTCACGCATTGGACGAATCGCGACAATTGAGTTTGCGGTACGGCCCATCATGTTTTTAGCTTGGTTGCCGACTGCCACGATTTCGCCATTTTTTTTATTTTTAATGACTACAGAAGGTTCGCGAAGAACGATTCCTTTGCCTTTAATATAGACCAATGTATTTGCAGTACCTAAATCAATTCCAACATCTTTTAAACCAAATCCAAACACGTTTTTTCTTCCCTTCCATTACAAGCCGTATTTCGGCAATTGTGTTGACACAATACCACTCATTATAGACGAAAAGAAAAAAAATAAACAGTGCTACATGAACCCCTTTTCTTTCAACGAAATGAATTGGTGGTCACCGATAATGACGTGATCAAGAAGTTCAATGCCGATGATGCTACCGGCTTCGACGAGTCGTTTCGTCACATTGATATCTTCTGGAGAAGGCGCTGGATTTCCTGAAGGATGGTTATGTGCACAGACAATAGAAGCTGAAGAACGGCGCACCGCTTCACGAAAAATTTCACGAGGATGAACAATAGAGGCGTTTAGGCTCCCAACAAATATAGTTTGGCGATGCATCACTTGGTTTTTAATATTGAGGAATAAGACGACAAAATGTTCTTGCTTGAGGGAAGTCATATCGGCCATCAAATAAGAAGCCGCATCTTTTGGAGAACGAATGGTGAATTTTGTATCCGTTTGTTTCGAAGACAAACGGCGGCCCAGTTCTACCGCGGCAAGCAGTTGAACGGCTTTTGCTTGGCCGATGCCGTTGATTGCCACCATCTCTTCGATGGTGGCATTTTTCAATTCTTGAATTTGTTCAAAATGAGTGAGAATCCGATTAGCCAAATGCAATACCGATTCTTGTTTGCTGCCTGTGCGCAGCAAAATCGCAATCAGTTCTTGATTCGACAAAGCCGCTGCACCTTGATTGATGAGTCGTTCACGCGGACGGTCAGAAACATGGACGTCGCGGATCATTAACGATGTTTCGTTTAGCATCTGACACTGCTCCCTTCTAAGTAGATAAATCCGGCACTGACAAGTTTCTGTGTTAATGCAGCAATGGGCAAACCGACGACTGCGTTGTAGTCCCCTTGAATTTCTTTAACGAACAAGCCAGAAAGCGTTTGTATGCCATATGCACCTGCTTTGTCATACGGATCTTCCGTATCGGTATAGGCGTCAATCCATGCCTCTGGCAAATCAAAAAACGTCACTTTAACTGTTTCGTAAAATGTGTGCTCACTGGTATCTTGCACAACCGTAACGGCCGTAATCACTTGATGTGTGCGACCCGATAATTTCTGCAAGTAGCCTGTAGCTTGTTCTTTATTTTTGGGTTTCAATAAAACCTCATCACCTAAAACGACAATGGTATCCGAACCGATCACGATGGCGTCCGTGCGTCTGGCCGCAACTTCCTGTGCTTTTTGCGCAGCGCATGCTAAAACATAACCAAGTGCCGTTTGAAACTGCTGCGGATCCGGTTCATCTTTGGTGCTTGGGATAACCTCAAAATCAACACCAAGCATCCTTAAAAGCTCCTGACGACGCGGTGATTGTGATGCAAGAACAACTAGGAAATCAGTTTTAAACTTCATGATGAGAATCGCTCCTTTTTCAAGAATCATACCACCTAACGAATCTCCAAAACAAATGAAGAAAAATGAATTTTGGCCGTATTAAGCGGTTGAAAAATAAGATTTGACCGATTAGATTTGCAAAAAGCGCTGTCTGTAGCGGTTGAAAATTGAGATTTACGAGAAACAGAAATTCCCAAGCACCGGTGTGTCCAGTCGTTAAGCAAAACCGGACGTTCGTTCGCTTATCTCGCTTGTTGCAGGAGCCAAGCGGTCGGTAAAGGAGAACTGCCTGTTACGTTTCAAAATAGAAAAGGATGAAGCCTCAGCTTCACCCTAGAAAATTCATATACCATGCAAGCAACCCGTCTCCCCAAAAACAAACGATGACAGCCGCTAACGCGATCGACGGGCCAAATGGAATCGGTGTCTTGCGTCCTTTTTTCGTGACGCGCAATTGAATAATACCGACAATCGCTCCGATAAACGAAGCGAAAAACAAGGTCATGAGCGTTCCCACTGTCCCGAGCACCAAGCCGATGACAAAAAACAATTTGATGTCGCCACCACCCATGCCGCCTTTCGAAACAACCGCAATCAAAAACAGTAAGCCAAATCCAACAACGGCTCCAAGTAAACTATCCCACCACGGATCTAACGGAACAAACAAACGAAAACCGAGCAACACGACTGCGAACGGCAAGAGCACTTTATCCGGAATGAGCATATACGCGATGTCTGACACGGTGATGATGACCAATAGCGACACAAACAGGATCGCAACGACAAATTCTGGCGTAAAGCCAAATACCAAAAATGATGCCACGAATAAAACCGCAGTCACGGCTTCCATTAACGGATAAACCCAGTGAATCTTAGCACCACACGTTCGGCATTGACCTCTTAAAAACAGATAAGAAAACACCGGTACCAAATCAATTGCCGTTAAGCGCCGTTCGCAATTGGTGCAATGCGAAGGCGGGTAAGCAATCGATTGTTTTTTCGGCACACGTAAGCCGACAACATTAAAAAAGGAACCAAAAACAAGACCAAACAAGCCAATAAAAACCGAATAAGTCAGTACCATAGAAACCCTCTTTGCTTTAGTTTTTTGGGGAATAGTTAGTGATATAGTTGAAGAAATCGCTGCAGGCGGACGCTTTCCGCGGACGAAGCGCTGAGCCTCCTCGTCGCAGGCTCCTGTGGGGTCTCACCACTCCGTTTTTCCGCAGGAGTCGCCGCCTTACGTTCTTTCTTCTAAGGTTTTCATTCAAAAGTTCGTATTCCACGCTACAAAAAAGACAGCTTGAATTTGGCTGATCATAAATTTTTCTTAGAGTAGATACAAACTTATATTTAAGAGTCCACATTAGAGATATGGAGCAAAACAGCGTAGACTCCCGCAAGCCCACAGGAAAGCGAAGTTGCTTTGCGGAATATCTAGAAGTAAAACTTCATAACTCGACTTATACACAAATCTTCAAACCACCCCTACCAAAAAAAGAGAAATCGCAATGATTTCTCTGATTTTTCTTTATCTTTATTACCGATTTACAGCTT
This sequence comes from Planococcus sp. S3-L1, assembly GCF_030063085.1. NCBI lineage: Bacteria > Bacillati > Bacillota > Bacilli > Caryophanales > Caryophanaceae > Planococcus > Planococcus sp. S3-L1. Next base: position 170,579 of record NZ_JASISN010000003.1, on the reverse strand, counting down.
CTGCATTTTCTTGCACTTCTACTTCTACCTTTACTTCGGTTTCAGAATCGTCGGTTGAAACTCCGGTTTCTTCTTGCGTTGTTTCCAGCGCTTCTTCTTCAGGTGCAACTAAGCTAGTGCCGTCATTCTGAGGCAAGGGGTTTACTTTTTTGGCTGGTGCTGGAGAATCAACTTTCAACGATCCATCTGCAAGTTCTATCAAATCCGGTCGGTAAAATGCTGAAAAGGATACGGAAACTGTTAGTGGTTCGCTTATTTGATCGGCTTTTGTCAATTCTGGATTTGCAGTGAAATCAATAGCTCCTACAACCATAATTCGTTCCATCTGCTCGATTTCTTTGATGAAAGTTGCAATACTTTTATAATCTCTGGCATTAAATTCAACAGCCGTAACAATTTCTTGCACGTTCTCTAATCCTTCTACCGGCTGAAGTAATGTCAAAGGTGCCTCCACAAAGTTTACAGACGTCACAAAAGTCTGCGAGATCAATTCAGCTTGCTCAATTTGCAAAAGGATTAAGTCTGTTAATGGCTCAACAGAAACTTTTTGTTGCAAATCCCTTACACTAATTTTCTCAGTTGGAGGTGCTGCTTTTTGCTGCACTTCTAAAGCCATCAACACTTCTTTTTCCGCAGTTAATAATTGCTCGGACTGAAGACGTGCATCTTTCGCTGGTATATACAAAGAAAAATAGGAATACGCTGCACTTCCTGCTAAAAAAATTGCCGCTAACACGATCAAGGCTAGTTCTTTTTGTCGTTTAGTCCAGTTGCTCATTGAACATCCCCCTCAGATTCTTCAGGAACCGTTTCTTCTACCGGCGGGGTGTCTGTAACAGGCGGTTCTTCTACAACAGGAACCTCTTCTGTTGTTGGGGCTTCCGTTATCGTTCCATCAGCATTGACCGTGCCTTCGGCGGCTGGCAAACGTTCATCTATGTAAATCAAACTGTACGTAGCTAAATAACGTGGATTTTCTATTAACGCTTCTGGATCCTCAATAGATCCTTCTTCTTCCTCGATCAAATCCAATTCTTCGTTCGTTACAGAATCCAGTGTAGCTGACTCTAAAAATTCAGAAGCCTTTAACTGAGTCAAGTAATAAGCGGCTTCACGAGACGTATCGAATTGAATGGTTAACGTACCTAAGTTCGGTTTAACAAATGAAAACGAATCAAAAAATCCACGTTTGGGTAAACGGGAAACAAGGTCACCAAGCAGTGGCACAGTATCAAATTGATAGCCTTCTGCCCACACAACCGTTGCTTGCAATTGCTGCTCATCATTTAACCCAATAGACGCTTCTAATTGTGCACGAATTGCTTCACTTTGACTCGTGACCAATGTGTATTCTGCATCTGTTGCGACTTGCTGCTTGCTCTGTGACTGTGCCATAAAGAAAAAAGTCGCCCATATTAAAACAGCCGCCAATATAATGCCAAGCACCGCAAAAAGGGCAACGGGACGTTCCCGTTCTTTTTGCGGCAATAAATTAATATCTACTAACATGCTTACACCTCTTTCAGGGCTAAACCGATGGCACGGTTAAACCGTTCGGGAACGCTATCGTTTAATTCGGACGGGATGGGTTTCATGACAATCGGATAAACAGGCACGGATAGCCGGTTTTCAAGTCTAGCTTGAAGTTCTGGCCAATTGTCCAATCCATTAAAAATGACTTTCGTAATCCCCGCTTCGCCAGCATTCATACTATAACGATAAAAATTGCCCAATTTTTCAGCTTCTGTTTCTATCTCTTCTATCAATATAGCGGAGTCCAAGAAATCTTCTTCAGCCAACTGGAATTCAACGGGACGCATGAACAGCGGATAATGTTCATGAAAAATTGACACCGTCATTTTTTTCGATTGGAGATCAATCATCATAATATGTTCTTCTTCGGCAAAATCGTGTTGCACGTACGCCAAGCGATATAAAGCGAGCGGCGTAATGTCTGCCACTGCCGCTTTCATCTTCGCTCCGTCAAACAGCTGTTCATAGGAACGGATTACGGATTCTTTTGAAGCGATGATCAACACTTCAGCATTGTCGTTGTAAGGTACAACATCGAACACCGGGTCTTCAAAAGGCAGATACAGCGTCGAACCGATTTCAATAAAGAAATGGCCTTTTAGCTCATCAACTTTAACACCTTGGGGAAACGTAACTTTGCGGATAATAACGAATTCGTCAGGGGCGAGGAATCGGACTGACTTCTTAGAGAGACCCCACTGATGGACAGCCTCATCGAGTAACGAACCAAGCGCCTTCACGTCGACAATTTCACCATCTTTGATAATCCCAGGCGGAAGAGCCATCTCTTCCGCTTGGCTTATATGGAGCGGTTCTGTGGTTTTGAACTCCACATAGCGGATGGCATCTTCTTCTATAGTCATTGTCACAACACGCGCTTTTTTCGTTAAAAACGATAAGGCCATTTTTTCAGCTCCTAAATAGTTTGTTACAGTAGTTATTTGGCAATCGTTATCGTTGTTGGTGTTGTTCTAGTTGAATTTGGTGTTGAACTAATTTTAGACTTAGTCGCATTAGCAAAAGTGATGATTATATCTCCAGCTCTTGAAGATCCAGACAACTCTAAACCTTTACCAGATGTAGTCTCCTTAGTAATTACTACACCTGCCAATTCAGCTGAAAATGTCCCTACATCTTTAATATAGTTACCATCCACTAGTTCTTTACCAGTTATAGTTCCCGCTCCGTCAACTGCGCCGCCATTGTCTAGTAGATATAAATCCGCAGCAGCAAGAACACTCAAAGCATCCGATTTCGAAGCTCCTACTCGACTGTTTTCAATAATTCCTCCAATCGCCGGAATAGCAATTGCAGCGATAATGGCGATAATAACGATAACAGCTAATAGCTCGATTAAAGTCATCCCTTTTTCGTTATTCAATTTTTTTTGTAGATATTTCTTCATTTTCTTTTCCCCCTATTTTTTTACTTTTATATACTACTTTGAGTACGTCTCAATTATAACAATAGAACCAATTATAGCAATAGCTTTTTCTTGCTATTTTACAATTATTTTAAAAATAAATGTAAATATTACATTACATACTGTCTACATTATTAAACATTTCAAACATCGGCAGCATAATAGATAGCACTATAGTACCAACTAATGCGGCAAGTAATACAATCATTAAAGGCTCAATTAGCGCTTTCAGTCGATCTGTTTCTGCATCTACTTCACTTTCATAGAACTCAGCCACTTTTAATAACATGTGATCCAGCGAACCCGTTTGTTCTCCGATTGAAATCATATGTGGAATCAGTGGTGGAAATGCCCAGTGATTGCGCATCGGTTCTGTTAAAGAACCACCACGTTCGAGCGAGTCACGTGAAGCGATCAACACTTTAGACATCACCGCATTGCCGACTACTTTTTCAACCATTGTCATCGCTTGCAAAATTGGAACCGAACTTGAAAACATTGAACTCAGCGTTCGAGTCAAACGTGCCAACGCCGATTTTTTGAAAATTTTACCGAATATCGGCATTCGAAGCAACATCGTATCAAGCAGCATTCTGCCTTTTGTGCTTCGCTTCATCGTCCAAAACAAAACACCGATCAATAGCACGACGATAATGATTACATACCAATATTGGATAACCAGGTTACTTGCTTGCATCACCACTTGCGTTAATAACGGAAGTTCACCACCAAATCCTTCAAACATTTCAACAAACATCGGGACAATTGTTGCTAACAAAAAGATCACAACACCGATAGCAATAATACCAACAACCGCTGGATAAGACATAGCGGAAACCACCTTTTGTCTCGTCTGGTATGCTTTGTCGTAATGAGTCGCCAAACGGTCTAACGATTCGTCGATATTTCCGGACATTTCACCTGCTTTGATCAAATTAATCGTCAGAGGCTCAAAAATTTTGGGGTGTTTTGCTAAACTATCCGATAAGCTATTCCCTTTTCGCAACTCATCTTCTATCATTGCGAGCGTCTTTGCTAATGCTTTTGATTCGACTTGTTGAGACAAAATACGAATGGTATCCACAATCGTCACTCCAGCACGCATCAATGTAGAAAACTGACGCAAGAACATAATAAATTGATCACGTTTCACCGGATTTCCAATACTAATATCCTTTTGGAGAGTCGTGGTTTCAATTTCTTTAATATCAATTACTTTGATGCCGTCATCACGTAATTTAATAATCGCTTCTCTGCGGTTTCCGGCAGTAATCATTCCAGTTCTTACTTTCTTGGTATCGCGTCCTTCGTATTTGAAGCGTGCCATATTAGTCTTCCCCTCTTAAATAGGGGTGAGCCACTTGACGCGTGATTTTCCCACTCGTTAACAGTTCTTGAATCGACGTTGACATCATGTGCATGCCCGCTGCACGATTGGTCAAAATGACGTTTGGTATTTGGTGTACTTTTTCGGTACGGATTAAGTTCGCAACGGCCGTATTATTAATCATGACTTCTGTTGCAGCGATACGGCCTTTACCATCTGCTTTTGGTAACAAACGCTGTGAAACAACGGCTTTTAATACACCACCCAGTTGCGTGCGGATTTGCGCTTGTTGACCCGCTGGAAACACATCGATAATTCGCTCGATTGTAGATGACGCGCTAGATGTATGAAGTGTTGCCATCACCAAATGTCCTGTTTCAGCCGCCGTAATGGCGGTAGTGATCGTTTCCAAGTCACGCATTTCTCCAACTAAAATAACATCTGGATCTTGGCGCAAAGCCGCTCTCAAGCCATTTGAAAACGAATTGGTGTCAAAGCCAATTTCTCGTTGGTTAATAATTGATGTACCGTGTCTGTGTAAGTATTCAATTGGATCTTCTAACGTAATAATATGCTTCGTCATTGTTTCATTAATATGGCGAATCATTGCAGCCAAGGTCGTCGATTTACCAGAGCCTGTTGGTCCAGTGACTAATATCAAACCTTGATGAGTTTCGGCAAGTGTTTTTAGTATGGCTGGCATTTTTAATTGGTCAATTGTTGGAATTCCTGAAGCAATGGCTCTAAAAGCATGCGATACAGAGCCTCGCTGCTGAAACGAATTGACACGATATCTTGCAACACCAGGTAACGAATAGGCATAATCCATTTCTCCTTTTAACACAAACGTGTCCCATGCTTTTTTGGGAATCAACGCTTCACTGATTTCTCTCGACTGATCTGGCGTTACGATTTGCTCGCCGTATCGCTGAAGTTCTCCATTCATCCGAAAGACCGGTGGGATACCTGCTGTTAAGTGAATGTCTGACACATCTAACTTACTGGCTGCTGTTAATATTTCATCTATATAGGTAGTAGGCATAGGCTTAATCCATCATGGCAACGCGCAGAACTTCTTCTGTAGTTGTCATGCCCTCCTTCACTTTTGATAGACCATCGTCAATCAAGAAAATCGTTTTGTTTTGCAGTGCAATTTCGCGAATTTCTCCAGCTGTTCCGTTACGATTGATAATGTCTTTTATTTCTTCGTTGACAACAAGCACTTCATGAATCGCCATGCGACCACGGTAGCCCGTCATGTTGCATTGTGAACAACCACTCCCACGCGCAATTGTTTCAATTGTTAAACCTCTTTTTTCAAAAATATGCTTTTCGCGTTCCGTCGCTTGATGGATTTCACGGCAATCTCGACAGACACGACGGATTAACCGTTGTGCAACTACCGCATTTAGAGAAGCCGTTACAAGAAACGGTTCTATGCCCATGTCCATTAAACGCGTAATCGAAGCAATTGAATCATTCGTGTGAATCGTACTCAGCACTAAATGACCTGTAAGTGATGCCCGTATCGAAATATCAGCTGTTTCTTTGTCGCGAATTTCCCCTACCATGACGATATCGGGATCTTGGCGCAGGATAGAACGAAGTCCAGCCGCAAAAGTCAAGCCGACATTGGTATTTACTTGAATTTGGTTAATGCCTTCTAGTTGGTACTCAACCGGGTCTTCTACCGTAATAATATTAACCTCTTCACTATTTAACTTGTTCAAGGCTGCATAAAGAGTCGATGATTTACCTGAACCGGTAGGACCAGAAATCAAAATGATACCATTTGGTTTGTCAATTTCACGCATAAAGCGCTCCATATTCAGTTCACTAAAGCCAAGCTTGGAAATATCAGTTAAGTTTGCACTTAAATCTAAAATTCGCATGACAACTTTTTCTCCGTAGACAGTCGGCAATGAAGAAACCCGCAAGTCGATAGGTCGCATATCTACATTTGTTTTAATCCGACCATCTTGTGGAATCCGGCTTTCTGTAATGTCAAGATTCGCCAAGATTTTAATGCGCGCTGTGATCATCCCTTGCATCGCTTTTGGCAATATACGTTCCGTTCGGAGGGACCCATCAATTCGGTAACGAATCAATACTCGGTTTTCTTGAGGATCCATGTGAACGTCACTTGCTTTTAGCGATACAGCCGTTGAAAGAATCTGACTGACTAAACGGACAATCGGTGCATCTAAGTCTCCCATATCTTCTTGTTGTCCTTGCTCTTTTTCAGGCAAATCAACAATAAACTCATCAAACGATTCTTCGTCATAATACTTAGAAATTGTTTTAGTAACATCTTCTTTTGAGGCGATTACTGGCGCTATCTGAAACCCCGTTGTCAATCGAAGATCATCAATCGTAATATAATCCATCGGGTTTGTCATAGCAATAAATAATTTATCACCTTCTATTTTTAGCGGCACTAGCTGATTGCGCTTTGCCATTTCCTTTGGCACCATATTAAACAAGTTTTTATCGAAAGGATAACGGAACAATGAAACGTGTGGAATGCCTAATTGCACTTCAAGAGTTTCAATCAGCTGTTGTTCTGTAATCAATCCTCGTTGTAATAGCGCATCTCCTATTTTTTGTTCTGGTTTTTTGGTGTTGAGGGCTTCATCAAAGTCTGACTGTGTTAACAAGCCATGGTCGACTAGAATATCCCCCAGTCGCTTACGTATTTTTGCCAAGCTTTTTCCTCCCTCACATCGATTAAGGATTAACTAAATTTCCACCCTTATCATATATAGGTTTATCGGTTTCCGAATTCTTGTCTGAATTTGGAGTTGAATTATTTGTCTCTTTGTCTGTAGAACTATCTGTCTTACCAGAATCAGCTTCAGTTTTACCGTTTTCAGCCGCTTGCTCTTTTCCTGATTCAGAATCAGCTTCGCTCTTTTCGTCTGCTGATTCACCCGGTACCTGTTCTTCTTCTGGAGATCCATCTAATCCTGTTTCTGGAACTGCTTCTGCAGGAGGAGCTGTTAATGGATAAAGTTCTATACGATTAATAGGTGGATAGAAGTCAGTAGAGATGGCTTCAACTTTTAGCTCGTCTCCGTTACCCATAATCGACCTGACTATTTCAACACGAACACCTTCGCTCCCTTCTTCTTCTATTGCTTTTCCAGTCGTAACAAAAGCACTGTACTGCTTAATCAATCGAGGATTGACAGTTTCTTTACTAGAAGTTGAAACAGTATAGTCATACACAAAGGGAAAGCCTTCTAATGACGCAATTAATGAATCACCCGCAAATGCTGTATTTAATGTAAAGGAACTAGCATTTGGATTAGAAAAAACCAAGTCAATGCCAAGCGAACGATTAATGGTTGCTTCTTCGCCAATAGCAATCTTTTCTGGAATTCGATTTCCAATACTACGTTCTTCTATTTTGAAATTCGTCTTGAGTACTACCGCATAAATTGCCGAAGCGATTTCAGTAAGTTCGGAATCTGATAATCCAATAGGTTTTAGTTCATTGATAAAGGTTAAAAAGGAAAATTTTTCACCAGGAGCAATCTGCATACCATTGATGGCTGCCACAACAGCTACTGTGTTTTCATTGATTGATACTTGTGGGAAAGCTACTTTTGATACGGTCTCTTGTTCAACATCAAGAGAATCATCACTAATTGTTACGGTTGTTTTTTCAAGACCTGCTTCAAGCGCTTCTTCTAATTTTACGTTAATTTTTTGTACTTCTGCTTCAGAAAATGCCACTCGCGGGAAATTCTCAGTTAAAAAGCGCTCAGTGGTCTTTTCTGGAAGGTTGTATAAAAAACTATTTTGCATACCGGACTGTGCCTGCTGAGCTGTTTCTTCTAACAGAATTTCTGCATCATCTAGCGGATAATTTGCAGTAGCATCTTGATATCTTACTAGTAATTCGGAAGACTGATGCCAATTTTCGAGCGTTCCAGAAAATTGCGCCATAGCTCCAGCTACTTCCATGTTTGAAACATTTGTTGTGCCTATATACGTATCGTCACCAAATTGCTCTTTTGGAAATAGCCATTTGTCTATGACTGTAGCTCCTGCATTGGAAACGCAAAAAAACAACAACCCCGATAAAAAAATTGTTAAAAACGTCTTACCGAAAACTTGATTATTCAACTTTCTGTTCCTCCTTAATCACAGCGATTGTCTGCATACCAAATGGCTTCTCAACTATCGGTTCATGCACTGATTGCTGAATCGGTTCCACATGTTTAGGTTGTTTCAATGACGTGCTACTTTTTTTGTTCCTGCGCTCTTGAATAAGTTGCTGATTTTTTAGTTGTTCTTTTTCAAGGAATTTCGTATAACTCAATGCAACTAGTAAAGAAACTCCAAGTATGCCAGCTATCGAAAGAATTAGTGAAAATGTACTTTGCATAAAAAGTCCAATGGCAGCCACGAATATACCTCCACCTAGTAAGATCATCCTATTTTTTCTAATATCACCTTTTGTAAAAAAATACAAAATAGACAACGTACTTGCAGCAAAAATTATGAATAGTAAAATGCGAATCATTAAAACTCCCCCTGTATAGTCAGTACTTGATACTGCAATGTTAAAAATAATCTTTCCTTTTAATTTGTAAATTAAAGTAATAAGATAGGTTAAAGTATCTCATCTGATATAGCTATAATACAAGATAAATGGTATAAATAGTAGTGAATTATAAAAATAGTTATCAATACTTATTTCCTATTTAACGTATAATTTATTACATTTTTATGTGGTCAAGTTACAACTAAAATGATATACATAACAAGATGGTTGAACTTTCTAAGTTATTACTACTACTTTTTACATAAGCGGGTGAAAATACAATGAGGTTTTATATGAATAACGATAGAGGGTTTACACTAGTCGAGGTACTTGCTTCCCTAGTCATTCTTTCTATTGTATTGACGAGCTTTACAGTAGTTTTTGCGAATACAAATCGGTTGGCAGTATCCAATAATGAAAAATTGGTAGTCATTAATTTGGCTGATGCCTATTTGGAGAGGGTTAAAGCTAATCCCTCTGAATTTATTACCCCTTTTCCACCCACTATACAAAATGCTAGTAAAGGTAAAGTACAAAGTTCTTTTGAAATGAATAGTAAAAAGTATAAAGTTACCATCAAAATTTCGCAAACTACAGATGAATTTAACAAACTGTCCCTCTTGAATGTAGTGGTTACGGTTAATTCTGAAACATCAAAACATAAAAGTTCAGTGGAAGGATATGTTCCATATGATTAAAATCATAAAAGACAATAATGGTGTGACCTTAGTTGAACTATTAGCCACCCTTGTAATCGTAAGTATTATCGCCACTCTTACGTACTCCGTTCTTTTTCAAGGATATTCAAATTACCAAAGAATTCAAGTTGAATCACAACTTAGAGACGAAGCTGACTTAATTATGGCAAGTATGGTAAAAGATTTGTTTGTACTGAAGAAGTCTCAAATAAGCTTAAAAAATCAATGTACTGCTGGAGTTAACAAATCATTAATCGAGGTAAAAAAAATTAAAGCCAGTAATGGAACTATCGAAATCTATAAAACTGGATTTGAGAATGGTAAAGTTTTCGTGAAAGGGAATGAGATTAATTTCTATAACGACAATATTAAGCTCTTGAATACTGATTGCAGTCCCCTTTCTCCTACTATAATTAGAAAAAAAGACGATTCGAATACCTATACAATTATCTTTACCCTGCAAACAATAAAAGGGAAAACTATGCATTCGATAAAATTTGAAAATACAATTAATGTAATTGATGATTCTAAGGAGGCTTCAGGATGAATAAATCATTAGTTAATGAAAAAGGATACTCCCTGATACTTACCTTAGTGGTAATTGTGTTGTTTAGCATCCTAGGTGCTAGTTTGATGGCCATGACTTTCAACGGAGCACAAAAAAATAGTACAAGAGAGCACATAATTCAATCTCAAGATTTAGCTACCAAAGGAATAGTAAGAATAGAAAAAGAAGTGTCTGCCCAATTAAAGATTTTTCCTACTCAATATAAAAATGGCATGACAAATACTCAGTTTGAAGCCCACTTTAATAATATAACTAACAATTTTTTATGCTCAACAAAGAAAGATATATCAGCAGTCGATGAAGCAGGAGATGGAAAATTTAAAACATGCATTGATAAAATTAATGACTTAACTGGTGGTAGCGGTAGTAAAACGAAAAAAGAATTGGTTTTCAAAAGTACTGGTTATAAAGGCAACCAAGAATCGGTTGTTTATGAAACTATTGTCATGGGCGCAGATGATGTCCAAAAAGTTCTCAACTACACCGTTTCTACTGTGAAAAAGGGTGATAATGGTGGGAATTTTCTTCTTAACGGCGGCTCTGAAATTACTGGTGATATGAACATTGCCGGAAATATATTTTCTACTAATAACGGCCATGGGGACGGAGGCTGGCTTCAAAGTGTATATCCCCGCTCACTCAAAACGCTCAACAGTGATAATAATTTAGTAAACAGCAAGCTTAATTTGGGTGGAAAAGCGTATCAATTTAGAAGTACTCCTAATAGAACTTATGCACAACACATTACCGGAGACTTTACTAACTCAAACTATAGTGAACTTAGCAGAGAAAATACCGAAAGAATTTTTGCTACTGACTATGCGCCTGATGTTCAATTCGAAGTCGAAAAAATTAAACCTGTTAATTTTGTAGATGAATTTAATATTGATAGAAGCTCTTATTCAAAAGTAACGAGTAATACAACTGTTACATCGGATCTAAGCTCCAAAACTTCAACTAATTACGCAAAAAACTTAACAATAAGAGGTAACGGTACTGATGTTAAATTTGATAAAAATATATATGTTAATGAAGATCTTACGATTGGAAACTCTTCCAATAGCAACTTCGAAAATATTTCAATTGAAGGGAAAAGAATCTATGTAAACGGCGATGTCACTATTAATAAAGTTAATCTTCAAGCAAATTTCACCATGTTCGTAAAAGGAAAAGTCTCTATTCAATATGTAACAATTTCTGGTATTAAAGAAAAAGATATTCAAAGAGGATCACTAATTGTCTTCTCAGATGGAAACTTCATTCTTTCAAATTTGTCTGAATTTCTTGATACTCCTAGTACAGTCAATGGTTTCTTTTATTCCTCTGGGACTATGGAGTTATATGGTTTTGGTTCCAACACAAAAATCATTGGAGGTGTTGCTGCTAATAATATTGTTTTGAATGCAATGAAGGGTAAATCAAAGAAGGATCTATCTGAATGGCAACAAACAGTTCAAAATGGAACCAAAGAAGAATGTCGATTTTCGTTTAAATCACCTGGAAGTGAATGGCGCTATGAAAGCTTTTTGTATTGGTGTAGAGACGTACCTGATATATCCTCTGTTCTGAAACCATATCAAACAATTAACAATCACTTTTACGAAACTAGAGAAAACCAAGAAAGCGCCGCCTCAAGACTTCAAATTATTTACGACCAAGAACTATTAGATACGTACAAAAATACAATCGATTACACAAGTAGCGTTATTCTGCCGCAAAATATTATTGACCCAATAAAAAAAGAGAGAAGTCTTAATCCAGACTAAAAAAAGACGGGGATGATCCCCGTCTTTTTTCTTTATTTTTACTTTACATACGCCGCAACCTTGTTCCGTCCTGCCTGCTTTGCGCCAATATACAACGCCCTGTCCGCATTTCGAATGAGCGTCATTCCTTCATCACTGTCGTCAGGTGCAGTTGATACACCCATGCTCATCGTAATGTGGACAATTTGTTGCTGACGATCTGCTCCTAGATCGTTTTCGATTAGAAAATCATGATTTTCAATGCGCTTGCGCAAATTTTCAGCAAGTAACATAGCGAGCTCTTTGCTGTAATTTTGAAGCAATACGACAAATTCTTCGCCGCCGTAACGAGCAATCGTTCCTTCGTCGCCAATCTCTTCTCTTAATATGTCCGCTAGCTGCATGAGGATATCGTTGCCGCTTTGGTGTCCATACCGATCGTTTATGCTCTTGAAGTAATCAATGTCCATCATGACTAAGGACAATTGATCCAGTCGTCCTTCTTTCAGTTCTTTTATGCAGCTTTCTAAGCTTTCATCTAGGTAGCGGTAATTATACAATTTGGTTAAGCCACAGCGTTCGCTTTTGGCAATAACTTTTTGCATATAGCCGGCTTTTTCCAGTGACACGGCAAAATACGTACTGAGGATTTCTAAAATTTGCAGTTGGTGCTTGGCGAAGGCGTATTTCTTTTTAGATGCCAGTACAAGCACCCCTTCTATTTTGTTGTTGCGTGCGATAGGTGTCGCCATGATGCTTTCTGTATCTGCTGGAAAATTGCCTGTCACCAATTTTCCCCAATCTGCTTTTTCATTGTAGATAGAAGATTCGCCGGTCAGGATGGCTTGTCCCGCGACGCCCTTTTTATAGGGGACTGGGGCAATGTTACGCGACTCAAATTGATCGTTTTCATAAATTCGCAAAAATTGCTGCAACTCGTTACGGTAATCGATGACATAAGTGTATTCAACTTTAAACATTTTCGCGACTTGTGCGACAAATAAGTCGAGTATTTCGTCTGTCTCTAAACGCGCAGCAAGTTGATGACCGATTACGCCCGCTTTTTTTAAGTCGCTATTAATTTGCTCTGAATGGTTGTACATTTTCATGACCACAGTCATTGTCAAAAACGGTACTCCTAGTAAAACCAGTGCGGCGATACCAATATAGGCTTCGAATAGATACAACGCAATGGCATACGGAAAAACCAGCAGCATTAAAGCGAAGTCCCATATGGCGTCTATCGAAAAGAACTTGCTGCGATTGCCTGTCGTATAATCATATAAGTAATAAATGATTTGATTGCTCAATACGGAAGCTACTTGGAAGATCAGTCCGAAGATGATAACAGTTGTCAGGTTGAGCGAATTAAACTCACCCCCTACTGCGATATATGTTAGGCCAGCAATGAGCGAAACAGCTAAAAACATCATGGAGTTAAAAGGAATTCGCACCGACTGCTCCTCATCTGTCCGACTGCGATACAAAACTATGAGCATGGTCAATTGTGAAACCAGTATTTCAATAAAAATTCCATACTTTAAGAACAGTGCAACTGTCACCCATTGCACTAAAAAAGTCGACGCCCCGTTAATATTCATCGGCATCAAACTCATTAATACAAAAAACAACACATAAGCAAACAAGTTCCAAGGATCCTCTATGGTCGGTGGGAACAACTGATAAGCAATGATTAAACTTATCGGCACCAACAATACCCACAGCATCCAAAGAATTTTTTTCCGTTTATTGTTACCGGCCATAACTTCCTTCCCTTCCTTATGCAGCTATCTATTATTTAACCTATGCCTATGACTGATAACATTGAAAAAATGGAGAAGTAGAATTTCTCAGAACAGTAAGCAGGTAAATCGAACCAGTGACTATAGTCACTTCCTCATTATCTTGTACAGGTAATATATCATACCAATTTAGAATTGTCTTCCTTTTGCTAGAGTTTTCTGAAAATAATATTTCTGCGGGTAACGCTCTGCTGTCATCAAAGTCAACAAAGGTAAAATGATCGCTAACCGTTTCTAATTGACGCAGCACACTCGCATAGTCTTTTCCTTTCAGTACTCCCATAACAATGTGAATCGGACGATTCGGAAACAGTTGTTTGATCGTCTCAACCAATGCTTCGGCGCTCGCTTTATTGTGGGCACCGTCAAAGAAAACTTCAGGAAAAACTTTTTCAAACCGGTAAGCGATATGTGCAGATGTCAAGCTTTGTAGAGCTTTTTGTTCGCTAAACCTAGCGCCAAGCAGTTCTCTCGCAGCTTCTAATGCCAAACTCGCATTTACTAACTGATGCGGTCCTTTAAGTTTTAGTTGAACAGTAGCTAACTCTTGTGGTTGGATTACTTCAGCATGCAAATCGTTCGCAGTGGCTTGAACGATTTCCAATGCTTCACGTGGCAGTTTACCCACTACGACAGGTTTCCACTTTTTAATAATTCCTGCTTTATGCCAAGCGATTTCTTCTATTGTAGTACCAAGAAAGTTTGTGTGGTCCATGGAGATGGATGGGATGATCGCAATTTCTGGATGGATCACATTTGTGCTATCCAATCCTCCCCCCATTCCTGCTTCAATAATGGTAAAGTCAAGTGCATGATTTCGAAAAATCATAAATGCGGCTGCTGTTAACAGTTCAAAATCCGTTAATGGTGTTGTTACCATACTTAACTGTTTCATCACCAGATCAAGTTCATCTGAACTAACCGGATTTCCATCGATTTGAATTTGATCATGAAGATTTTCAATGCAAGGCGAGTAAAAGTTACCGACACTGTGTTCGTGTGCTTGTAAGATCGCCGACAGAAACGTTGCGGTGGATCCTTTGCCATTTGTTCCAGCCAGATGAACAAACTTGCCTGCTTTGTGTGGATTGCCTAATTCCTCCAGAGCAGATGTGATGGCCTCTAATCCAGGGTGAATGGCTGAGTCTGTCTGTATGTTCCATTTTGTTTTGTATTGTTCTAGTCCGATGATCATAAAGAGCCTCTTTTCTTAGTAAACATGATACACTTTTTAAGTAGGATATTAGCCCGAAGGTGGAATGGATATGACAAGTTGTTGGGTTATTTATAACGGAAGTTTAGTTTCCGATAAGTTTGAAGACCAAGCTAGGCTGGTTGCCGAGGCAGCAGAAAGAGCCGGCATAGATGTAAAAATTATGAAAAATTATGAGGTTGTAATGGATTTATCAGTCAATTTAAGTATACCCGATTTTGCCGTGTTATTGGATAAAGATATCTTACTTGGCTACTTTTTAAAAAGTCGAGGGGTGCCCGTTTACAACGACCCCGCAGTGATTGATTTATGCGACAACAAAGCGACTCAATATGTCCAACTAGCAGCGCACGATTTGCCCATGCCACGGACGATTGTTGCCCCAAAAGTTTATCCGAACTTCTCCATAATGGAATCTGGTTATTTCGAGAAAATTATCAATCAGTTGAACTTGCCGATGATCATTAAAGAAGGTCACGGCTCTTTTGGCATGAAAGTCTATTTAATTGAAACCGAAGCGCAATTTTACAAAAAAGTCGATAGCCTACGAGGTGTCGATTTTGTATTCCAGGAATTTATCGCATCGAGCCGCGGTCGCGACATTCGCGTTAATATTGTAGGAGATCAAATTGTGGCAGCGATGTATCGTCATTCTGAAACAGATTTCCGCGCGAATATAACAAATGGCGGTGTGGCGTCGCCAATCCAACTAACTGCCGTCCAAGAAAAACTAGCGTTGGAAGCTGCTGATGCCGTTGGCGCCACCTTTGCTGGAGTCGATTTGTTGTTTGGTGACAACGATCAGCCATTAGTATGCGAAGTCAATGCCGCCGCGCACATCCGCAATATTTTAAATGTCACAGGCATTAATGTCGCAGACGCCATGATTGCCTATATAGTGGAGGACTTAGCATGAAACTTCTCTATGAAACAGCGGACGCAAAACGCAACCACGAATTTATAGAAGAACTGCAGCGTTTTGTTGATGTTCGTTTGATCCAATGGGACGATTGGAGTTCAAACGGACTCCAGCTACTCGCGGAAACCGTTAAAAGTGAAACCGTGGTGTTTCGCGCGCGGCGCCCTCAAGCTGCACGATTTCTAGAAGACCAACAGGTTCGACTGGTAAACCGTGCCGAAGTCAACCGCATTGCCAATGACAAATGGCAAAGTTATCAATTGTTTCTATTCCTTGGAGTTCCTGTTATTCCCAGCTACCAAACAGCAACTGAATTTCCGTGTGTGGCAAAAACCGCAGACGGGCACGGAGGTTCCGAAGTTTGGCTGCTCCAAGCCGTTCAAGACATGCCCGTTACCTCTTCGCCACTGATTTTCCAGCCGGTCATTCCGCACCAAGCGGACGTCCGTGCTTATGTAATCGGCAATAATGTCATTGGTGCTGTCAAACGCAGCTCTAAAGACTCTTTTAAAGTGAACTATTCTCTCGGCGGTACTGTTGAGAAATACATCCTCACTGCCGCTCAAGAAAAGGATGTCTTACGTATTGCCCGCGCTTTAAAAAGCGACTATGTCGGAATCGATTTTTTACTATTAGAAGACGGTCAGCACCTGTTCAATGAAATCGAAGATCCTGTTGGGGCCCGGTCATTTTATAAAACACACGAAGAAAACATCGCCGAATTGTTAGTAGAGTACCTGCGAACACTGGAACAACATGCACCGTTCGGGCGGGAAGATCGACCGAAATGATTTCTAGTTAAGTTGGACTATTTTTTACCTCTGGATATTCTGCCGGAGTCTGCTTTATTTTTATGTAAACACCGAAAAAATTCGACATTTCTGATTTAGTGAATTTCTTAGCGTCGGCGTGTTCAGCGGCTAAGCGAAGCGAGAAGGCTCGCTTTTTGCGAGAGCTATACCAAAACGATATGTGAAATGTCCATTCCTAAGTCTAATTTATTAGCTTGTTAACTACAAAAAACCGCTCTCCCCATTGGGAAAACGGTTTTTTTCGTTTTACAAGTTCTTTAATTCTTCGATACGTTTTTCAACTGTTGCGTGTTTTTCTAGGTAATCGGCTTGTTTCGCACGTTCTTCGGCGACAACTGCTTCTGGCGCTTTAGACACAAAGCGTTCGTTCGACAATTTGCCGCTCACGAGCTTGACTTCTTTTGCCCATTTTTCGCGTTCTTTACCGAGACGCGCAAGTTCTGCATCAATGTCGATCAAGCCTTCAAGTGGCATAAACAATTCAGCACCGGATACTACTGCAGACATCGATTTTTCAGGAGCTACCATGTTTTCGCCGATCGTTAAGGTTTCCGGGTTACAGAAACGTTCGATATACGCGGCATTTGCTTCTAGCACGGCATGCGTATTGGCATCTTTTGCCGAAATCGTCAACGGCACTTTTTTGCTCATTGGCGATTGTACTTCTGCACGGATCGTACGTACAGAACGAATCACATCCATTAACAGCTTCATGCTTGAAGACTGACTTTGGTCTGTTAATGAGTTATCTACTGTCGGCCACGCCGCAATGGTAATCGATTCACCTTCATGCGGCAAGTTCTGCCAAATTTCTTCTGTAATAAATGGCATGAACGGGTGCAATAAACGCATCGTGTTGTCGAGTACGTAAGCAAGAACTGAACGCGTCATTTTCTTCGCTCTTTCGTCCTCACCGTATAATGGCAATTTCGACATTTCGATATACCAGTCACAGAAATCATCCCATATAAAGTTGTAAAGTGAACGGCCCACTTCGCCAAATTCATAGCGTTCTGCAAGTTCCGTTACTTGTTCGATGGTTTCGTTCAAACGCGTCAGAATCCATGAATCCGCAACGGACTTTTTGCCTGACAAGTCGATTTGGTCGTACGTCATGCCTTCCATGTTCATCAACGCAAAACGAGACGCATTCCAGATTTTATTGGCAAAGTTCCAAACGGATTCGACTTTGTCATTTGCGTACCGAAGATCTTGTCCTGGAGACGAAGCTGTTGCGAGGAAATAACGCAGCGAATCGGCTCCGTACTCAGAAATGACGTCCATCGGGTCAACGCCGTTGCCGAGTGATTTGGACATTTTACGCCCTTCAGCATCGCGCACAAGTCCGTGAATCAAGACATCTTTAAACGGTTTTTCACCCGTGAATTCTAAAGCTTGGAAAATCATCCGTGACACCCAAAAGTTAATGATGTCGTAGCCTGTCACCAATACGTCCGTCGGGTAGTAACGGCTAAGATCATCGTTTTCTTCTGGCCAGCCAAGTGTCGAGAACGGCCATAAAGCAGATGAGAACCACGTGTCTAATACGTCTTCGTCTTGTGTCCAGTTTTCAGCGTCTGCCGGTGCTTCGTGACCTACATAGATTTCGCCTGTTTCGTTATGATACCAAGCTGGAATTTGATGTCCCCACCAAAGTTGGCGCGAAATACACCAATCGCGAATGTTTTCCATCCAGTGCAAATAGGTTTTCTCAAAACGATCCGGCACAAAGTTAACACCCGCATCGTTTTTTTGTGCCTCAACTGAAGCAGCAGCAAGTGGCTTCATATCGACAAACCATTGTGTTGATAGGTAAGGCTCAACCACTGCTCCGCTACGCTCAGAATGGCCTACTGAATGCAAATGCTCTTCAATTTTAAATAACACATCCAGGTCTTGCAGATCTTTGACAATTTGCTTCCGACATTCAAAACGATCCAGTCCTTCATACTTGCCAGCGTTTTCGTTCATCGAACCGTCTTCGTGCATAACTAGTACGCGTTCTAAATGATGACGGTTTCCAATTTCAAAGTCATTCGGGTCGTGAGCCGGTGTAATTTTTACAGCACCACTTCCAAATTCTCTATCTACGTAATCATCCGCTACAATTTCAATTTCCCGGCCAATAATTGGCAAAATCACTTTCTTGCCGATCAAGTGCTGGTAACGCTCGTCTTTCGGGTGAACAGCAACGGCTGTATCGCCAAGCATTGTTTCGGGACGTGTCGTGGCGATTTCAATATGACCACTACCATCTGCAAGTGGGTAACGCATATGATAAAACGCACCTTGTACGTCTTTGTAAATAACTTCAATGTCGGAAATCGCTGTTTTTGTGTTTGGGTCCCAGTTGATGATGTATTTGCCGCGGTAAATGAGTTTTTTCTCATACAGCTTAACAAATACTTCTCTTACTGCTTTTGATAAGCCGTCATCTAATGTAAAACGCTCACGCGAATAATCAAGACCTAGCCCTAATTTTGCCCATTGCTCGCGAATGTGCCCTGCGTATTGATCTTTCCATTTCCATGATTCTTCAAGAAACGCTTCGCGTCCTAAGTCATAACGTGAACGTCCTTCTTCTTTTAATTTGCCTTCTACTTTGGCTTGCGTCGCAATACCGGCATGGTCCATTCCTGGTAACCATAACGCATCAAAGCCTTGCATGCGTTTCATACGTGTCATGATGTCTTGTAATGTTGTATCCCACGCGTGGCCTAAGTGCAACTTGCCGGTAACGTTTGGTGGTGGAATTACAATGGTATACGGCGTTTTGCCGCTTTCAGGTTTTGCTTCGAAGAATTTGTTGTTGACCCACCAATCGTAACGCCCTTTTTCAATCGATTGTGGATCGTACTTGGTGGACATTTGTTCAGTCATTGGAATTCCTCCTTTAATTTCTGGTAGAACGCAAAAAACTCCCGTCGTCTGTAAAGGACGAAGGAGTTTTTCGCGGTACCACCTTTATACACAGGTCCACTTGCACACCTGGCTCTCAAGTTTCATAACGGATGTTCAGTCCGGTTCCCGCTACTCGTTTCACGGCAACTGCTCGGAGGTGACATTCAACTGGACGCTCATGAAAACCTCTCACCAACTGGTCTTCTCTCTGAAATGTAACGTACAATTTACTATCCTCTTCAACGCATGAATATCTAATTACTCTTATTGTACTCAATACTTGGTTTTAGCGTCAAGTTTATTTTGTAAGGTTTGATTGAGGTGGTAGTTATTTCTGCTTTCTTATGTCGCTTCGGTCGCTTTGGGCATGGCTCCCGCAATAAGCCCGGAAGTTCACCGGTCTTTTTGCTTTGCCTAGCCCGTGCTCGCTCCTTGCTTAGTCAATGGACATGGCTTTGGTGGTGTAGGGTAGGTAGTTGGTGTTGTTTCGTTACTTCGCCTAGTGAATGAAGATTGATGTGGGGGTGCAAGCTCGAGAAAGTAGCCTCGCTTTCTTATGCCGCTTCGGTCGCTTTGGGCATGGCTCTCGCGATAAGCCCGGAAGTTCACCGGTCTTTTCGCTTCGCCTAGCCCGCGACGCGCCTCAGCTAGGGACTGCTGGATGCACAAGTGCACCTATTTTTATGTGGGAGTAGAGGGTGTAAGGCTCTGGAGACGCTCGGCCGCGGTGGTGCACGCGCCTCAGCTAGGGAGTGGTGGATGCATAAGTGCACCTATTTTTATGTGGGAGTAGAGGGTGTAAGGTTCTGGAGACGCTCGACGGCGGTGGTGCACGCGCCTTCGCTGAGTAAGGTTGCATTGAACTGGGATAGTCGTTTTTCTTAGGTTCTATACATCGCTTCGGTCGTTTTGAGCGTAACAATGTGAGACGAGATGAATAGCTTGGAGCGAGCTTTGGAACAGCAATACCGATTTTCTATATCTTGCTAATTTTTCACTACTAACTATTGAGATAAAAGCGACTACTTAAACAGATCAAAATCACTCTAAAAAAAGGGCTATCCCAAAGGGTCATTTTTATGACCTTTCAGGATAGCCCTGTCTATTTTTAGCGTGCCAATTTAGCAAATACGGCATGGAATGCTTCTACGGTTTTTGCGATATGCTCTTCCGTGTGGGCAGTCGATAGGAACATGCCTTCAAATTGAGACGGCGGCAAGTAAATACCTTCTGCCGCCATTAAACGGTAATAGTCAGCGAACAAATCGGTATCTGAAGTTTTCGCTGTTGCAAAGTCGACCACGTTTTCGTTTGTGAAGAAAAAACCAATCATCGAGCCTGCACGGTTGACTGTGTGCGGGATGTTGTATTTGGTTGCAGCTTCTCGGAATCCTTTTTCAAGCTGGTCGCCGCGTTCGATAAAAGTGTTGTAGCTTTCTTCTGTTAAACGAGACAACGTTTCAAAGCCTGCGCGCATTGCGAGTGGATTTCCAGAGAGTGTGCCTGCTTGATAAATAGAACCACTTGGTGCGACTTGCTGCATAATTTCACGCTTACCACCGAATGCACCGACTGGTAAACCGCCGCCGATTACTTTACCGAGACACGTCATGTCGGGTGTAACGCCGTAATGACCTTGTGCACAATGATAGCCAACACGGAATCCGGTCATGACTTCGTCAAAAATAAGAAGCGTGCCGTTTTCGTGCGTTAAGTTGCGCAGCTCCATTAAGAAGCCTTCGTTTGGCGGAACCACGCCCATGTTTCCAGCAACCGGTTCTACGATAACTGCCGCTAGTTCACTGCCGTATTCTTGGAAAGCCATACGAACGCTTTCTAAGTCATTAAATGGCACGGTAATGGTATTTTTAGCGACTGATTCGGGTACACCTGGTGAATCTGGCAAACCTAAAGTTGCGACACCTGAACCTGCTTTGATTAATAGACTGTCGCCGTGACCGTGATAGCAGCCTTCGAATTTCAAGATTTTATCGCGGCCGGTATAGCCACGTGCTACACGCAATGCACTCATCGTTGCTTCTGTTCCAGAAGATACCATACGAATCATTTCAATCGATGGAACGCGTTCCATAACTAGTTTCGCCATCGTATTTTCAAGTTCAGTTGGCGCACCGAATGACGTTCCAAGCGCTGCTGTTTCTTGAATTGCGTTGACGACTGCTGGTTCAGCATGGCCTAAAATTAATGGGCCGTATGACAAAACGTAGTCAATATACGAATTTCCGTCAATATCTGTAATTGTGGCACCGCTTCCTGACTTCATGAAAATCGGATCCATATTGACCGATTTAAAGGCACGGACTGGGCTATTAACGCCACCTGGCATTAAAGTTTTTGCTTCAGTAAATGCGGCTAATGATTTTTCGTATGTCATTCTTTTCCCTCCAACCAGCGTGCTGCGTCTTTCGCGTGATAAGTCATAACGATATCTGCTCCCGCGCGTTTCATGCTCAATAAAGTTTCTAAAACGATTTTCTTTTCATCAATCCAGCCATTTGCGGCAGCTGCTTTGACCATCGCGTATTCACCCGATACGTTATAAGCGACAATCGGTACATCAAAATTATCGCGAACTTCACGGATAATGTCTAAGTACGACAAAGCTGGCTTAACAATCATGAAATCTGCACCTTCTTGAATATCAGAAGTTGCTTCACGTAACGCTTCCATACGGTTTGCTGGATCCATTTGGTACGTTTTACGATCCTCAAATTGCGGTGTACTGTGAGCCGCTTCACGGAAAGGTCCGTAATAAGCAGACGAATATTTAACACCGTACGACATAATGGGTGTGTTTTCGAATCCCGCTTGGTCAAGTCCGTAGCGAATTGCAGCAACAAAACCGTCCATCATATTTGATGGTGCAATAATGTCAGCTCCAGCTTTTGCTTGAGAAACCGCAGTGCGTGCTAGTAAATCTAGTGATTCGTCATTTAAAATCACACCATTTTCGATTACGCCACAATGGCCATGATCGGTATATTGGCACAGACAGGTATCTGCAATAACGACTAACTCAGGATGACGATTTTTCGCAAAACGGATGGCTTCTTGAGTGATACCATGGTCGTGATAAGCTTGTGTGCCAACCGCATCTTTTTCGTTCGGTACGCCAAAAAGAATAACAGAAGGAATTCCAAGGTCCACCACTTCATCTAATTCTTCACCTAATTTATCCAACGAAAAATGGAAAACGCCTGGCATTGAAGAAATTTCTGTTTTAATGTTTTCGCCTTCTACAACAAAAATCGGATAAATAAAGTCCTCTTTATGCAAGCTCGTTTCGCGAACCATTGAACGGATATTAGCAGAACCGCGCAAACGACGGTGACGGTTAAAATTTAATTCTTTCATTTCGACAAACTTCCTTTCGCTATTTCATTGATAACTTCTATATACGTATATTTTTTAGGCGTGTAATCCACTGTTCCGCCGCTTTTTAGTATCGCCTTTTTCGTAACGTGGCCAATCGCCGCGGTGCGGATATTCGACCAATCTCCACCTGCTTGTCGGTACGCCGACACAGCAGAAGGACTGGCGAAAAGAACAATAACGTCTTTTAGTTGAACGACCAGCTTAGCGTTTTCGATATTCAGAATGGTATCGTAAACAACCCACTCATCCACTTGCATCGACATAGAGGCGATGGTGTTTTTCGCCATTTGACCTTTAATAAACAAGCATTTGGCGACGCCAGAAACAGGTGGGAATTCTTCGATAAAATGATCGGCACTAAAAACTTTCGGTATAAAATCAACGCTGTGGCCATGCCGTTGCAACACAGCAGCCGTTTGATCGCCTACTGCTGCAATTTTAGCGCTAACGGTTTCATCCAGTTGACAAAACACTTCAGCACTTGTACGGCTAGTAAAAATTAACCAGTCATAGCCTGCAAAATCCGGTTTTTTTGACTGCCGACTTATCGTTTCCACAAGTGGCAAGTAACGTGTTTGGGCACCAAACGACTGTGCATGTTCAAGCGCTTCTATAGGTTCTCTGGAACCTGTAAAAATCACAGTTTGACCTTCGAGCAAATTTTCTTTTTTAGACATTGCTTTCGGCTTTGACGCGCTGAATTAACTCATAGCCGCCTTGTGCACTAATTTTCTCAGCTACGATGCGGCCAGCTTCGATTGGATCGCGACTAATCGCCACTTCTTTGAAAACTTGATCAGCTTCTGGTGAAGAAATTAGTCCAGTAAAGGTGATTTCTCCCTCGTTCACTGTTGCATATCCCGCAATGGGGACTTGGCAGCTGCCATCCATGTCTTTGAGGAATTTACGTTCTGCGTTAACAGCTAATGCTGTATTGTCATCGTTAAGTTTCGCTAATTCAGCCATCAATTCTTTGTCGTCTTCACGGCACTCGATCCCTAATGCGCCTTGTCCGATTGCTGGCAGGCATTCGTCCACTTCCATAAATTCAGTGACTAAGTCATCTTTCCAGCCCATCCGTTTCAAACCAGCCGCTGCTAAAATAATGGCGTCAAAATCGCCCGCATGTAATTTCGCAAGACGTGTATCAATATTGCCGCGAATCCATTGAATATCAAGGTCCGGACGTATTAGTAACAATTGAGAACTGCGACGCAAACTACTCGTTCCAACAACTGCGCCAACTGGCAATTCCATTAATTTTACATGGTCGTTCGCAATATAAGCATCACGCGGGTCTTCACGTTCAGGAATACACCCAATTGCAAGACCTTCAGGTAATACAGAAGGCATATCTTTCATGCTGTGAACAGCAAAATCGATTTCTTTAGCAAAAAGAGCTTGTTCAATTTCTTTAACAAATAAGCCTTTGCCGCCTACTTTTGATAGCATCACATCAACGATACGGTCGCCTTTCGTGACAATTTCTTTGATTTCAAATTCAAATGGTACGCCTGCTGCTTTTAACTTATCAATAAACTGATTTGTTTGTGTCAACGCCAACTTGCTTCTTCTTGAACCTACAATAATTTTTCTCAACTAAATCCTACCTTTCTTTAATACCAAAAATGAAATTCAGATAACCGGCTACCCAAAAAGAAATTAATGAGCAACAATAAAAATGCATAGACATGCGCCAACGCATAATTCATTCCGTTTAACGAGCCTTTGCGATGCCACCAGAGTATAAAGCTATACACTACTAGTAAAATAAACGATCCTACAATCTTCATGTCGAGCAATGAAAACTCTGACAACGAAATATACGCCCATTGCAGACCCAATACGAGTGACACGAATAAAAGCGAAATACCAACCAAAATAGAAATGGTCATAAATTGCTGTGTTTGGCCAAGTGACGGCAAATTTGCCCATTGCTTTGTCCATTTTTTCTTTTTCAACATTCTGTATAAAATCATATGCAGTGCCGCAAAAACAAACGACAGCGAAAAAGCAACATAGGACAAAATGGCAAAACTAATATGGATGAATAATAATTCCGAAACAAGCGTTTCTCCTACCGGTGAACGCTCGATTTGAACCGGTGCAAACGTGTGGATTGTCATGAAAATAAAGCCAATCACATTAATGAAAAACACCGCAAAATCAAAGCGGTAGAACATCCTGAGAACAATCGACAACGTCACCAATAACCAGGCATAAAAATAAATGCCTTCAAACAAGGTCAATATTGGAAAGCGTTGCGTTTCGAAAATGTACAGTCCTAGAAATAGGGTTTGCAAAGCCCAAACAATGCCGAGCAGCGTCATCGCAATCCGACTGGCTTTCTTTTCTTTATATAAGTAATCTATAAAATAAAAAACAAGGCTGACAGCATATAGAATAACCATAGCTTCATGCAGCCTTGCCATTGTTATATCAGCCATCCCATTCCCCTTCATCTCCATAGTTAAAGGCGTTCCGTCTCTACATTTTAACATATAGATTCGAAAACGCCTCTTTTAGAAAGCTTAAAATGAATATCCGGGAGTTTCTGTTGTTGATTGCTGAGTTTGAAGAACGGCTTTATCCGTTTTTTGTTGTGGTGCTTTCGACTGCTTTTCTATTTCTTTTTCAACTTCTTCTTCAATTCCAAAGATTTGCATGAATAGCTCCAGCTGCTCACGGGATTTGGGCGCACCGCCCATTTCCTTAGCCTGCAAAATTGGATCTTTTAATAATTGATTGATAATCGATTTCGTATGCTTGTTGAGAATTTTCTTTTCACGATCTGTTAAATCAGGCATTTTGTTTTCAATGCTCGCCATCGTTTCCGCTTGAATGCCAAGCGCTTTTTGACGAAGGGCAGAAATCACCGGAACAACACCAAGCGTCGTTAGCCAGTCGTTAAACTGCAGAGATTCCTGATTAATCATCGTCATAATTTCACCAGCTGCGCGTTCACGCTCTGCTAAATTCGCTTCAACAATTCCTTGCATGTCGTCAATATCATATAAAAAGACATTCGGCAAATCACTGATACGCGGGTCCATATCACGCGGAACGGCAATATCTACCATAAACAAAGGTTTGCCTTTACGAAGTTTCTCTACAAATTCCATTAGCTCCAGGTCAATGACAAAATCTGCCGATCCCGTCGAAGAAATTAAAATGTCTGCTTCTAATAAAGCGCATTGCAATTGGTTTAACGGTTTTGCATTGCCACCAAATTTATCCGCCAATAGTTCAGCCTTTTCAAATGTCCGGTTGATAACAGTTACGCGGTTTGCACCGCTGCCTTGCAAGTTTTTAATGGCCAATTCGCCCATTTTACCGGCGCCTAAAATAACAACATGCTTGTTTTTAAGCGTGCCAAAAATCTTCTTGCCTAGTTCAACTGCTGCGTAAGACACGGATACGGCATTTTCACCAATAGCTGTCTCAGAATGCGCTCGTTTCGCCAAGGTTACAGCTTGCTTGAACAATTGGTTAAATAGCGTGCCTGTCGTTCCATGCTGTTGCCCTGCAAGAAAACTACTTTTTACTTGTCCGAGAATTTGCGTTTCACCTAATACCATCGAATCGATGCCTGCAGTAACGCGGAATAAGTGTTCAATCGCCTCATCCTGTTCATGGACAAATAAATAAGGAGAAATCGCTTCTTGCGAAAAACCAAAATAATCGGCGAGGAATTGCTTCACGTAATATTTTCCCGTATGAAGCTGGTCCACGACCGCATATATTTCCGTTCGGTTGCAAGTGGAAACGATGACGTTCTCCAATATACTTTTTTGCTCTTTTAACGCCTGCATCGCCTGTGGCAGATCCGCTTCAATAAATGATAGCTTTTCGCGTATCTCCACGGGTGCAGAACGATAATTCACCCCAACTACTAATGTGTGCATGGGTACAAAACACCTTTCACGTTCATTATTTCATCTACATTCATTATATCACTTTTCAGCTTATTTATGCCTTTAAATTTGTGAACAAGACATGACGCTATTGCTTCTTTATAATTATTATAAACTAATACTAGCAAAGGAATTTCGTGTCTACAAGTATAACGCTCTTAGTCGGAATTGACTGTTAACTACAAGTTGAATGAAGCAGCCTTTGACGCACAAAGTCCGTGATTGCATTGAGATTTACTAGATAAGTTGAAGTATAGAAACCAATTTTTCTATACCGCTTTGGGCATGACTCCCACAGCAAGTGAAGTGAAGCAGCTTCGCGGAATGGCGACAAGTAGCAGGAATGATCAACCTACATAATAAAAAAGCGCAGCCCAAGGGCTGCACTTTTTTACATTCTGCTTTCGATTTCCAACCACGCTTGGTCTTTACCCAGTCCCGTTTCCGATGAAAAGATAATAAGCGGATCATTTTTATCCATATCCAGCGTCGTGCGGACAATTTTCTTATGCTTGTCCCATTTGCCTTTTGGAATTTTGTCTGCCTTGGTTGCGATAATGATACACGGAATTTCAAAATGTTTCATGAACTCATACATCGCGATATCGTCTCTGCTTGGTGGATGGCGCAAGTCAACGATTTGGATAACTGCGCGCAATGGCTCGCGATTCGTGATGTAACGTTCAATCATCTTGCCCCATGCCTCGCGTTCACTTTTCGACACTTTCGCATACCCGTATCCTGGAACGTCAACATAAAACAATTTTTCTTCAATTTTGTAAAAGTTCAATGTTTGTGTTTTACCCGGTTTAGATGAAATGCGTGCCATGCTCTTGCGACCAATCATTTTGTTGATAAAAGACGATTTTCCGACATTCGATCGTCCGGCTAAAGCAAATTCCGGCAACCCATCTTCTGGATACTGATCCGGACGAACGGCACTAATTACTAATTCTACATGATTAACTTTCATTCATTTTCTCCTTCTAAGGCAATTTCCAATGCCTCATCTGCTTGAGAGACCAATTTAAAAGTCAACTCTTCACGGATTGTCTCTGGTATATCTTCCAGGTCTCGCTCGTTGTCGAGTGGCAAAATGATGGTCTTTAAGCCAGCACGATGTGCACTCAAGGTTTTTTCTTTAATTCCACCGATTGGCAGGACGCGACCACGAAGTGTGATTTCACCCGTCATGCCGACTTCACGTCGAACCGGACGCTTTGTCAAAGCAGAAACCAAAGCTGTCGCAATGGTAATACCTGCTGAAGGCCCGTCTTTAGGAACAGCGCCTTCTGGAACGTGGATGTGAATATCATGTGACTCATGGAAATTCGGATCGATACCAAGAGATTCTGCTCGCGCTCGAACAAAAGATAATGCCGTCTGCGCAGATTCTTTCATGACATCACCTAGTTTACCCGTCAATTGCAGCTTTCCTTTTCCTGATGACAAAGAAACTTCAATTTGAAGAGTATCTCCACCGACAGTCGTGTAAGCAAGTCCCGTTGCAACGCCGATTTGGTTTTCCGTCTCTGCCATGCCGTAACGGAATTTACGTTTTCCTAGATACGCCTCGACCTCTGCTTCTCCAACAACTACCTGTTCTTTTTCTTTTGAAATAATTTGTTTCGTCACTTTGCGACAAATAGAAGCGATTTGACGTTCTAGTCCACGGACACCTGCTTCGCGCGTGTAATAACGAACGATGTTCAGCAACGCGTCATCTTTAAACTGCAATTGCTCGATTGATAAACCATGTTCTTTTAATTGCTTTGGTGCTAAATGATTTTTGGCAATCATCTGTTTTTCAACTTCTGTATAACCAGCAATCGAAATAACTTCCATGCGATCACGCAGCGGTCCAGGAATTGACCCTAAATCATTGGCTGTCGCAATAAAAAGCACGTTAGAAAGATCATAAGTTTCTTCAATATAATGGTCGCTAAACGAATTGTTCTGTTCTGGATCAAGTACTTCTAACATCGCAGAAGACGGATCGCCACGGAAATCATTCGACATTTTATCAATTTCGTCTAATAGGAAAACAGGATTTACGGTTCCTGCTTTTTTCATCCCTTGAATAACTCGTCCTGGCATTGCACCGACATACGTACGACGATGGCCACGGATTTCCGATTCATCACGAACGCCACCAAGCGATACACGAACAAAGTTGCGGTCTAGTGATTCGGCAATCGATTTTGCGAGAGACGTTTTCCCGACACCTGGAGGCCCGACAAGACAAAGGATCGGTCCACGCAAGGAATTGGTCATTTGTTGAACAGCCAAATACTCCAAAACGCGTTCTTTGACACTTTCTAAGCCATCATGATCACGATCTAATACTTTTTCTGCATACTTAATATCCAAACGGTCTTCCGTTGCTTCTGACCATGGGATTGTCACTAGCCACTCAATATAGTTACGAATAATTCCACTTTCTGCAGCAGCAGAAGGCAGCTTCTCGTAACGATCAAGTTCTTTTAACGCTATTTTTTCAGTAGATTCCGGCATTTCCGCTTCTTCAATCCGCTTTTTCAAATCAACTACTTCAGCTGATTTGCCGTCTTTATCACCCAGTTCGGTTTGAATGGCTTTCATCTGCTCACGCAAATAAAATTCTTTTTGTGTTTGTTCCATTGCTTTTTTTACACGCAGATTAATCTTTTTTTCAAGATCGACTACTTCTTGTTCGCTGTGTAACCGAGTAATAAGTAGCTCTAATCGTTTACTAACATCAAAAGTTTCCAGTATTTCCTGCTTGGTCGATACTTTCATCGAAAGGTGAGAAGCAACCATATCTGCTAAGCGACCTGGCTCTTCAATATCAGCTACCGTGTTGTATGCTTCTGTACTAACTTTTTTCGAGCTTTTGACGTAATTCTCAAAATGCTCTAATAGCAAACGCATAAGCGCATCTTGTTCTGCATCTCTTTCTGTTTCATCAGCAAAAGGTGTTACTTCAACAATTGTACAGGCTTCCGTTTCTTCGTAATTTTTTAATTGGCCACGTTCCAAGCCTTCTACCAAAACACGAATCGTGCCATTTGGTAATTTCAACATTTGTTTAACGTAAGCCAATGTTCCAATTTTATGAAGATCGGCTCTTTTAGGTTGTTCTATACTCATGTCTTTTTGAGTTGCTAAAAAAACAATATTATCCTCTAACAATGCTTGTTCCAGTGCAGCTACGGATTGCTCTCGACCGACATCTATATGTAGCACCATTGTCGGAAATACAAGAAGTCCGCGTAATGGTAGTAAGGGTACACGTTTTGTTACTTTTCTCTTAGCCATGTGGCAAGTCACCTCCGGGGATATTTTCAATGTGAGTGGATAACACCTAACCTGATAGCTGCTATCGTTGTTGTCTAGCTCCACTTAGGCTCCTCGGGTCATAAGCCACTCTGCCTGTGCGGCAAAGAACGCCGCTTCGTCAGATCGTCTTATGCCTGTCGGAGCTAAACGGTCACTTTCACTTTTCTTTGTCCAGCTCAAGTGACCAGCTCCTCGGGTCATAAGCCACTCTGCCTGTGTGGCAAAGAACGCCGCTTCGCCAGATCGTCTTATGCCTGTCGGAGCTAAACGGTCACTTTCGCTTTTCTAATAAAAAACAGGCTAACTCAGAACGCGCGGATTCGCACGATCAGAGTCAGCCCGTATCATCCTTTTGATTGGTCTATCCACCACTCAGCAAGTTTGCGCACTGTGTGGAGTTCCACTCATTATGCGGATGTTTTCTCATCGTTGTCGTTAACGTACTCTGAACCATCTTCTAAGATAAGTTTAGGTTGCACGCTGTCCGCAACAGTTTCTTTTGTAATGATGCATTCAACAATGTCTTCACGTGAAGGCAAGTCGAACATGACTTCAAGCATCGTGTTTTCGATAATTGAGCGTAGTCCACGTGCACCGGTTTTGCGCTCAATTGCAAGTTTCGCAATTTCAACAAGTGCTTCAGGCTCAAACGTTAATTTGACGCCATCAAGCTCCATCATTTTTTGGTATTGCTTGATCAATGCATTTTTAGGCTCAGTCAAAATCTGGACTAGCGCTTTTTCATCCAATTGCTCAAGGCTTGCCAATACAGGCAAACGACCGATAAATTCAGGAATCAAACCGAACTTCAACAAATCTTCAGGAATCAATTGACTAAGCAATGATTTCTCATCCATTTCCTCTTTGTTCGGATCTGCACCAAAACCGATGATTTTATTGCCAAGACGGCGTTTAATAATTTGATCGACTCCGTCAAATGCACCACCTACGATGAACAATACATTCGTCGTATCGATTTGGATAAATTCTTGATGAGGATGCTTACGTCCGCCTTGTGGAGGTACGCTTGCAGTTGTGCCTTCTAAAATTTTCAGAAGGGCCTGCTGCACGCCTTCACCCGATACATCACGTGTGATCGATGCATTTTCAGATTTACGTGCCACTTTATCGATCTCATCGATATAAATGATTCCTTTTTCTGCGCGTTCAACATCATAATCTGCAGCTTGAATTAGCTTCAAAAGAATGTTTTCCACGTCTTCACCGACATAACCTGCTTCTGTTAATGAAGTGGCGTCTGCAATTGCAAACGGTACATTTAGAATACGCGCTAACGTTTGTGCCAGTAACGTTTTACCGCTTCCTGTTGGTCCGATTAAAACAATATTGGATTTCGATAATTCAACATCATCAATCTTGCTATTAGAGTTCACGCGTTTGTAGTGATTATAAACCGCTACAGCTAGTGATTTTTTGGCTTTTTCTTGGCCAATTACGTAGCCATTCAAAATGTCTAAGATTTCTTTTGGCTTAGGCACTTCTTTGAATTCTACTTCTTCATCTGTACCAAGCTCTTCTTCTACGATTTCCGTACAAAGCTCAATACATTCGTCACAAATATAAACACCTGGTCCCGCGACCAGTTTACGAACCTGCTCTTGTGGTTTGCCACAAAACGAACATTTTAAATGCTCTTTTTCGTCATTGAATTTGAACAATGTATTCACCCCTATTCAAGCCATTATCTTACAAGATTATCGTAATTGTAGCAACTAATTGGATCTATCGTCAATTCAGCGGATTCATCTCTGTGAAATCGGTGTTCTATGTAGTGGAAAACAAGGTGCGTCTCCGCACCTTGTTTCTCTTATTACTTATTTTTTACTTATGTGTTATTCAGAAATTTTAGCGTTGTCCACTAGGAACTCAACTGTGTTCTGCATGCGGATATCATTTTCAAGCATTTCAGTTCCACCTAAAGCTGTTTTGATCTGCTCAATGTCCATGTTGAATTGACCAGCCATTTTTTCAAGCTCTTTATCGATATCTTCTGAAGTAACTTTCATGTTTTCAGCTTCAGCAATTGCTTCAAGTGTTAATGAAACGCGTACACGTGTTTCAGCATCACCGTGCATTTGCTCACGAAGTGCAGCTTCGTCTTGACCTGAGAATTGGAAGTACAATTCAAGGTTCATGCCTTGCTGAGTCAAACGCTGTTCGAAATCACTCATCATACGGTCCATTTCTGAATGGATCATTGCATGAGGAATATCAATTGTTGCGTTTTCAGCAGCTTTTTGAACCAATTCGTCACGAAGTTTTGCATCAGCAGCTGATTTTTTCTCAGCAACTAAGCTTTCTTTCATTTTTGTGCGAAGTGCTTCTAGGCTTTCAACTTCAGGATCGATTTCTTTAGCTAGTTCGTCGTTAAGCTCAGGAAGTTCTTTTCCTTTAACTTCACTTACTTTAACTTTGAACGTTGCAGCTTTTCCTGCAAGCTCAGCAGCATGGTATTCTTCTGGGAAAGTAACTTCAACGTCTTTTTCTTCTCCAGACTTCACACCTACCAATTGTTCTTCGAATCCTGGAATGAATGAGTTTGAACCGATTTCAAGAGAATAATCATTTCCTTGTCCGCCTTCAAATACTTCTCCGTCAACGAATCCTTCAAAGTCAATTACAGCTGTATCGCCTTCAACGATCGCTTCGTCTTCTTTGACAGTCAACTCAGCTAAACGTTCTTGGTTTTCTTTCAATTGGTTTTCGATATCTTCATCCGTTACTTCCGTATCAGGTTTTGATACTTCAAGACCTTTGTATTCACCAAGCTCAGCAATCGGCTTTACAACTACTTTAGCTGTAAACACTAGCGGCTGGTTTTTTTCGATTGTTTCGATGTCGATTTCAGGACGGTCAACTGGGTTGATTCCTGCTTCTTCAACTGCATTTGCATAGGCGTCCGGTAAGATGAAGTCTAATGCATCTTGGTAAAGTGATTCTGCACCGAAACGTTTTTCGAACATTTGACGAGGCATTTTCCCTTTACGGAAACCTGGTACGTTGATTTCTTTAACAACTTTCTTAAACGCTTTATCAAGACCGGCGTTTACTTCTTCTGCAGGAACCTCAACTGTTAATACTCCTGTGTTACCTTCTTGTTTTTCCCATTTTGCTGACATATTATAAGCCCTCCAAACATTTTCTAAAAAGTCATTTTACGTTTTATAC
Organism: Planococcus sp. S3-L1; assembly: GCF_030063085.1. Classification (NCBI taxonomy): domain Bacteria; kingdom Bacillati; phylum Bacillota; class Bacilli; order Caryophanales; family Caryophanaceae; genus Planococcus; species Planococcus sp. S3-L1. The sequence continues at coordinate 137,269 of NZ_JASISN010000003.1, read as the reverse complement.
GAATTTTGACAACCTACATATTATAGCACACATGCTGTCAGGTTCAACTATTTCTACCCATTACGCATCTCAAACCACAGTTCCGCTTGCTGAATCAGTTCCAGTAGCTTTTCATCTTCATTAAATGACGTCTTTCCATTGAACAAACCTTCAGTATAATCCATATACGCCTGTACAACTTCTTCTACCTTAAAATCATCCCAAACGAATGGATACAAGAGATAGATATGACGTTCGAATAATTCTTTAACCAGTTCAAGTCGCGTCGGATCTTTTGCCAAAGAATCTTCTAAGAGATTCGTCATCTGCCTAATACGCTTGTTATTCAATGGATCGGGCAAACTCTCGGTTTTAAATACGCCTGTGTAATGGAATTTTTGAACTTTTACTTGTGCTTCAATTTTTTCTTGAAATAGCATAAATAATATGTATGTCTTCGTCAATAAATCGGCTTCCGGGTGCTCGATGATCGCTAGCAATTTTTTCTTTAACGCCTGGTAGGATGTGGTCGGCAAAGCTAAAATCAGCTGTTCTTGCTCAGAAGGATGCAACACCAAAAAGTTTTCAATAGCATAAAGCGATGCATCTACTTTCTCAGTCGCTACATTCGCCGCAATCCGCTCATTCAGTTCACGCAATTGGTGAAACTGCTCAAGTCGCTCTTCAGGTAAAACTTTTTCTTCTATTAAGACTTCAATCATTTTTTCTGCTTCTTCAAATTCACGGACTTGCATTAAAATGCTTATGTATAGCTCCATCGTCTCCAAGTAATGGATCGGACCGATTTGCAACAGTTCCCTACACACTTCTAAAGCTTCGACAAACTCTCCAAGTTCATAGAGACAATATGCATAACCACCTAAAGCGGCTGCATGATCAGGTTCATAAGACAGCACCTGATAGAGGCTATCTCGAGCATCTTCGTATTGTTCTTCTTTTAGGAACGTCATACCCTCTGACAATAATCGATTGACGGTTGTCGGAAAAACAATGACATTTCCTTTGCGTTTCAACTCCCGGTATTTCTTTCGCACAGTACCACCTCTTTTGTGTTTCATCATCATATCATATTCCCTTTACGCAGAAAATAAAAACCTCAGCATTGCTCAGGCAATCTAACTTCACCAAAAAACTTCATGTTCATTGCTCAACTCTAGAAACTTGGGAATCAGTAGTAAAGCACTAGCGAACAATCCGACCATCATAAGAAGTGAAGAAGTTAACGAAAGATCCATAAGTGTAGACAATGGCAAAGGCAATAAAATCACCCAATTTAGTATCATCGTACGTCGCCTTGATTTTGCAGTGGCGTATTGGTCACTTAGACAGTACGGGCAACGCATCGAGCTACTCATTTTCCATGATGCCTTCATTGATTGCTTCCAGGTCCATTGGTTTTTGCAATGTTTACACGTCGGCACAGAAACACCTCCTTAGCATTACTACGCATTAACTACTGTTTGGTTTCATTAATCGTCATGTAGGAACTAGTAGAAACAATAGAAAAGCAAACAAATCCTTTCCATCCTCTCTCTCAGCTTGGTCTTCTGTTCACTAACTATTTGTTTCCGCTGCCTGCTCGTACAGCAGTTTTTCAACCAAAGAAAAATAAGCTACCAGCCTCTTACAGGCTAGTAGCTTATGAACGTTTCTACATTACTTTTCTAAGGCTTCGAGAATTGGTTTTTCAAAAACAGGCGCAAAACTTCGAGAAAACGTAGCCGTTAAGTGATTGGCATCAAAATGAGTAATAACATTTCCGACGACGTAATGACAATACTCACCGTCACAGAAATAATCCGTCAAATCAATGGTTGTAGCAGTTTCCGGCAGATAATCAGCTTGCGTTATCGGATTGACGTCTCTAACAATTTCTTCTTGTTTTGCTTTACACTGTTCTGGTTCATCTGCGTTCTGACTGAGGCAGGTTAAAACATGTTGTTTATACCAAGGAGTGTCGCGCACCAAAAATAAAGGAATGTCTTGTTTCTCAAAATACTTCCAAGCTTCGATAAAGCCGTCTGAAACTTCGTCAAACTCCTCTTGTTGGCTGCCTACATTTCCCACAGTGAAAATAAGGTCGGGTGTATCTTTCGCAATTTTTGTTTTCACGTTTGTGAACCACTCAGCACATTCTGGAGAACCGGGCACGTCCTCTTCTGTAAACCGACAACTGCTCTTGAGATAAGTGACAATTTTCAAGTTATGCATTTTAGCCAACTCTTCGAGCATGGGTTGCCAGTGGGCTGAATGAGATCCACCGACCAAAGCGATGGTGTAATCATAATCTATGAGCTCCCCATATTCACAAACCTTTGCTGCGGTAGTGACTTTCCCTACCATGCAACGCTCTTCGTAAATAACCGATCGATCTTGTTCTGCAACTTCAAGTCTCGGAATGAACGGCTCATCAAATTCAGCTAGAGGTGTTAAGCGACCATCCTCCAAATAAACGGCTGCTCCTGGATGATCGTTGATTCTCTCACTTAATGTTTCTGAGTCAGCGACAGGTAATGCCAAAGAGCTTTCTTGGTAGATAAATGTTGAAAGCCATATAGCTCCTGAGAAAACAAAAATGATACTTGCTGTTTTCCAAAGGGACAGTTGGATGTTTCGAACAGGTACTTCGAAGCCGTAAATTGTCACATAAGCAAGAATCGCGGCGACGGTCATGATGAGCAATCCACCTATAAGTGACACGGTTTCGACCTCGAACAAAGCATAATAGAAAATCAGGAGCGGCCAATGCCACAAATAAAACGCATACGAAATACTTCCGAATTTCACTAAAGGCTTCCAGCTGAGCAATTGGAAAGCACTGAAATGGGTCGAATAATTCCCAGCAACGATAATCAGGACAGCGGACAACACTGGCCATAATGCAGCGTAACCTGGGAACAGCTGGGATACTTGCAAGACGATGCCGCAGCTAATCAATCCGATTAACCCCATCCACCCTAAAACCCAGGAAAGACGTGAGGAAATCACTATTTTATGAATGGTTAACGCAAGGATTCCACCTACTCCAAATTCCCATACACGTGTGAAGGTATGGTAATAAGCAACTGGCTGATTGACAATCGTTAAGTAAACAGAATAGCCGAAAGATGCGATCGCAACTACCGAAATCACGATGATCAGCATACGTTTAATGTGATTGCTTGAGAAAAGTCTTAATAAAGTAATCGCCACAAAAAACAGCAATAACCAAACTAAGTAAAACTGAAATTGAATGCTCAACGCCCAAAAATGCTGAAACGGAGAAGCACTGTTGTTCTGAGCCAAATAATCTACAGAATCGATGGCAAGCCGCCAATTCTGAAAATAAAACGCCGAAGCTAAAAATTCGTTAAGTGTTTGTTGCTTTGTAAACACTGGCAATATGTATAGACCCGCAATTAAAGTTGTAATACTAATTAGCCAAGCTGTAGGCAACAATCGTTTCATCAGTTTGACAATATAAGAAAAGTACAATACTTTGCCATTTTTCCGGTACATAGACAATAAAGATGTTGTGATCAAAAATCCCGATACAACAAAAAAGACATCTACGCCACCTGAAACTCGATTAAACCATATATGATAAATGGCTACTAGTATCGCCGCAATTGTACGCAAGCCTTCCAATTCGGGGCGAATACGCCTTTTGGTTTCCATAAACTTTCGCCACTCCTTATTATTGATAAATAGTTGAATACAATTGTATCATATTCTTAATTTCTCACTTTTTTTCTGTAAATTAGATTTATTCGAGTCGGCAATAGACCTACAAACAGACATGTTGAGCGTCCTTAATACTTTTTCTACACACAAAACCTCCACACCGTTTAATAAACGATGTGGAGGTTTTGTTCGAATTATGTACATTCCTATAATGTCCCAGGAGGGATTCGAACCCCCGACCGACGCCTTAGAAGGGCGTTGCTCTATCCAGCTGAGCTACTGAGACGAAAGCTTTCTTAGAGACTAGACGGTGGCACAAGATTTCGCTTGCGGCTTTGCTTTTCTATTGAAAGACAATTTTAATTATAGAAATGATTTGAAGAAAAGTCAATGCTATTTTAAAAAAACATTAAAATAAATGAATTCAGCTTTGTTTTTCTTCATCTAACCACTTAGGCATGCGCTGTTGTAACTCGCGCAAGGCATTGCCGCGATGGGAAATTGCAGCCTTTTCGTGAGGCAACAATTCAGCCATCGCTTTTCTTTGTGCAGGAACGTAAAAAATGGGATCATAGCCAAAACCATTATTGCCTTGAGGCGTACTAAGAATAATTCCTTCACAAGAGCCCGAAAACGTTTCAGTCTTCTCGTTAGGTGCTGCTACCGCTAGCACACAACGAAAACGTGCTGTACGTCCGTTTTCAGGCACGCCAGACATTTTCTCAAGCACTTTATCAATATTTGCGCTATCGCTCTTAGCAGCACCTGCATAGCGTGCTGAATAGACACCTGGTTCACCGTTCAATGCATCAATTTCTAATCCACTATCATCGGAAATAACAGGAATACCTAATACTTTCGAAACGGCTTCTGCTTTTAAGATGGCGTTTTCTTCAAAAGTGACACCCGTTTCTTCTACATCCAGGTCTTGTGCTACGTCTAGTAGAGTCAACACTTTATACCCAAGAGGGGCAAGCAAAGCTTCAAAATCTTTAGCTTTGCCTTTGTTTTGAGTTGCAATTACAATTTTTTTCATTGTTCCACAACGACCTTTTCTCCAATACGAGCAGCAATATCACCTAGCGCGCTACGCTGCATCGCAATCAATTGATGGATTCCTGCTTCTCCAAGGTCCAGCAATTCGTTGAGTTGAGCACGTGTAAACGTAGACTCCTCTCCCGTTCCTTGCAATTCCACGAAATGACCTGCCCCTGTCATAACTAGGTTCATATCAACTTCAGCGCTAGAATCCTCAACGTAATTCAAGTCAAGAATGGATCCGTTTTCAGCTGTAACGCCGACACTTGTTGCAGCAAGAAAGTCCGTTACTGGAAATGCCGGAAGCTCTAGCTTACTAATAGCCATTGTCATAGCGATAAATGCCCCTGTAATCGATGCTGTACGCGTTCCACCATCTGCTTGGATTACGTCGCAATCGATCCACAATGTACGCTCACCTAGCTTCTCAAGATCCACAACAGCTCGCAATGCACGACCAATCAGTCGCTGAATTTCCATTGTCCGTCCACCAATTTTTCCAGCTGAAGCCTCACGACGGTTTCGGCTGTTCGTTGCACGTGGCAGCATGGAATATTCTGCTGTTATCCAGCCCTTGCCTTGACCTCTCAAGAATCCTGGAACTTTGTCTTCAATCGTCGCTGTACAGATTACTTTCGTCTGTCCCACCGTGATTAATACCGAACCTTCTGGGTGAATCAAATAGTCTACGTCCACTGAAACAGGACGCAACTCGTTAGTTTGTCTATTATCTATGCGTGTCATAAAAATCCTCCTTGTATATGCTCAAATAGCTTACCATATTTCGCTGATAACGACAAAAACCTGACAGCATCTGCTATCAGGTTTTTGGAAATCGAATCGAATAGATCATGGGTCTTTCAATGCCTAACCATTTATGAATAATGGAGCCAAAAATCTGAGTAGATCCCGATGTATAAAAGCGATGCACCGGCGGCTTGTTCCAATTTGCAAACTGCTGTTTATAGCTCAAGTATCGCTCGACGTCTTTGGCCGTTTCTTCTGCTGACGACAACACGTTCACCGTATCTCCAAGAACTTCCTCAATAAAACCTTGTAACAATGGATAATGCGTACATCCTAAAATTGCTGTATCAAACTCTTCATAGGCAATAGATGCTAATGTATCTTGAACAATTCGATGAGCAAACTCACCTTCGTATTCATCACTTTCTACCAAAGGAACAAAACGTGGACAAGCAAGTTGTACGACGTGTGCAGAAGAAACTAATGATAAAATTGCTTTTTCATAAGCTCCGCTTTGCACTGTTCCTAACGTGCCTAAAACGGCAATTTTTTTAGTTGTTGAAGATTTAATGGCAGCACGAGCCCCTGGAAAAATAACACCAATTACAGGAATTGGCAAATTCTTCTGCAAAGAGTACAGCGCTGCTGCAGTTGCCGTATTGCAGGCGATAACTAACATTTTAATATTTTTCTTCATCAGTGCATCGGCCATTTGCCACGTATACGTCCGTACTTCCGACAGCGGACGCGGACCATAAGGGCATCGCGCGTTATCCCCAATATAATAAATTTGCTCATTCGGCAAAAGTTTCATTATCTCTTTTGCGACGGTAAGTCCACCGACTCCTGAATCGATTACTCCGATTGGCGCATTCACACTCATCGCCTCTATCCTATTTCATGTTAGTATGCAATTTTTCAAGTAACGCCGCAAATTTCACAGCCTCGTCTTGAGTAAAATTCTCTAATACGGTTTTCAAGTATTCCTGGCGTTTTTGAATCACTTCTTCAATGACGCGTTCGCCTTCTTTTAACAACTTTATACGAACAACGCGACGATCCTGTTCTTCGCGAATACGGACAACCAGTTCATTTTTCTCCATACGGTCAACTAAATCCGTTGTCGTGCTGAACGCTAAATACATCTTATTCGATAAATCTCCAATGGTCATATCCCCATGCTCAAATAGCCACTGCAATGCGACAAATTGAGGCGGGGTGATCGTATAGGAATTTAAAATCTCTCGACCTTTTTGCTTAATAATCCCCGAAATATAACGTAGCTCTTTTTCCATGAACGCGATGCGCTCCAATTCATGATTGACGCTTTGCTTGTCTTCATTCATTAATCAATCCCACTCCTTGAAAAACCTATCTTATTTCTATAGTGACGGTTTTTTATTGATATAGCAAGAGCTCCTTATTTTTTTGTACTGATCAATTGCTTGCTCTGAAGCATTTCAATCTCTTGGTCTGACCAAGGGTGACCTTTTCCCGTGTGTTTCGATATTTGGACAATGGCTCCTCTTCCCGTGAAACAAGTTTCCTCTTTTTCGTTGACAGTCCAGTAATGAACATCGACAGAAGAAGTTCCGATGCGCGCTATTTTGACGTAAACTTTTAACTTTTCATCAAAAAATACTTGTTGAACAAAATCTACTTGCATATCTGCTACGACGGGAAACAACTCGTTGCCCGTTTTTAACCAGCGCTGCATCAATCCCATTTCTTTCATAAATTCGATTCGGGCAAATTCAAAATAAGCAATCGGCACGGTGTTATTAACATGCCCAAACATATCAGTTTCAGAAAAACGAACTTGAACCGGAGCAGAAAAGATAAATTCCTGCTTCCACTCCTCCAAATTTCCAATGTAATTCGCTGTCATAAGTAACCTCCACTAAATAATTTGATGACTTGAACATTTTTCCCACGCACTGAATAGCACGAGGATCATCACTCTTGTATGAGCCTGTTAAAGGGTTCAGCCTGGAGCGTTTTTTACTACTACTCACTCCAGTCAAAATCTACTTGTCTGTTTCATTTTATTAGTATACCAAATTTTTTATGGAAAGGCAGGTCTATTAAAATTAGACAAATTAAAAACCCCGCCGCAGCGGGGTTTTTACTAAATACTAGTCAACCATTCTGTCGCTTCCGAAGAAGTTACGGAACATTTGTACAGTTGTGTCGCGGTTTAGTGCTGCGATTGAAGTTGTCAATGGAATTCCTTTTGGACAAGACTCCACACAGTTTTGAGAGTTACCACATCCTGCCAATCCACCTTCACCCATGATCGCATTCAAGCGAGCATCGCGGTTCATAGAGCCTGTTGGATGCGCGTTCATCAAGCGAACTTGTGACAGTGGTGCAGCTCCGATAAAATCGGATTTATCATTAACGTTCGGGCATGCTTCAAGACATACGCCGCAAGTCATACATTTAGATAGTTCGTAAGCCCATTGACGCTTGCGCTCAGGCATACGCGGTCCATCTCCAAGGTCATGCGTACCATCGATTGGCACCCATGCTTTAACTTTCTTCAACGAATCGAACATCCGACTGCGGTCAATGACAAGGTCACGAACAACAGGGAATGTTTTCATCGGTTGAAGACGGATTGGCTGTTCTAACTGATCAATCAAAGCCGTACACGATTGACGTGCTTTGCCATTGATAACCATTGAACATGCGCCACAAACCTCTTCTAGACAGTTCATGTCCCAGTTTACAGGAGTGGTTTTTTTCCCTTCCATGTTGACAGGGTTACGACGAATTTCCATCAATGCCGAAATGACATTCATGTTCATCTTATATGGCAATTCGAACTTTTCCCAATACGAATCTTCATCCGTAGAGTTTCTGCGTTCGATTTCAAATATTACCGTTTTTGCTGCTTCACCCATGGTAAATTAGCTCCCTTCATAATTATGCTTTTGCTGAATAATCACGTTTACGCGGTGGAATCAACGATGTGTCGACTTCTTCATAATGGAAGATTGGTGCATCAAAGCCATTAAATTTAGCCATCGTTGTTTTCAAGAATTCCTCGTCATTACGTTCCGGGAAATCCGGTTTGTAATGAGCTCCACGACTTTCGTTGCGCATAAGCGCTCCGATTGTGATTGCTCGAGCTAAATGAAGCATATTGCGCAATTGACGTGTAAACATCGCGCCTTGGTTACTCCAAAGTTGCGTATCTGTAATGCTAATCTGATTGAAACGTTCAAGAAGTTCTTGGATTTTCTCATCCGTCTTCTGTAAACGATCATTATAGCGTACAACAGTTACGTTATCTGTCATCCACTCGCCTAATTCCTTGTGCAGAACGTAAGCGTTTTCTGTACCATTCAATGCCAAAATTTCTTCCCATTTGCGTTGCTCCTCAGCTTCATGCTGATCATAGATCGCTGAAGGAAGGTCTTCCGCAAGAACAGCTAAGCCATTTACGTATTCAATAGCATTCGGTCCTGCGACCATACCACCATAAATCGCTGACAGCAAGGAGTTCGCACCTAAACGGTTACCCCCATGCTGAGAATAATCACATTCGCCTGCTGCTAAAACGCCCGGAATGCTTGTCATTTGATGATCATCTACCCATAGTCCGCCCATTGAGTAATGAACAGCTGGGAAAATTTTCATCGGTACTTTACGAGGATCATCACCTGTGAATTTCTCATAGATTTCGATGATTCCGCCCAACTTGATGTCAAGCTCTTTCGGGTCTTTATGAGAAAGATCCAAGTACACCATATTCTCGCCATTAATGCCGAGTTTTTGGTTGACACACACATCAAAAATTTCACGCGTTGCAATATCACGCGGTACTAGGTTTCCGTATGCTGGATACTTTTCTTCAAGGAAATACCAAGGCTTGCCGTCTTTGTAAGTCCAAATACGTCCACCTTCTCCACGAGCCGATTCTGACATTAAGCGCAGTTTATCGTCTCCTGGAATCGCTGTCGGGTGAATTTGGATAAATTCGCCGTTTGCGTAATAAGCTCCTTGTTGATAAACGATAGAAGCCGCTGAACCTGTATTAATAACAGAGTTCGTCGATTTCCCAAAAATAATTCCCGGTCCGCCAGTTGCCATGATAACAGCATCCGCACGGAACGATTTAATTTCCATGGTCGTCATGTTTTGAGCTGTGATCCCTTTACCAACGCCTTGCTCATCAAGAACAAGACCGAGGAATTCCCAACCTTCATATTTCGTGATCAGTCCAGCCACTTCATAGCGACGAACTTGCTCATCTAGTGCATATAATAGTTGTTGACCCGTTGTGGCACCAGCAAACGCTGTTCTGTGGTACATTGTTCCACCAAAACGACGGAAGTCCAATAGACCTTCTGGCGTACGGTTAAACATAACGCCCATCCGATCGAACATCCGAATAATTCCAGGTGCCGCATCTGCCATTGCTTTCACGGGACGCTGGTTCGCTAGGAAGTCTCCACCGTAAACGGTATCATCAAAGTGGATGTCTGGAGAATCCCCTTCACCTTTTGTATTAACCGCTCCGTTGATCCCGCCTTGTGCACATACTGAGTGGGACCGCTTAACTGGAACGATTGAGAATAAATCAGCGGGAGAGCCTGCTTCTGCAACTTTAATTGCTGCCATTAAGCCAGCAAGGCCACCACCGACGATTGTAATTTTGCCCTTCGCCATGTTAGTATTCACTCCTCTTTTAGTTCACCAATGATTGAAACATTCTTAAACGAATGCAAACAATGCTCTGATACCAATAACCGATAACACAATAAATACTAGAAGTGTGAAATAAGTTGCGTTTTTTTGTGCTGCTGCAGATTGTGTAATTCCCCAAGTAACAAGGAACGACCAAAGCCCATTTGCAAAGTGGAAAGTTGCTGCCACTACACCAACAATGTAGAATGCCATCATCCAAGGGTTGTCTAAGATGTTTGCCATCATGTTAAAGTCAGCTTCAGCAGCTGCTCCGATTGCAACTTGGAATCTTGTTTCAAAGATGTGCCAAGCGATAAAGACTACTAGGAAGACTCCAGTATAGCGCTGTGCAACAAACAACATATTGCGCATATAGCTATAATGCCCAGGATTGTTCTTCGCAGTAAACGCTATGTATAGGCCGTAGAACGCATGATACAAAATCGGCAGGTAAATGACAAAGATCTCCAGGAAAATGACGAATGGAAGATGTGCCAAAAAGTAAGATGCCTTGTTGAATGCCTCTTCCCCCTGTGTAGCAAAATGGTTGACAATTAGGTGCTGCGTTAAGAATATACCGATAGGAATAATTCCCAACAATGAGTGCAGCCTACGCATAAAAAATTCACGATTGTTATCCAAAATTTTACCCCCCTCAAAACATTAATTGGTAGCGTTCAAGATAGACGATTCGTATGACTATACCTGAAGCCACGCACCATCATGATACAATAATATGACATATTTATTGTACTCCCCCCCTCAAGGAGCGTCAAGGCAACATAACTCCTTTAAACCGATAGCGCTTATGGATTTCGCAGGCGATTACCTTCTATCTAGAGGAAATGTATCGAAATAGAATCGATTTAACAGCATTCCCCCAAAAAAGCGATTCTCTAATTGAGAATCGCTCTTTCCAACTATTCTAGTACAAACCACTGTGTAGACATCATTACTATATCAGCATTGAGAATTTGAACATTTTGTGAATTTTTTTACTAGCTTTTATTACATTAGGAATTCATTATTTATGAGTGGACTTCTACCGCAGCCAATCCGTACGCTGCATGTAAAGCATTCGCTGATTTGTTCATATCTACTTCTGGCACAACGACTGAAATTTTTATTTCAGAGGTACTAACCATCTTCACCGGAACTTCTTCGCTTCTTAAAATATCGAACATCCGAGCTGCGACTCCAGGATTCGATACCATGCCTGAACCTACTATCGACACTTTCGATAAGCCGACTTCTACATTTAGTGTCAGAAAACCAATGGCATCTTGTGCTTCCGTTAAAACTCGGCGTGTTTCTTCAAGGCTTTCCTGGCTAATAGAAAAAGAGACAGACGGTGGAAATTCATCACTGATGCTTTGAACAATAATATCTACATCAATGTGATTTTCAGCAAGCTTTGTAAAAATAGTAGCAAGAGATCCGTTGAATGGCTTTTTGTAACTCACAGTTACGCGCGCTATTCCTGGTTCGAATGCCACACCTCTAACGATTAAATTTTTCTCCACAGTGATCACCTCTTGTATGATTGTGCCAGGCTCGTCTGAATAACTTGCTCTGACAGATAATGGTACCTTATTGTTTTTTGCGAATTCGACCGCTCTCGGATGTAGTACGCCCGCTCCGAGATTAGCAAGTTCCAACATTTCATCATAAGAAATTTGGTGTAACTTGCGTGCACCTGTTACATACCGTGGATCTGACGTATAGACACCGTTAACATCTGTATAAATCTCACATTTTTCCGCTTTTAGTGCTGCAGCAAGCGCAACGGCAGTCGTATCCGATCCACCGCGACCAAGGGTTGTAATATTACCAATTGTATCCACTCCTTGAAAACCGGCAACCACACAAAGATAACCATTTTCCAACACACGTTCAAGACGTTCTGTATTTATTTTAATGATGCGTGCATTACGTGGTACGGATTCTGTTTCAATTCCTGCCTGCCATCCAGTAAAAGATAAAGCTTCATGACCCAGTTTCTTGAAAGCCATCGCCAATAACGAAATCGTAATTTGCTCACCTGTTGCCAGTAACATATCCATTTCTCGCTTTGGCGGTTCCGCTGATATTTCTCCCGCTAATCCGAGCAACGTATCAGTTGTCTTACCCATCGCCGAAACAACAATGACTACGCGTTTGCCTGCTTGTTTTTCACGAATAGCTCGTTTGGCAACTCCGATAATTTTTTCTGGAGTCGCGACAGAAGTTCCTCCAAATTTCATGACGATCGTTTTCATTCCATCCACTCCCACATTTAGTATGTGGCCCTCAAAATGACTAGCGATCATGCCACTAGACACAAAAAAAGGTAGCTCCCCGCAACCGCGGGAAACTACCTCTTATCATGTACGAAAAAAACGTCCATGTGAGATAGCCCTCCAGAGATTGACTCTGACAGCTCAGCACTTGTTAAATGCAGAACCAGCATGCGTAATAGCAGTCATACGCACACTTCGGCGACCGTCCCTTTCACCATCCTTCGTAGATTCTGCAAATCTCCAGATGCTTACTATTGACGTTCGCGCCTCTATCATCACTTTTCCAAGTGATTTACTTATTCTTCTACGATACCATGTTACGACTCGCTTGGCAATGTGCCTTGTTTAAAATGCTGTTCAATAGAGATTGCTAGCGCTTCTGGCATTCCTGCCTGTTGGATTTGTTCTACTGATGCTTCTTTGATTTTTTTAACAGAACCAAAATGTTTCAGTAGCTGTTGCTTACGTTTGGGGCCAACCCCTTCAAGCCCATCAAGTGCTGATTGAATTGAATTTTTTCCACGTAACTGACGGTGAAACGTAATAACAAAACGGTGGACTTCGTCTTGAATCCGTTGAAGCAAGTAAAAAGCTTCACTCGTCCGTTTTAGTGGCACAATTTCAGCAGGTGAACCATACAGCAATTGAGAAGTTTGGTGCTTAGCGTCTTTTGCTAGACCCGCAATTGGGATAGATAAACCGAGTTCATCTTCTAAAATTTCACGTGCCGACTCCATTTGTCCTTTTCCTCCATCAATAACAACCAGGTCAGGTAAAGGTAAACCGTCCTTCAATACACGTGAATAACGTCGACGGATAACTTCTCGCATCGCCGCGTAATCATCCGGCTTTGACGCATTCCGAGTCTTGTATTTGCGGTAGTCTTTTTTAGAAGGCTTGCCATCAATAAACGTAATCATTGCAGATACTGCATCAGCGCCTTGAATATGCGAGTTATCAAAAGCTTCGATGCGAAGAGGCACTTCAATATTCATCGCCTCACCCAAATCTGTACACGCGCCAATGGTTCGTTCTTCTTGTCGCTCTAACAATTGGAATTTTTCTTTAATGGCCACTTCCGCATTTTTCTTAGCAAGTGCCACCAGCTCTTTTTTCTTGCCTCGTTGTGGAACGAGTACACGAACGCCTAGCCATTCTTTTAACATGTCGGGATCATCCGCTTCAGGAATTAAAATTTCACTCGGTTTCACATGGTTGGCTTTTTCATAAAATTGCCCGAGATACGTTAAAAATTCCTCTTCCGGATCACGGTACAAGGGGAAAAGCGATACGTCTCGTTCAATTAGTTTGCCTTGTCGCACAAAAAAGACTTGCACACACATCCAGCCTTTATCAACAGCATACGCAAAAACATCGCGATTGGTAAAATCATTCATCGCCATTTTTTGTTTTTCCATCACCGTTTCAATCATATTAATTTGATCACGGTATTCTTTTGCGCGTTCAAATTCCAGATTTTCTGCCGCTTCCGACATTTTTGCGACCAATTGCACTTTAACTTCACGGAATCCACCGTTTAAAAACTTTGTAATGCCATCAATCATCTCTTGATAGGTTTCTTTTTCAACCGGTTTAACACACGGTGCTAAACATTGACCTAAATGATAATACAGACATACTCGGTCAGGCATGGTATGACATTTCCGCAACGGGTACAAGCGGTCCAGTAGTTTTTTTGTTTCTGCTGCTGCGTAGGCGTTAGGATAAGGTCCAAAATATTTCCCTTTATCTTTTTTTACTTGTCTTGTCGTGATCAGCTTTGGATGACGCTCTCCCGTAATTTTTAAGTACGGATAGCTTTTATCATCTTTTAGCATAATGTTATACTTCGGATCGTATTTTTTAATCAAGTTCAATTCGAGAATTAATGCTTCTTTATCAGAAGACGTAATAATATACTCAAAATCCTCTATTTCATTCACCAAACGTTGTGTTTTGGTATCATGACTTCCCGTAAAATAAGAACGCACACGATTTTTGAGAACTTTTGCCTTTCCTACATAAATTACCGTATTCTGGCGATCTTTCATCAAATAACAGCCTGGTTGATCAGGCAATATTGCCAATTTGTGTCGAATCAATTCGTTTGCCATTTTATCACCCTATTAAAAAACCGGGTACCATCACTGGACCCGGTTAAGAATTATGCGTGTTTTTCAACCAATTCAGCTAATGCTTCTTTTGGTCGGAAACCAACTACTTTATCAACTGTTTCGCCGTCTTTCATCAATAACAAAGTTGGAATTGACATGATGCCATAGTTTCCAGCTGTTTCTTGGTTTTGATCCACATCAACTTTTACGATTTTAACTTTATCGCTCATTTCAGCGTCCAATTCTTCTAGCACAGGAGCGATCATTTTACATGGTCCGCACCAAGTTGCCCAAAAATCTACTAAAACGAGTCCTTCTGCTACTTCTTGTGAAAAGTTCTGATCTGTACCGTGTACAATTGCCATGAATAATTCCTCCTTATGATTAACCAAACTATATTCAAAGTATATCATGCGTTAAAAACACTAGCTATTTTTTTGCCTACTCCTCTATTACCCAGCAGATCATTGAGCTAAACGAAAACAGATTGCTTCCGTCCTAACAGTTGCTTTCCTACAGCAGTCGCTACTTTTTGAAGCCACTCATTAGTAAAAATCCTCAGACAAAAACAGATGACGAATTTTTTCTCGCCACCTGTTTAAGTTTTAAAAGTAAGCGATTAGCCACTTTTTGTAATTACATTACTTTCTTAAATTCTTCTGTCAGCATGGGAATAACTTCAAACAAATCTCCGACAATGCCGTAATCTGCTACTTTGAAAATATTTGCTTCTGGGTCTTTGTTGATTGCTACGATGACTTTCGAGTTAGACATCCCCGCCATATGTTGGATAGCTCCAGAAATACCAGCTGCGATATATAGGTCAGGTGTTACCACTTTTCCTGTTTGTCCAATTTGAAGTGAGTAATCGCAATAATCTGCGTCACAAGCTCCGCGAGATGCACCGACTGCACCACCAAGAAGATTAGCTAATTCTTGTAAAGGTTCAAATCCTTCTGTGCTCTTGACGCCACGGCCTCCAGCTACGATAACTTTCGCTTCCGAAAGATCGACACCTTCAGTTGATTTGCGGACAACATTTTTAATAATCGTGCGCAGGTTTGTAATATCCACAGTCAACGAATTAACTTCACCTGAACGTTCTTGTCTTTCAAGTGGCGCAATATTGTTCGAACGCACTGTAATAAAGTCAATGCCATCTTTTAGTTTCACTTTTTCAAACGCTTTACCAGAGAAAATCGGACGGATAAATACAGCTTCGTCGCCTTCTCCTTCAATGTCCGTAACATCTGAAATTAAGCCAGCTTGTAATTTAGAAGCGATTTTGGGTGCCAAGTCTTTGCCAACTGATGTATGACCAAAAACGAGACCTTCTGGTTTTTCTTGTTCGACAACTGCCATGAAAGCTTGACCATAGCCGTCAGATGTATATGATTTCAAATGCGGATGTTCAACTGTTACGACACGGTCTGCGCCATATGCCACAAGTTCAGCACCAAAATCAGCGACTGCATCTCCGATTAAAACGCCTACTACTTCACCGCTGCCAGAAATTTTCTTAGCAGCTGCAATTGCTTCAAATGAAACATTACGTAATGCGCCTTCGCGCGTTTCGCCTAAAACTAATACTTTCTTCGCCATAGTCTGTTTACCCCCTAAGTAGATGTGAAAAAATGCTATCGTGATATGAACGTACCGAACGCTTAAAATCATCAACAAACTTGTCGTTGTATCTTTTACTAAGATGCTCGGTCACTTCAAGTTACATTAAATAACTTTTGCTTCGTTACGTAGTAAGCCAACCAGTTCTGTTACCTGGTTTGAGATGTCACCTTCAAGAATACGGCCAGCTGCTTTTTTCGGTGGCAAGTAGATTTCGATTGTTTCTGTTTTCGCTTCTACGTCGTCTTCTTCGATATCTAAATCATCTAATTCCAGTTCTTCAAGCGGTTTTTTCTTCGCTTTCATAATTCCTGGAAGCGATGGATAACGCGGCTCGTTTAACCCTTGTTGAGCTGTCACTAACAGTGGCAGTGACGTTTCTAATTCTTCTGCATCGCCTTCGATATCACGAACGATGGTTACAGTTTCGCCATCAATGCTCAAGCTAGTAATAGTCGTTACACAGTTAATGCCAAGTAAATCGGCAACGCGTGGTCCGACTTGTCCAGAACCGCCATCAATTGCTACGTTTCCTGCTAAAATCAAATCAGCTTCTTTGTCCTTTAAATACTCAGCCAATATGTATGCAGAAGTAAATTGATCCATTTCTTCAACGTCGTCTTCTGTATTAATCAATACAGCTTTGTCGGCGCCCATCGCAAGTGCTGTACGCAGTTGCTTTTCTGCTTCTTCATTACCAATTGTTACGATCGTTACTTCTCCACCGTGTGCATCGCGGACTGTGATGGCTTCTTCAATCGCGTATTCATCGTAAGGATTAATGATGAATTCCGCACCGTCTTCCTGGATTTGTCCACCTGAAACGACGATTTTCTCTTCTGTGTCAAACGTACGTTTTACTAATACATAAATGTTCATGAACGTAAACCTCCCAAGTATTATTTCCCTTTAAATTGCGCTTCCCGTTTTTCCAAAAATGCTTGAATTCCTTCTTTAGCATCTTCTGAAACAAAAACTGTACCAAAAGATTGTGCTTCTGCATTGACTCCTTCGTGATACGAAGCAGGTTTTGTATATTGCAACATTTGGATAGCTGCTTTTACAGAAACCGGACTTTTCTTCGCAATTTTACGGGCAATTGTAAGCGTTTCCGAAAGAAGGTCTTCTTCTGGATAGGCACGGTTAGCCAAGCCATATTGCGCTGCTTCCGTTCCTGAGATCGGATCACTCGTTAATAACATTTCAGCTGCTTTTGCTGCGCCTACATACCTAGGCAAACGCTGCGTTCCAGCAAACCCCGGAATCAATCCTAATTGAAGCTCCGGTAATCCTAGTTTAGCATTTTCAGTAACAAATCGCATGTGACAACTCATTGCCAATTCCAATCCACCGCCCAAAGCAGCTCCGTGGATCGCGGCGATAACTGGCTTATGGAACGTTTCAACACGTTCAAAAACTTCCTGACCACTCGCTGACAATTTTGAAAATTCTTCTCCTGAAGATACTTGTGTGAATTCTTTAATATCGGCTCCTGCAGAAAAGAATCTGCCTTCTCCGTGCAAAACAATGACGCGAACTTCCTCATCATTTTCTACTTGGTTTAACAATTCATCGACTTCCAAAATAAGTGAACGCGACAGTGCGTTTGCCGGTGGACGATTAATCGTCGCGATGGCAACTCCATCTTCTTTTTTCCAACTAATAAATTCCATCCAATGAGCCCCTTTCTTTAAGCTTGCATACCTTTTAGCAGCAAACGATGAACTTGTGGCGCGAGTTCGACTAAATCATATTTATGATCATTCATGACCCATGTTGTGATGGTCTCATCCATTGTACCAAAAACCATCTGTCTCGCTAAACGAATATCCATTTCAATGTCAAATTCTCCATCTTCCATTCCTTTTATGAGAATCTTGTCCATTAGCTTTAAATATTCTCGAAGCACATTATTGATTTTAAGGCGGAGATCGTGATTTGATTGGCGCAATTCAAGTTGCGTCACAATAGCTAAGTGAATGTCGCTCGCTAATAACTCGAAATGACTCGTAATCATTAACCCCAGTTTAGTTGATGCAGTCAACTCACGCGAGATGATTTCTTCTAGCTTACTGACGAAAATACCCATTTTCTCTTGAAATACAGAGATGAGAATGTCTTCTTTGTTTTTAAAATACAAATAAATCGTTCCGTCAGCAACGCCTGCTTGTTTGGCTATTTTCGAAACTTGCGCTTGATGATAGCCATTTTCAGCAATCACAATAACCGCCGCATTGATAATCTGCTTATACTTTGGCTTGTCTTTTTTTACCATACTGTCACCACCCAAAAAAATATGAAAATATGAATGGCGATTCATTCATATTTTCATATTATCGTTTATTCACTAGAGTGTCAAGTTTTTATCCTATTTACTGACTCAGCAGATTGCTAGTTTGAAATGGGCGAGTTCTTATGACGGAACTGCTTCGTTCTGTTTAGCGACTTCTTCATCCACTAACGATCTTCGTAATATTTTACCAACTGCTGTTTTCGGTAATTCTTTGCGGAATTCGTAAATGCGCGGCACTTTAAATGCAGCTAAGTTTTCTCTGCAATGCGTATTGAGTTCTTCTTCTGTTACAGTATAGCCTTCTTTTAGCACGATGTATGCTTTTACTGTTTCTCCACGATACGGATCTGGTATACCAGCTACGACGCATTCTTGAATCGCTTCATGCTCATATAATACTTCTTCGATTTCACGCGGATAAATATTAAAGCCACCAGCGATGATCATGTCTTTTTTACGATCCACGATAAAGAAATGACCTTTATCATCCATGTAGCCAAGATCTCCAGTCAATAACCAGCCGTCGACGATTGTTGCAGCCGTCTCTTCCGGTTTGTTCCAATAGCCCTTCATCACTTGAGGACCTTTAATCGCAATTTCTCCAATTTCGCCGTTAGGAACCGGATTTAATGTACCTGACTGAAAAATTTTACTATCTGTATCTGGATACGGTAAACCAATCGAACCTTTTGTTCGTTCTCCCCAAACTAAGTTTGAATGAGTAACTGGGGCAGTTTCCGTCAATCCGTAACCTTCGACTAGCTTGCCTCCTGTTAGTTTTTCAAACTTCTCTTGCACTTCTGCTGGCAGTGGAGCCGAACCGCTCAAGCAAGCTTCAATAGAAGAAAGATCGTATTTTTCAATATCCGGATGATTCATCAATCCAATATAAATCGTTGGTGCTCCTGGGAATAAGGTAGGTTTTTGCTTGCTGATGGTTTTCAATGCTGTTTCTGGATCGAATTTTGGTAGCAGCACCATTTTGTCACCAAGCATAACAGATAAAATCATGACCGTCGTCAAACCATATACATGGAATAACGGGATGATTCCCATAATGGTTTCTTCTCCTTTTTTACATTTATACAGCCAGCTATCACACATGGTTGCGTTGGAAATGATGTTTTTATGCGTTAACATGACCCCTTTCGGAGAGCCCGTCGTACCTCCTGTATACTGCAACAAGGCAAGGTCTTCTTCAAAATCGAAAGGTGGTTTCACGACAGTTGATTGTGCGGTTTTCATAATTTCAGTGAACAAATGATTAATGCCTCGATGTTCCACTTTAACGGTCATGCCGTACTGCTTTTTCTGGATAAATGGATAAACTAAATTTTTAGGAAATGCCAGATAATCTTTAATCCCGGTGACAATGACATTTTCTAGATCTGTTTCTTTTAATACTTTTGAAATCCGTGGGAATAAAATATCTAATCCAATGATGGCTCGTGCACCTGAATCTTTCATTTGATAAGCGATTTCGCGCTCGGTATATAACGGATTGGTCATCACGACGACGCCACCCGCATAAAGGATCCCATAAAAACTAATGACCGCCTGCGGACAATTGGGCAGCATAATCGATACTCTATCGCCTTTTTTAATGCCTAATTTTTGAAGATAGTTAGCGAACTTCATAGAAGACTGATAAAGTTCTTCATAAGAAAGTTCTTTCCCCATAAAATGGATTGCTACTTTTTGTGGGTACTTCTCATAAGCCTTTGTTAAATATTCCTGTACCGGCATGCTTGGGTAAGTCAGTGTATGGGGCACTTCTGGTGGATAATGTGCAAGCCAGGGCTTTTCAGTCATTCTTTTGACCTCCTAATTTGTATTAGAATCGCGCGAATATTCCTACTTTTGATTATAAAGAAGATTGAGAACGCTTTCAAACTTTATTTTAGGACTTCTGAGTAAAGACTAATTTTGCTAATGACCAACTCAATCTTTTTGAGTATCTTTCACTAGAGCAGCTCCATTCGAAACAGCTCACACCTGTCGATAACTAGCTCTACTTGCGAACTTTTCATCCATATAAAAAAGCCAGCTCCAAGGCTGGCACTGTCCATTAAAAAACGAACAGGAAAATAATTCCGACAATAATAAAAATCGCACAGAAAACAAACAAAATTTTAATAAGATTTTCCACAACATCCAACTCCTATTGAATACTAGCTCCGATGACAAACGACAAGCCAACCGAAATGGTCATTGAAATAAAGCCGACAGAACGATTATCCCGTTCAATTTCATCATCTACTTTAAATTTAGGTGTCAAAAACTCAAACAAAATATAAGCAAAGATCAACAAGGTAAAACCAAACAGACCCCAGCCCACCATTTCAACTAACGAATTATGCTGTTCGATGGAAAAGCGGAAGATGTTGGTGACCCCAAAAATCTTGCCACCTGTAGCCATTGCCACTGCTAGGTTACCTTTTTTGATTTGTTCCCAATTATTGTACTTGGTCACCATTTCGAAAATTACCATTGCGACGATCAAGCACAATACTACCACACTAAAATAGCCAGCTGATTCGACTAGCGGGTGTGTCCAAAACCCTGTCTCTGTCATTTGTTATTCCCCTTTTTAGAAACTTACTTTAATTCGGCGACGGTCACACCAGAGCCGCCTTCTCCCGCTTCGCCAAAACGATAGCTTTTTACACGTGAATGTTTTTTCAAGTATTGCTGGACTCCTTGACGCAGCGCACCTGTTCCTTTTCCGTGAATAATTGATACTTGGTGGTAATTTGATAATAACGCATCGTCCAAGTATTTTTCAACACGTGCAAGTGCATCCTCATAACGTTCACCACGTAAGTCTAGCTCCATTTTGATGTGACTGTCACGGTCTTTTAAGGTTGCCATCGTTCGGGTTTCTTTTTGCTTTTCGGGTTTTGTATAAGACAGGTCTGACTCAGGCAATTTCATTTTCAAAATACCAATTTGAACAATCCATTCATTTTTCGATACTTTTTCAACTAAGGTTCCTTTTTGACCGAAGGAAATGACTTTAACTTCGTCATTTGGTTTTAACGGTTTTTCTGCATTGTCTTTTGCTGCTTTTTTCAAAATTCGGTTTTGAGGCATCGCTTCTTCAAGCCGCTTTTTCGCATGGATCAGTTCGTGCTCTTTTACCGACGAACCTTGATTAAGCTGCATTTTGCGCAAGTCCGTTATGACAGCTTCCGCTTCTGCTCTTGCTTGGTCAACAATTTTCCGCGCTTTTTCTTTGGCTTTTTCTTCTAGCCGTTCTTTTTGTTGCTCGTATTCTGCTAATTGCTTGGCTAATTCTTTTTTCAATTGCTCAGATTCTAGTAAGACTTCTTGCGTTTGTTCTGCGTCTTGTTCTGCTTGTCGACGACTCTTCTCAAGAGATGCAATCATCGAGTCAACTGCTTTGCTATCTGTTCCTGTAAAGCTCTTCGCATGGCTAATGATGTGATCTGGCAATCCAAGACGTTTTGAAATTTCAAAGGCATTACTCCGACCTGGTACTCCAATTAATAACCGGTAAGTCGGACTCAATGTCTCCACGTCAAACTCTACACTGGCATTCGCTACACCGGGACGATTATAACCATAAGCTTTTAGTTCCGGGTAATGCGTTGTCGCAATAACACGCGCGCCTCTGCCATGGACCTCATCTAATAGTGATATTGCTAGCGCTGCTCCTTCTTGAGGGTCTGTACCCGCTCCCAGTTCATCAAAAATCACCAGTGAATTTTCATCGAACTTGGTCAAAATATCAACAATATTCACCATATGCGAAGAAAACGTACTCAAGCTTTGCTCGATTGATTGTTCATCGCCGATATCGGCAAAAATTTGATCGAATACCGCAAGTTCTGAACCATCAAGAGCCGGTACCGGCAAACCAGATTGTGCCATCAACGTCGATAACCCAACCGTCTTTAACGTCACTGTTTTACCGCCTGTATTGGGGCCGGTGATGACGATCGCTGTTATGTCTCTACCAAATTCGATATCGTTTGGTACGACTTCGTCTTTTGGAATTAACGGATGTCGCGCTTTTCGCAAATTAATATAGCCTTCTGTGTTCATCGTCGGCTTGGTACCTCGATGAGCTGAGCCGTATTTTGCTTTTGCTAAAATTAAATCGATTTCACCGAGTACATCAACTAATAAGAAGAGTTCATGCGCCACTTCTTGGACCTGTGCTGACAACATCAGCAAAATACGATCGATTTCTTCTTTTTCTTTCATCTTCAGACGACGCACTTCATTATTTGCTTGGACGACTGCATCTGGTTCGATAAATAAGGTCTGTCCTGATGAAGATTGGTCATGTACAATGCCTCCGTAATGGCTGCGGTATTCTTGCTTGACCGGAATGACAAAACGGTCATTGCGTATCGTTACAATCGAATCCGACAGCATTTTTGAAGCATTTTTGCCACGCACCAAACTTTCTAAACGCTCACGGACACGACTTTCTTGTGTACGCAATTGCTGTCGAATAGTCCGTAGCTCTGTGCTCGCACTATCCAATACCCCACCATTGTCATCAATACAAATATTAATGGCGTGTTCAAGAGCTGTCAGGATGGGCATGGATTCTTTTTTCTCTAGGAAATGTGGAATCTGCACTACTGCTTCTTCTTGAATGGTTTCGAAAAACTGACGCAAGATGCGGCTCGCACGAACAGTCGATGACACTTCCATTAGTTCCATTGGACTTAGACTGCCACCAATTTGTGCTCTTCGTGCGTGAAGGCGAATGTCAAAAATCCCCCCCATCGGCACATTGTTTTTAACACGCAGTACTTGTGCGCCTTCGTCCATTTGTTCAAGTAAGCGATTAACTTCATTGATATCTGTGGATGGCAACAGATTATCCACATGGGCTTTTCCAAGTGAAGACGTACAGTAACGTGCCACTTCATCGCGGATTTTGTAAAATTCAAGTGTTCTTAATGCGCGTTCTGCGATCATGTAAGAACCTCCTAACTTTGGCTATAAAATAAATGGTTCTATATCGTTCTTCTGCAAGTGTCTGGATCATTTGTTATTTTGATTTGTTGATAAATTCTTTGAATTTTTCAAGTGACCACGTATTGACGACCGTGTCTTTTTTCAGCCAGGCTTTTTGGGCATGCTTAACGCCGGTTTCCATGACTTCCAATCCTTCAATGGCATGAGCATCTGTGTTGATTGCGACAGGAACTCCTTTTTCTTGAGCCAGTACAAGATAAGGAACAGCAAGATCTAAACGGTACGGACTGGCATTCAATTCAACAATTTTGCCGTATTCTTTTGCCCAATCGAGGATTTGTTCAACATTCGGATTATAGCCATCACGCTGGCCGACAATTCTACCAGTCGGATGTGCAATCATGTGAACATTTGGGTTTTTCATAGCCGTTAAAATCCGTTCCATGATTTGTTCTTGTGGTTGCTGGAAACTTGAATGGATGCTGGCAATGACAAAGTCTAACTGGCTCAGCATGTCATCATCAAAATCCAAGCTAGCGTCTGGCAAGATATCCATTTCTGTTCCAGAAAACACTTCGATTTCCAGGTATTTTTTATTCGTTTCACGAATTAAGGCGTGTTGCTCTGTTAGTCGTTCAGGGGTTAGGCCATTCGCCACTTTCAAATACTGCGAATGATCGGTAATAACCATAAATTGATAGGATTTCGCGACACACGCCTTAATCATTTCTGTTAAGGAGTTGGCACCATCTGACCAAGTGGTATGCATGTGCAAATCGCCTTTAATGTCTTCAATCGTTACTAATTCTGGCAATTCATCTAAACGATCGAGTTCACGGCCATCTTCACGCACCGATGGCGGTATAAACGGCAAACCAAAATGGGCAAAAAATTCTGTTTCAGATGCAAACGTAGTGACCGTTCCGTCTTCCTGCTCGACACCGTATTCACTAATTTTCTTGTTTTGCGACTTGGCCAGTTGACGCATCTTCACGTTATGGTCTTTCGATCCGGTAAAGTGGTGCAGCGCTGTGACAAATTCTTCAGGCGCGACTAAACGAAAATCTACATCAATCGGTTCTAACACTTCCACAGTTACTGAAACTTTCGTATCTCCTGATGCAATCGTTTCCTTTACAGGTAAAGCCGCAAGTAATTGCTCTTTCACGAGCGCAGGTTCAGCGGTTGCGATAATAAAGTCGATATCTTTACTTGTTTCTTTCGTCCGGCGAAAACTTCCGGCTACTGAAAACTCAGTAACTTCGGCAATTGATGTTAAAACATCTTGAATAAACGCCACGGTTTCTTCCGTTTTCCAAATTGGCTGACGATCCGGCTTGGTTTCAAAGTCATTGATCTCTTTGAGTATCTTTTCTTCTGATTTCGGACCAAATCCTGGAAGTTTCTGGATTTCTTCATTTAAGCAAGCTACCTTCAAGGTTTCCATCGAATCAATGCCCAATTCTTTGTAAAGTTTGGCAATTTTCTTACCACCTAATCCTTGAAGTTTCATCATTGGAATCAGCCCTTTTGGCACTTCTTCTTGAAGCTCTTCGAGAACGGTTGACTTATTGTCATTTATTAGTTCGAGTATAACGTCTCCGGTTCCTTTTCCAATACCTTTTAATTTGGTGACATCTTCGATTTCGTCCAAACTGCGCTGATCGAGTTCAAGCGCTTGAGCGGCTTTTCGGAATGCCGATACTTTAAATGGGTTTTCCCCTTTAAGTTCCATGTATAATGCAATTTTTTCAAGTGTTCTGATGATAATTTTCTTATTCACCAAAAGCCCTCCTCGTTTCGATTAAAAAAACTTCCCTCGTAAGAGAGAAGTTCCTACTATAGATAAATATACCACCATTCTTTTACTTTCTCAGAAAAATAAGGCGTATTCTCAATCATGGATTGAGCTAATCCTGAATTCTCTAATTGGTTCTGCACCACATCAAGCGGAAGCAGCGCGAACACATAGATGAAAATAAACAACAGTATGTAAGCTTCGATAAACCCTAAAATCGCACCAAGAATTTTGCTGAAAAATCCAAGTACTGGTAAGAACTTTAAAAAATCAAACATCGATGCAACCAGTTGCAATGCGAACTTCACAACAAAGAAAATAAGTGCAAAGGCTAATAATTGATAAAAAGTTTGATCCAAGTCTAATTGATCCACTACTAGCGTGAACTGAGAGTTTTCATTTATCGCTGGATAGGGAATCCACAACACAAAGTATTCGGACAGTGGTTTATAGTATTTATAAGCCGCGACTAGTGCAACAACAAACCCGATCATATGAATCAACTGGACAATAAACCCTCTTTTTGCGCCCACGATGATACCACCGACCAGTAAGATGACTAATAGTATATCAAGCATTCACGTCAACCCTTCAGTTTTTTCAATTCATTTTCTAATTGTTCAACTTGCTCTTTCAGTTTAAGATAGTCATGTACCGCATTTGATGCAGTTAAGACGGCAAGCTTTGCTTGATCCAATGATGGATTCAACGCATTAATTTCTCGCATGCGGCTATCGACAATCGATGCAACTAAGCGCATATGACCGGACGTTTCAGTACCAACCATTTTATAGGTGTTGCCATAGATGTCAACGACCGTGTGAATTTTATGTTGCTCTGACAATGCAATATCCCCCTTTGGAATTCTTTACCCATCATACCATGAACACAAGCTGATTGTGAATCAAAGAAAGGTGACCCACTCATGTCAAACGTCGTTCTAAAACTTACAGAAGACAGTCTTCTCAAAGTGATTGCTCATTACGAGAAAAACAAGATCATTTCCAAAAATCCATATGCTCGCTTTAGCGCTAAAATCTCCGATACCGTCGTGACTGTTTACACCTCTGGAAAAGTCATGTTTCAAGGGAATGGAGCTGCACGAGAAGCAGCAAAATGGGGAATTGCCCCTGCAGCTGACAAAATCGTCTCAACCAAAGGAGACAAACTTCCTGACGGTTTTGCCCAACTTTCGGTTCTCGGATCTGACGAAACGGGCACCGGTGATTTTTTCGGACCAATTACCGTCGCGGCGTGTTACGTACCGGCCGACAAAGTTGAACTTGCACGTGAACTCGGTGTGAAAGATTCGAAACAACTGACCGATGACTGGATGCGCCAAGTTGCCCCCGACCTTAGAGCAACATTTGCACATAAAGTGCTAACTTTAAAAAATGATAAATACAACAAAGTCCAAAGCCAAGGCTGGTCACAAGGAAAAATCAAAGCCTTGTTGCACAACCAAGCACTCAAATATGTTCTAAACGAGATTGCACCCGAAAAACCAAACTTTATCTTAATCGATCAATTTGCAGAACGCGGCATCTATTATAAGCACATTAAGGAAGAACCAGAAATCATTCGTGAGAACGTCTTGTTTTCCACGAAAGCAGAAGGTCTTCACGTTTCAGTTGCCTGTGCGTCGATTATCGCTCGCGTTGCATTTCTTGAAGAGATGGACCGAATGAGTCAAGACGCGGGTATGACTTTGCCAAAAGGCGCTGGAAAAATCGTGGATGAAGCAGCGGCGAAGATTTTATTGAAGCATGGTGAGGCGTATTTGAAAGGGTTGACGAAGGTGCATTTTGCGAATACGGGGAAAGCTGTTGCAATAGCTGATAAGAGGCACAAGTAAATTTACACTTAACATTTAATGAAGCTTATTATTTTTATAAGGTAGATATCCAATTTAAAAGTTCTTAAAAAAGTGCTATCCCATAATCTCGAACTCGACGTTTACTTTTTGAAGTCCTAGAGGTGAAATCTTTTGAACAACCAATTGCGTTTAATAGGAGCGAACACACTTTCTACATCTATTTTGCGTCTGCTGTAAAGTTGGGTTACAGATTCATCCTCAAGAGCTGCTTTAGTCTTTACTTTCATTTTACGGAAATAATCTTTTGTTTTAGCTTCAAAATGGATGATGGTACTGAAGACGAATCGGTTGAAGCTATGCCCGCGGAAAACATCCGTCACAATGGATATCATTCTGTTCTTTAACTCGGAAAAGGAGCTGTACCCAAAAGTCATTGTTCATGACCTTTGGGACAGCCCCTTTTTAACCTTGCAATTAAATTCCGTTAACTTCTCAGCTCTGCTCCAGCTTCTGTTAAAGCTGCTAATACTTTTTCATGTGCACGGATAACATCTTCATCCGTTAATGTTTTTTCTGGATCGAAGTAAGTTAACGAGAAAGCTACTGATTTTTTGCCTGCTTCCATCTTATCGCCTTCATAAAGGTCGAACACGCGGACGTCTTTCAATAGTTTGCCTCCTGCATTGCGGATGACGGTTTCAATCGTTGCCGCTTCTACCACTTTAGAAAGAACTAACGCCACGTCACGTGACATGGACGGGTAACGTGGTACTGGCGTGTAAACAAGTGCCTCTGTTGCTTTACTTAACAACACAGCCAAGTTCAACTCCATGACAACCGTAGTTTTCAAGTCGCGCGCTTTTTGTTCAGACGGATGCAACTCACCGATCACACCAATACGCTGACCGCTATGCATGATAAAGGCCGTTCTTCCGGGATGCAAATCATCCATTTGGCCACGTTCAAAAGTCAATTCAACACCAAGTTTATCGCTAAGCCCCTCCACAATACCTTTCAAGACGAAAAAGTCGACGGGCTTTTTCTCACCTTGCCAGCTATGATCGAGCCAAAGACCTGTAATAGCGACCGCTAAATGTTCCTGCTCGTTTAGTAGCTCATCTTGACCTTTAAGGAAAACAGAACCGGTTTCATACAAAGCGACCGAATCCATTCTTCTTGCTGTGTTATACGTAACAGATTCCAACAAATGCGGCAACAAGCTTTGACGCAACAAACTACGCTCTTCGCTCATCGGCATTAAAAGACGCGTTGTTTCCGTTTCTTCTAAAGCAAATTGTTTTACTGATTTTGCAGAAGTTAACGAATACGTCGTCGCTTGTAATAATCCAGCACCTTCCATAAGCGAACGAACAATGCGGCGTTTTGCCTGATAGGGAGTCAAGCCACCTGGTGTCGTTTCAGCTTCTGGTAATGTTGCTGGAATTTCATCGTAGCCGTATAGACGAGCAATTTCTTCGACTACGTCTTCAGGAATTTGAATGTCTTGTCGACGTGTTGGCACAGAAATGACCAGTTGGCCATTCGTTGCTTCTGTGTTAAATTTCAAGCGGTTTAAAATATCCCACATGTCTTCAAAGGAAATCTTCATACCCAGACGGCTATTAATGAAATCTGGAGACACTTTAACAATTTTCTCTTCTTTGTTTAATTCATCGAATATGACAGAGCCAGCTAATACTTCGCCACCCGCAAGTTGGGACAACAACTGTGCTGCACGTTCTGCGGCTGGAATGACACGATTTGGATCGACGCCTTTTTCAAAACGTGAACTAGCATCACTGCGTAGGCCATGATCTTTAGAAGTTTGACGAATAGAACCCGATTCAAAATAAGCAGATTCGATGACAACAGTCGTCGTTGTTTCGCTTACTTCCGAGTTAGCGCCGCCCATAACCCCTGCAATCGCCACCGGTTTTTCTCCATTGGTAATCACTAATTGACGGCTAGATAATTTTCGCTCCGCGTCATCTAAAGTGGTAATCATTTCGCCTTCTTTAGCATGGCGAACCGTAATGTTCCCTGTTTCCAATAAATCATAGTCAAATGCGTGAAGCGGCTGACCATATTCCATTAATACATAGTTTGTAATATCAACTACGTTATTATGTGGACGGACACCAGCTGCCATTAAGCGTTGTTGCAGCCACATAGGTGACTCTTGAACTTTAATGTTGCGAACGACTTTTGCGACATACAAAGGGTTGGCTTCAGGCGCATCGATTGACAAGGATAGTATCGAAGCTGCTGTGTCAGATGCTTCTGTATAGCTAATCTCAGGCAGGTTGATTTCTTCTGATAAAATAGCTCCTACCTCATAAGCAACGCCCAGCATGCTCATCGCGTCTGCGCGGTTTGGTGTCAGTCCTAGTTCTAATACAGTGTCATCTAAACCGAAATTTGCAATGACATCAGAACCGGTTTTTGCATCTTCTGGCAGCACATAAATGCCTTCAGCGTAGGCTTTTGGCACAAGCTTGCTTTCAATTCCGAGTTCTTGCAACGAACAAATCATGCCATGCGATTCTTCTCCTCGAAGTTTCGCTTTTTTGATGTTGATGTCACCTGGAAGTTTCGCTCCAGGACGTGCCACGATTACTTTTTGGCCAGCTGCAATGTTCGGTGCACCGCAAATGATTTGTGCCATTTCTCCGCCAACATCTACTTGACAAATCGATAGTTTATCAGCTTCAGGATGTTTAACACAAGATTCAACATAGCCCACTACGACATTTGTCATACCGTGTGACCGGTCGATCACTGCGTCTACTTCAATACCTGAACGCGTTATTTTTTCACCTAATTCAGCGGGTGGTAATTGTTGTGTGTTTACATAGTCTTTTAACCAGTTAATGGATACGAGCATGTTTTATTTCCTCCTTAAAGTTCTGTACGTTGGAACTGAGATAAAAAGCGAACATCGTTTGTGTAGAAATGACGAATATCTTCAACGCCGTATTTCAGCATCGCAATCCGTTCTGGACCCATACCGAAAGCGAATCCAGTTAGGCGTTTGGAGTCATAACCAGCCATTTCAAGTACATTCGGATGCACCATTCCAGCGCCTAGAATTTCAATCCAGCCTGTTTTCTTACACACGTTACAGCCACTGCCGCCACATTTAAAGCATGAAATATCCATTTCAACAGAAGGCTCTGTAAACGGGAAAAAACTTGGACGAAGGCGAATTTCGCGATCATCGCCGAACATTTTCTTAGCAAATACTGAAAGCGTTCCTTTTAAATCACTCATGCGAATGTCTTCGCCGATAACCAATCCTTCAATTTGTGTGAATTGATGTGAATGCGTCGCGTCATCACTATCACGGCGATACACTTTGCCCGGGCAAATGATTTTGATCGGCTCTCCGCCTTTTGCTTCCATTGTCCGCGCTTGAACTGGTGATGTATGTGTGCGTAGTAAAATATCTTCTGTTATATAGAAAGAATCTTGCATATCACGAGCTGGATGACCTTTAGGTAAATTCAACGCTTCAAAATTGTAGTAATCTTTTTCTACTTCCGGGCCTTCTGCTACTTCGTAACCCATTGAAATAAACAAGTCTTCAATTTCTTCTACTACACGCGTCAGTGGATGTGCATTACCTGTTTTAACGGGACGTCCTGGTAATGTAATATCAATTGTTTCGCTTTGCAACTTCTCATAGATCGCTTGTTCTTCTAAGATGGCCATGCGTTCTTCGAGTTGCGTTGTAACTTCCTCGCGTACCACATTAACCAAAGCTCCCATTTTCGGACGCTCTTCAGCCGGGAGTTTCCCCATGCCTTTTAATAAATCCGTAATCGGTCCTTTTTTCCCTAAATACGCGACACGAACATCATTCAGTTCTTTAACAGTCGACGCTGTGGCAATTTTTTCGAGTGCCTGTGTTTTCAATTCCTGCAATTGTGCTTCCATTTTTTCTCCTCCTTAGACAGTAAAAAGCCCCGTCCCAGAAAAGGGACGAGGCATTATTCGCGGTACCACCCTAGTTATTGCAAATTGCAATCACTTGTTTACATAACGGCTCTTCACCGGCCCATCTTTACAGTATTGCTACTGGTCCCGTTGGGCAGCTCGCGGGGTGAACTTCTGAGGCGTTTACATATCTACACTTCCAGTCAAGGTGCAGAATCTCTGTGATGTAAGGGCGCAACGTACTTTTCCCGTTCTTCGCTTTTACTTATTTACTTTCTCATTATACGAAAGTTCTAGCCTTTTATCAAACTTAGTTTTTCGGAACCAAGCTATACAAAAGAATCCCTGTCGCCACTGCAACATTCAGTGATTCTGCGCTACCATATAGCGGCACCATCAAATTCTGATCGGTTTGCTGCAAAAGTACAGCATCAACGCCACTGCCTTCATTGCCAACAAGTAAAGCAAACTTTTCACATGTCTCAACTTCGTGAACCGGTGTCGAGTTATGAAGCGCTGTTCCAAAGATTTGGATATCATTTGCTTTAGCTTGCGCTGTCCATTCAATCAGTTCGCCTTTAACAACAGGAATCTGAAAATGTGAACCTTGAGCAGATCGAACCGTTTTCGGGTTGTAAGGGTCTGCACAGCCTTTTCCAAGAATGACTGCGTCCATGCCGCTTGCTGAAGCTGTCCGAATCATCGTCCCGATATTGCCAGGATCTTGAACAGCATCAATCATCAATAGCTTAGACCATGTTTTTTGCTCATCTTCTGTAAATTCGGGTTGTGCACAATGCGCGAAAATTCCCTGCGTGTGCTCAGTTTCCGAAATTTCCTTCGCTACTCCTGCCGTGACCGAATAATGAGGAACGCCTTCAATATCCCAGTCTGCTGGGATATCTACGCCTTCGCGGACAATCAATGATTTGACAAGATCTTTTTTACGCAAGGCTTCTTCTGTCAAATGAAAGCCTTCGACTAGGAATTCTGCAAACTTATCGCGTTCTTTTCGTGTCGTTCCAAGCTTTTTCCAATGCTTGACGAGCGAGTTTTGGTTAGATTCAATTCTTTTCATTATAGCTTCACGCCTTTATTTCAGAATAACACCAGTATAACATACCCAAAAGCGCAATCACCTAGAAGTCGATGTCGAGCTATTGCCACTTTACTTATGCAAGATATTTTGACGAACCAACATTTTTCGCCACGTATTAATGAGATCTAAGCAACTTTACCTTCATTTATTCAAGCCGTAAAAAAATCAAATCCAAGCGCTGTCAAAATACCGAATGCTAATGTCCAAGCAGCAATGCTGATCGTCAGCCAAACCGTCGTGTTCTTTTTAGTAGCACCAAGTGTCATTCCGATAAAAGCTGCAATATGTGTACCAATTAAAATAGGTCCAAGCATCGCTAGTCCTGGCAGACCGTACTTGTTCCAAATTCGTTTGGCCCGTTCACTTTTTTTCGAAGTGGCTTTACCTTTTGCTTGTTGTCGTTTTGTGTACCAAAGTTGGAAGCGGTCAAAGCCAATAATTAATGCCAGGACGGTGACCATATTTCCAACAAATGCAAGTACCATCACCCAAAACGGGGATAACCCCCAAACAATGCCAAGCGGAATAACCAACGCAATTTCAAACCACGGAATGGCCGCTCCTAAAAAAACGAGAAAATATTCGTAGATCATTCATCTTCCTCCTTTAAATGCGCGCGAATTTCTCGGTAGTAAATGACGTATTGAAGTAACGCGACTACCAAAATGGCAAGCACGGTATAAATCCGTGGCAGCGGCGAAAACATTGCAAATACTGCGAGTGCTGGCAAACTCCAAGTCATAAAGGTATAGACTTTTTGAGAAGCAATGCGCGTAATATGTGTCATGCCTTCATCTTGTTCTAAATATTCAGGTGGACGAATTGCAAAAGACGGAATTTTTTGTGTTGGATACAGCTTGTTATGGCGTCTTATTTTCATGTAAAAAATGAACAACATGATCAAGTATAAAATGATTGACCCTACAATAACAAATCCTTGAACGACGCCATACTCAACTAATATGCTTTGTTCTATTTCTGTATTGACAATTTCAGTCGTTTCGGGTGAATTGACTCCGAACAAGAAAATTCCTAACACCATGATAAATCCCATCATCCACAATGGATACTGCATACGAAAATCATTTTTCATGTCCTTCGTCCTCCTCTAACCAGAATAAGTCGTTGATGTTCGTCTGCAGAGCTTTTGCGAGTTTTAACGCTAAGGTAATTGAAGGGGAAAACTCCCCTTTTTCAATAAAAGCAATCGTTTGTCGCGTGACATCCACTTGCTTGCCGAGATCGCTTTGGGTAAAGCCGTAACGAGCTCTTAGTTCTTTTACTCGGTTCTTAAGCATCTGCTTCATCCACCCTTTTATGTTCGGTTTATATTACATAATGTATATTATACTTAACATCATGTCAATTATTATGTACATTTTTGAAGCTAGAGATGCTTTATTTGCGGATTGAATGACTTTGTTTGCGCGATAAAATCGGTTGTTTACATTATTTCGCACTTTGTTTGCGCAAGACGAGACGTTGTTTGCAAAACCAAAAAAAGCTTCTCACTTGAGTGAAAAGCTAGTCTTTATTCTTTAACTGATAGGTTCGATTGCGCAATGCACCAGCTGTGTCAAATTCGAAAGTCGACAATAAGCGAGACGCTACAAAAGGCGATTCGATATTACAATACTGCCTCAACATCTTATTGCTCAGCTGATTATGAACGAGCGAAAAATATTCCCGAATCGTCGTTTCAAATGCATTTATATCTATCGATTGGCACAATTCGCATATCCAGCCACATCGTTTTTTTCGAACCATTCGCAGGCTTTTGCATGAATCGCAAAAAATACCGGTCTGTAGTTCGCCAGGATTTATAGCATACAGCTGACATAAAGGAAGTCGCTTATAAGGAGTTTGATGTTTTTGAAGAAGTTTATCGATTTTCACTAAATTCGGTCGGATATTTGTGTTGGGGAAAGAGGAGAGTATGTTGAATAAATAATCGATTAATTGATAAGTTTTACAAACATCGGTAGTTTGCGGTTTCGTAATAAATTCACATTGCTTGGATGTGAATACAACAATTCCTTTGACCGGCAACTGGATTTTATGCAGTTTGAAAAATTTCGTTAAAAAGCGAATGTGTTTATTTAATTGAATCGCGGGATCTTCCATCACGGTTCGCACGCCTTCTACATCTGTTCGAGCAAATTCGCCTGTTTGATTATCGAAATGTAGCCGTCCACTAATGTTTTTCGACTCAATAATAATCACGCCACGCTCTGTTAGCAGCAATCCGTCCATTTGAATTTTCCACTCACCAAGTGATAAGCAAACATTCTGCAAAAAGCGGTAGTTTTCTTCAGGGCTGAATTCAACCAGCTTTCGTACCAGTCTAGCTTCTCCTCGTTCTCCAGCAGCGCTTCGGTACAATTCGACTTGAAGAAATTGGCGTTGTGGATGCTGCTCTGGCAACCGGTATAATAACCTTTCGAGTGCCGTTGTTTGAGATAATAAAACGAGTTCTTTTTTGTGCATAGAGCACCTCCTATCAGAATAAATAGAGTATAGCATTTTTTTAAAAACCTGAAAATCTCTAAATGGATGCTTTTCGTAAACGAAAAGCGAAAAACCTTTAGTTGTTTGCGGTATACACGCTGTTGTTTGCGCTACCTCAATGTTTGTTTGCGGCAAGAAAGTCTTTATTTGCGCAAAAGATCACTTTGTTTGCACAACAAAGAAACCCCTCGCCAAAGCGAAGGGTTTCCGGATTTTATTCGAATGTAATACGCGCGACGGTATCTTTATCTAGCTTTTTGATCACTTCGATGATTAATTTCACTGCATTTTCGTAATCATCGCGATGCAAGATTCCAGCGTGCGAGTGAATATAGCGAGTAGCTACGCCGATTGCAAGTGCAGGAACGCCGTTTGCTGTTAAGTGAATGGACCCAGCGTCAGTTCCGCCGCCTGCGATCGTTTCAAATTGGTACGGAATGCCCGCTTCTTCAGCCGTATCGACCACAAGTTCGCGCAAGCCGCGGTGAGATACCATTGAAGCATCGAAAAGCAATAATTGTGGGCCATCTCCCATTTTACTGTTCGACTCTTTGCTCGTAATGCCTGGTGTGTCTCCTGCAATGCCTACATCTACTGCAAATCCGATATCTGGTTGAATCTTCGCAGTCGCCGTTTTCGCTCCGCGCAAGCCGATTTCTTCTTGCACTGTTCCAACACCGTAAACGACGTTCGGGTGATTGACACCTTTTAATCCTTTTAAAACATCAATCGCAATCGCACAACCAATCCGATTATCCCAAGCTTTTGCCATTAATAATTTTTCGTTGTTCATCACCGTGAATTCAAAATACGGAGTGACCATATCTCCTGGTGTGACTCCCCACTCTTTTGCTTCTTCACGAGAAGAGGCACCAATATCAATAAACATATCTTTGATTTCAACAGGCTTCTTACGCGCTTCTAGTGAAAGAATATGCGGTGGTTTTGAACCAATTACGCCTGTGATTTCTTTACCGCTTCGTGTTGTAATTGTCACGCGCTGCGCTAGCATAACTTGTGACCACCAGCCACCTACTGTTTGAAATTTTAAAAATCCTTTATCATCAATTTGCGAAATCATAAATCCAACTTCATCCAAATGACCTGCTACCATAATTTTAGGTCCGTCAGCTAATCCTTCTTTTCTAGCAATCAAACTGCCAAGACCGTCTGTTTCAATCGAGTCAGCGAATGGTGTTATGTATTTTCTCATGACTTCACGCGATTGACGCTCATTTCCTGGAATAGCGTTCGCATCTGTCAACTCTTTTAGCATTAATTGTGTTTCATCCAAATTAGTCATTCCTTCGACCTCCTAAATAATTCATTGCTCACTTATTGTAAAGGAATCTCCACCAATTATCAAAACATTCGTTCTATCAATAGCCGTTGTTTTGGCGGTCGTAGTTGGTTTGGTTCTTCTGAATATAGGCTTCCAGCACTTCCTCATAGCTAAACTCTAATGCCACCGCTATTCCGCCATAACAGCTCCAAATTTCCATAAAATTAGACATTGAATAATTTCTAAGGAATTCTTGAATGGCTTTTTGAGTTCGCAAAAACAACTCGGTCAAGTCTGTTTCACTAATGGGATCTGGCCAATTTTCGAGTGTGTTTAAATGCTTTTCAATACCAAGTGACAGCAAAAAATGGATAGAATCGACGTATTCCTCTAAAATAACTGCGCGACTTGATGGACCTTTTGTGCTCCAAAATTTAAAGCAGCGCGTTTCATTTGCCAGTTCCGCTAACTCTACTAGTAAAGCTAAGCCTTTTTTACGAAAAACATCTTCGTTAATTTTTTGATTGGATTGAATAAAGCGATCTAGTTCTTCCTGCATTTTAAACAATTCATGTAGTTTCATAAAACCTCTCCTTTTTTCAATCAATCTTGAAACCAAACTACTTCCTAATCGTATAGTAATGAGTAGGATTATGTAAATCAGGGGGTAATTCATTTGGCTTTTCTCATACGCTTTGTTGTGTTGGCATTAATTATCTACTTATTTTACCGACTGATCCGTTATGTTGTAGATCCTAAAAGAAAACTCGATAACGCACTTGAATCGGGTGCTTATTATTTTTTAGACGATGTGAAAAATGTGCAAAAAAACTTTTTTATCGCACTTCGTGGCGTGTTGTTTGAAGGCGAAAAATACTTAGGCACAACTGAACACTCTTTTGAAGTCGTCTCTATTTTTGTGTGGGTCGAAAAACCTGATCAATTACAGGGATTCACAAAAGCAGATTTTCATTTTCTAGAAAAAGAAATTTTGATGAATTATCCAGAAGCTCGCATAAGTTGGAAAAATCCAATAGAGCAATTAATGAAGCAAAATGGATGAGCATGAGACTCACCCATTAACAAAAGTTTGATAACTCCACATCAAAATAAGAATATCAAGTAGAGCCAAAATCAGAAAACCAACACGAAAATTAGTATGCTTCGTTTTGTGACGAAATGCCATCATGCCCAAATAAGCCCCAATGCCGCCACCAAAAATAGCGACGGTCCACAAGTTTTTTTCAGGAATTCGCTGACCGTGACGCTGCGCTTGAGATTTATCGACTTTCATCATAACAAAAGCCATCGTTGTTACAATTGCAAAATAACCAACAATAATCAAAAACATCGGATTTTCCTCCATAAGAAAAGACTGACGAAAATTCGTCAGTCTTTTTTGTTATAGCGTTAGATGCCTGTACATTGCAGTTTTCTAGTTGTGTGATGTCTATGGGCTACACTGAACAGGCACTTTCGCTTTTATTATCTAGCTGCAGTGCCTAGACCCTCGGGACTTAAGTCAGCCCACCTGTGCGACAAAAAACGCCGCTTCGGTGGTCTGTCTTAAGCCTGTCGGGTCTTAACAGGCACTTTCGCTTTTAATTACTTAGTTACTGCTTTTTTTGCTTGGTCAACTAATGATGTGAAAGCAGCTGCATCAGATACAGCGATTTCAGCTAGCATTTTGCGGTTGATGTCGATACCAGCAACTTTTAATCCGTGCATAAGACGGCTGTATGAAATTTCGTTCATACGTGCTGCTGCGTTGATACGCGTGATCCAAAGTCTACGGAAATCACGTTTTTTGTTGCGACGGTCACGGTAAGCATAGTTACCTGACTTCATTACCTGTTGGTTTGCTACTTTGAAAAGGATGTGCTTTGCACCATAATAACCTTTTGCTAATTTAATGACCTTTTTACGACGCTGACGCGTCACTGTTCCACCTTTTACGCGTGGCATATCACATTACCTCCTGCTGAATATAAAAAATTCGATTTTTTGTTACATGTCTAGACTCAAGCACCCAGATTCTCGGGGTCATAAGTCAAAGTGGCTGTGCGGCAAAAAACGCCGCTTCAGCTCTTCGCCTTATGTCCGTCCAATCTATACGGGCGTTTTAGCTTTTATTATTTCATGTTATAGATTAATGATTTGATGCGTTTTAAGTCGCCTGAAGAAACAAGTTTCCCTTTACGAAGTTTACGCTTTTGCTTTGTAGATTTGTTTGCGAATAAGTGGCTAGTGTGTGAGCTGTGGCGTCTTACTTTACCAGTACCCGTTTTTTTGAAACGTTTTGATGCACCGCTGTGGCTTTTCATTTTCGGCATTTCGAATTCCTCCTAAACAATGATCTCTTATTCTTTTTCGTTGACTGGTGCAAGCATCAAGAACATGCTGCGGCCATCCATTTTCGGGCGCTGCTCAACTGTTGCAACTTCTTTGCACGCTTCTGCGAAACGTTCAAGTACACGTTGTCCAATTTCTTTGTGCGTAATTGCACGGCCTTTAAAACGAATAGAAGCTTTCACTTTGTCGCCTTTTTCAAGGAACTTGATAGCGTTGCGAAGTTTCGTGTTGAAATCGTGATCGTCAATTGAAGGGCTTAAGCGCACTTCTTTAACGATAATCACTTTCTGATTTTTACGGATTTCACGATCTTTCTTCTGCTGCTCAAACTTGAATTTACCATGATCCATGATCCGAGCAACCGGCGGCTTAGCTTGAGGAGCCACAAGAACAAGATCCAAGTTGACACGAGCTGCAATTTCAAGTGCTTCGATACGTGTTTTGATGCCAAGTTGTTCACCGTTTTGATCAATAACTCGCAACTCACGTGCACGAATACCGTCATTTACATTAATGTCTTTGCTAATAGTAATCCACCTCCGGATAGTGTCGCGAATAGCTTAAATGTGTGAACCGGCCGAACCGGTTTACAGGGTTCCGATCAAAACAAAAGCGGATGGACCAATGAGGTCCACCCGCAAATATGACAACACGCGTCTTTCTGCGTGTAAAAGTCAATCGTGTATACCTGCCAACAATCGGTCGATCAGGTGAGAAGCGGGTGCTCCTGCTTGCACATATAAGTATTCTATAACCTTATTCATAATATCACGCGTTGTAAAAGAAGTCAAGATGTTTAACGAATTTCACTTTGAACCAGTTTAACAAAATCTTCAAACGGCATACTTTCAGATTTTTGTTCGCCGTATTTACGGACATTCACCGAACCATCTTGTAGTTCTTTATCTCCGATCACAAGCATATACGGTACTTTTTGCATTTGTGCTTCACGAATTTTGTAGCCTAATTTTTCATCGCGCTCATCGATATCTACACGAATTTTATGCGACTGCAGTTTTTCCTGAAGTTCTTTTGTGTAAGTACTATGAGCGTCAAGCGAGACTGGAATCATTTCCACTTGGACAGGTGCCAGCCACGTTGGGAAAGCTCCTTTGTATTCTTCGATTAAGAATGCAACAAAACGTTCCATTGTTGACACGACTCCGCGGTGAATAACGACCGGACGATGCTGTTTGCCATCTTCTCCGACATAAGACAAGTCAAAGCGTTCTGGCAAAAGGAAATCTAGTTGGACAGTTGACAAAGTTTCTTGTTTACCAAGAGCTGTCTTCACTTGGACGTCTACTTTCGGTCCGTAAAATGCCGCTTCGCCTTCTACTTCCTCATAGTCAATCTCCATTTCATCCATTGCTTCTTTTAACATCGCTTGTGCACGATTCCACATGGCATCATCATCAAAGTATTTTTCTTTATCTGCTGGGTCGCGATAAGACAAACGGAATGAATAATCTTTGATATCAAAATCTTTGTAAACTTCAACAATCAAGTTGACGACTTGTTTGAACTCTTCTTTGATTTGGTCTGGGCGTACGAAAAGATGCGCATCATTCAACGTCATTCCGCGAACGCGTTGAAGACCCGACAATGCACCTGACATTTCGTAGCGGTGCATCAACCCAAGTTCAGCAATACGAATTGGCAACTGACGATACGAGTGGATACCTTGTTTAAAAATCATCATATGATGCGGGCAATTCATTGGACGCAATACCAATTCCTCATTGTCCATTTTCATCACTGGGAACATATCGTCTTGGTAATGATCCCAATGTCCGCTTGTTTTGTATAATTCCACGCTACCCATTACAGGCGTATACACGTGATCGTAGCCTAAGCGCTCTTCTTTATCGACAATATAACGCTCGATAATGCGGCGGATTGTGGCGCCTTTTGGCAACCACATCGGCAAGCCTTGACCGACCTTTTGAGAGTTCATGAACAAATTCAATTCTTTTCCGATTTTACGGTGATCACGTTCTTTTGCTTCTTCTAGCATTTCAAGATGCGCTTTTAAATCTTCTTTTTTGAAAAAGGCAGTTCCGTAAATACGCTGAAGCATTTTGTTGTCGCTGTTCCCTCTCCAATATGCTCCGGCCACACTTAATAACTTAAACTCTTTTAATTTACCTGTTGATGGTACATGAACACCTCGGCAAAGATCGAAAAAATCACCTTGCTCATAGATAGATACTTGATCATCTTCAGGAATGGCTTCAAGAAGTTCTAATTTGTACGGATCTTCAATCGCTGCAAATCGTTCTTGTGCTTCTGCACGAGTCACGTCATGACGAATAATTTCAACATTTTCATTGATGATTTGCTTCATTTCTTTTTCAATCAATGGCAAATCTTCTGAAGTAATTGCTGACTCTGTATCGATATCATAATAAAAACCGTTCTCAATAACCGGTCCCACACCGAGCTTCGCATCTGGGTACATCCGCTTGATCGCTTGTGCCAATAAATGTGCTGTGCTGTGGCGCAATACTTCTAAACCTTCATCAGATTCTGGTGTGATGATTGCAATATCTCCATCTTCTTTTAAAGGTGCACGTAAATCGACTAATTTATCGCCCATTTTACCAGCCAATGCTTTTTTCCGTAATCCTGGGCTAATTGATTGAGCAATTTCCTCAGTAGTTACGCCTTGTTCAAACTCTTTTACTGCTCCGTCTGGGAATTTCAGTTGAATCATGTTTGCCATGTCAATCTCTCCTTTTAGTTAACTCTGGTCGAAATGTCTAAACCACAGGGTCTGGTAGACATTTCTTTATTCTTGTCTAGCTGCAATGGCCTGCTCCTCGGGTCATAAACTGTCCTTCCTGTGCGGCAAAAGCGCCGCTTCGGAAGTCCACCTTATGCCTGTCAGAGCAAAACGGCCATCTCCGCTTTTCTTTTTTTCCACAGAAAAAAGCCCCATCCCAAAAGGGACGAAGCTTTAGCTCGTGGTTCCACCCTTCTTCTATTTTGAACAGCTGAAACCATTCAAAATGAAGCTCTGCATCGGCTAACGGGCCGGTACCGTCAGCTGCTACTAAAAAACTGTTCACAGCTGCTGCTCAAAGGGGGTAAGCGAAAAAACGATACTTAAGAAGCTCACAGCCTAGGCTTCTCTCTCTGAAAGTCGTAAATTCCGCTCATGTCCTTGTCAAGGCATGTAAAATCTTGGTTCGATTGTTATTACTATAAACCGAATTGTTCCAAAAGGCAATAGTTCTCGCACTTAATTTCTTCGATTGCGTCCATCAAGTTTAACTGGACTCGTTAATGCACGAATTCGTTCCATAATGCGCGCCGCTTTTAAATCTTCTTTTTCTCCGCGCTGCGAATAGGTTAAATGATACTCCAGCTCGGTATAACTAAAGTTTGATGACATAAATGTTGGCAGTTTTTCAGACATCCGGTAATGGAGAATTGTTCCAAGTACCTCGT
The DNA here is from genome assembly GCF_030063085.1 of Planococcus sp. S3-L1. Classification (NCBI taxonomy): domain Bacteria; kingdom Bacillati; phylum Bacillota; class Bacilli; order Caryophanales; family Caryophanaceae; genus Planococcus; species Planococcus sp. S3-L1. The sequence continues at coordinate 95,614 of NZ_JASISN010000003.1, read as the reverse complement.
CTCGTGTCCAGCTTGACATTGCTTCAGCTCCAATGTCATCTAGCATCAAGACGTCTGCTTTTTTCACATAATCCACTTTTTCCTGCAATGTTTGATCACCAATCGCCTGTTTCATTTCTCGCATAAATTCTGGAACGAATACCAACACAGATTTCACATTGATCTCAGCCAGTTCATTTGCCACTGCGCTCAATAAGTACGATTTCCCGATACCGAATTGTCCATAAAGATACAATCCTTTCTCAGGTAAATTGTCAGGACCCGTTGCTTGATCGAGGAAATCACCAACCGCTCGAAACGCTTCCATGCGACTGTCATCTAATTCAAAGCCGTCCAGTGTCGCTTGCATCACTTCTTTTGGCATATACATGCTATGGATTAAAGAAGATGCATGACGTTTGTTGTCGTGAATATCCTTTGAGCGACATTTTGTATACGAAATTCCGATAGTTCCACGTTCTAATACAAGATTCGGCTCAAAACCTTTTAAATGATTAATACAGCCATCCAAGCTAGGACATTTGTTGCAATCATGGGATTGGTCGATGTATTCGTATAACTTATGAAGCCCTCTATCAATAGTAGGTGCGTCAATTTCGTCTGCGTGATTTTCCAAGAATTTTTGAACTCCCACATGCGCCAATACTTCTTTACGCATTTCACCGTAACGCTCAGAAAAAGCAGGGGCATTGACTACACGTTTTAAGGTTTCGCTAATCGGTTCCATTTAACCACCTTTTCCTTTCTTCAGCGCAAGTTTCGCAAGAAGTTTTTGTTTTTCTACTTCTAAGCTTTCGTTTCTTGGCTCTGCTTTAGCAACAGGTATATCGTCTTTTTTATGGAACCATTCCGGCAATCGTTCTTCACGCAGCGGCTTTTGATTGCCTGTGAATGGTTTGGCGATAGTCGTTAGCGAGCCTTCAGACTTCCACTTCATATACTGCGTGTGCTCGACACGGGCAATTTCCATTGCATCTTTTGCGGTTGTAATATTCTTGCGTAGCCAGTGCGAAGCGATTTTCTCCACATATGCTTTGGTTAGCTTCATATCGGTTCGTAGCAACACATAGTGAAGCAATACATTTACAACCGCTGTCTCCATCTTGTGAAAAGTGACTAATTGGTTTGCTAGTTCCACATCTGCCGGCAACGGTTCGTGGCCATCCGCAATATCTCTCAGTACTTGGATAGGAGCTGCAGTCTCTAAATAAACCAATAACTCATCTTCTTTTGTTTTTGACGTTTCATCTGTTGCTTCAACAGGTTCTGTTGCTTTATGTACAGGAACCAGTTGCGGCGCTGTAGTGGATACTTTCATTTTGTAATGCTCGGTTGCTGCTTTTTTTAAAAGATCAGTCGTCAATTTATAATTGTCATCAATCGCCATTAAGACAACTATTTGCATTTCAAGCGGGTCCAAACTATACAAAAAAGCCAATTTGGCAATATAGGCTTTTATGCTGCCCGTTAATACACGTTTGGGGACTAATTGCTCGGAAAGCCCTTGTTGCAATAAACCAAAGTCAAAATCTGATTCTGTGCTGTATCCCCCATTTTTTCGTTCTTGTAAATCTTTTTTCTTAGCGGGATAGCCTGCTTTAGCATGAACTGGTTGAAAAATATCGGTAAAGGTTCTCGACACTTCTTCGTAATCAGTCGGAATCTCCGTTTCGATGGCAAAACGTTTGCGAACTTTTCGGTAAGACGTTTCACCAATTTTGCTAAATAAAAACATAGACAATAACGGATCCATAAAAAACGTTTTTGGATCGAGTGGCGGACACAGCTCATAGATGAAAGAACGCTCACTGCTTTGATTTTTATACGTTCTAAGCAATCCAATTGCTTCCAACTGGATTCTAGCGTCAAATATTTTCGAAATAGAATTCCCCAACATATTCATCAATGTATAATGACTCGACTCTTCACTAGTCACTTCTCCTTCAGCCCATAAAGTTAAATACAATGCAATGGCTTCCGCACCAATCATAGGTTGATAGAGCAATGTTAGAAGTTGCCGATCATAATTTGAAAACGGATAAGGTAAGCGAATTCGAAATGGATCAGCAGGCTGCAACTCTTTATAATATGCAGTCATAAGTCACCGCCTTAATCGATTTTCTTGTCTTCCGGAGTTTTATTTAGCAAATCCTTGAGTTCATCAATAAAAACAGTGATGTCTTTAAATTGGCGATACACTGAAGCAAAGCGAACATATGCTACTTCGTCGATTGTTGCTAGTCGATTCATGACCAATTCTCCGACTTCTTCAGATTTTACTTCTGGGTTACCCGCACGGCGAAGGTCTTTCTCAATCGTAAAGACAACTTCTTCTAACACTTCTAGAGATACCGGCCGTTTTTCACATGCGCGAATAACGCCACGCAAAACTTTTTCACGGCTGAACTCTTCACGTGAGCCATCTTTTTTGACAACAATCAGTGGCATTTCTTCCACTTTTTCAAATGTCGTAAAGCGATAACCGCAAGACTCACATTCTCTTCGCCTCCTGATGGATTTCATTTCGTCTATTGGCCGCGAATCGACAACACGTGTGCCGTTATGTTGGCAAGCTGGACATTTCATTTTTACATCTCCCTAACTTCTCTATCTCGTGTATCTAGTATAACAAAAAATCATTGAAAAAATAGAAAAAGCAGAGGATTTCATCCTCTGCTCACGTGTTTTTGGTTAAATGGATTATGCTGTTACTGAAACTTTGGATTTCTCAACACTTACTGGTCCCATACCGCGTGGTATTTCTACAAGCTCGCGTGATGTTGAACCTAGTGCGTCTGCGATATATTCCGCTGCAATAGTCGGATCTAAATCGCCGCAAGTGTAAACATCTACACTCGCATAGCCGTGTTCTGGAAAACTGTGAATCGTTAAGTGAGATTCTGAGATAATCACAACTCCGCTAACACCTTGTGGTGCGAATTTATGAAAAGCTACCTCTCTTACTTCAGCTCCAGATTTGAGTGCTGCATCAACAAAAGTTTGTTCGATAAAATCCATATCGTTTAATTTGTCAAAATCACACTGCCAAAGTTCTGCAATTACGTGACGTCCCATTGTTTCCATGGTTCGTTTTCCCCCTTTGATATCATTTTGGTTTTTGCGCAAAATATTCAAAGTTGACTACCACGGGGGAAAGTTAGTCCAAAGAGGTCCTAACCCTTTAAGCAGTCATGTGAATAAAAAATCTTACGCTCCTAATTCCGAATACACGATGGAAAGTCAGAAGTGGTAGTCATTTTTCAACTACGATTCATAGTATAAAACGTATTTATCGCAAATGCAATAACAATATCTTATTGATTCAGAATTTTTACGATCATATGGACAGAGAAAAACCCTGTTTCTCTTTTTAAAAAACTAGAGAACAGGGCATTCAGACTTATTTAGAAACAAGAACCATGGCATTGGCAACTTTTTTAGTCAAATCGATTACACGTGCTGAATAGCCCCACTCGTTATCGTACCATGCCAAAACTTTTACTTTGCGATCGCCAATAACCATCGTTGATAATCCATCAACAATTGCCGAATCTGAATTGCTATTAAAATCAACAGAAACCAATGGTTCCATCGTCAAGCTCAAAATTCCTTCTAAGCTATTTTCAGAAGCTTCCTTGAAAGCTCTATTAACTTCTTCAATTGTCACTGCTGTGTTCAAGTCAACAACTAAATCGACTAAGGATACATTTGGAGTTGGCACTCGTAATGCCATACCATGAAGTTTCCCTTCCATCTCAGGCAACACTAATGATAGCGCTTTCGCAGCACCCGTAGAAGTTGGAATAATGGATTGTGCACAGGCACGCGCGCGCCGAAGATCTTTGTGCGGATTATCTAAGTTCTGCTGGTCGTTTGTGTAAGAATGGATGGTCGTCATCAAGCCATTTTCAATTCCAAATGTATCATTCAGCACTTTTACAACAGGTGCTAGACAATTGGTCGTACAGCTAGCGTTGGAAATGATATCATGCTTATCAATGTCTAGTTTATCATCATTAACTCCCATAACGATTGTGATATCTTCTTTTTTTCCAGGCGCTGTCAAAATCACTTTTTTAGCTCCTGCTTCTAAATGCAGCGCTGCTTTTTCACGTGAATTGAATTTCCCAGTTGCTTCGATGACGATATCAATGCCCATTTCTTTCCATGGCAAATTCAGTGGATCGCGCTCACTTACCAATTGAACCCGTTTTCCATTGACAATTAAAGCATCTTCTTCTGAAGATACGTCACCCGTAAAGGTACCGTGATTTGTGTCATACTTAATCAAATGCGCCAGGGTCTCAGCTGGATACGAAGCGTTGATTGCTGTTATTTTAACATCATCCATCAATATCGCCTGTCTGAAAACCATACGGCCAATACGGCCAAATCCGTTAATTGCAATAGAAACTGTCATGTAGGAATCCTCCGTTTGTAATTAAGTTATACTCATATTTTTAATTTCTTATATAGTATAACACAATCACCTATTTAGAGAACCTTTAAAATTACATATCTTTTATTCTTTTTCAAGGCTGGTTTGCCAATTTGCTAAAATTCGATTTAATTGGCTTTCCGTCTCGTTCAATGTACCGTTATTGTAGATAACCGCATCCGCTCCATCTTCTTTTACAGACATTGGCAGTTGTGAACTAATACGTGCCCGCGCCTCTTTTTCAGTAAAGTTGTTGCGTTCCACTAGCCGAGCAAATTGATTTTTTTCGGTAACACTGACGACTAAAATTTTATCGACCAAGTGCTGTAGGCGGCTCTCAAATAATAACGGAATATCCATGATGATGGTCTTGAATCCTTGCGCCAAAAAATCCTGCCGCTGCCGGAGCATTTCCTGACGAATTGCCGGATGAATAATATCGTTCAATATCTTGCGACTTGCCGGATCGTTAAAAATGATTTCGCCTAGTTTTGCACGGTCCATCGTTCCGTCTTCGCGCAGTATCTCATCGCCAAATGCTAAAACGATTTGTCCTAAGGTGTCAGAACCTGGTTCTACTACTAACCGCGCGACAAGATCCGCATCAATAATCGGATAGCCTAAATTTTTTAACATTTCGGATACGGTACTTTTTCCACTGGCAATGCTACCTGTCAATCCAATGATCATTATTCATCCTCATTTCTGGCAAGTTGGGCAATATACAGATGCCCGACCTCCGATTTTCAGCGTCTTCGTCATCGTGCCACAAACCATACACTGTTTTTTTCCATACATACCAAAACGATCTTGCATGCTGCCTGATTCACCATTGATGTTGCGGTAATCCGAAATCGTACTTCCGCCTGCTTCTATGCTTTCTAGCAAAATAGCAACAATTGACTCAAATAGTTCTACTTTTCGTCTCCGACTAATGCGCCTAGCCGCTCGTTTGGGATGTATTTTCATTTTAAAAAGGGCTTCTGTTGCATAAATGTTACCGCAACCCGAAATAATTTGGCCGTCCATAATAAGTTCTTTGATTGCTTTGTTTTGGTATTTAGCACTCTCAGCCATCGCCAAAAAATGTTCTCGCGCACCTGGCTCAAAAGGCTCCGGTGCCATCAGCAGTAAAGGAGGGAATTCTGCCTCTTCTTGCAATACCCTCATTTCCCCAAAACGACGAATATCCGAAAACGCTAGTAAGTTGCCATCGCTCAATGTCAAAATGACATGAACGTGTCGCCGGAATTTATCTTCCGGAATAGACTGAAGCTGGTCGACGTAAAACCAAGCTCCTGACATTCCCAAATGATTAACTAATAAAAATTCATGGTCTTTTCGCAATGTAAAGTAAATATATTTGCTGCGTCGCTCGACACGGACAATTTGCGCTCCTGTTAAGCTATCAACAAAACGGTCGGCTTCCATCCGCTTAATGATTGCTTCTTTGCCATTCGCTTTCGATAAGCGAATAATGTCTGATACCGTTACTGCCTCAATTTTTTTACCAATAGAAACAGGGCGGATCTGCCGAACGACACCTTCTACTTCTGGAAGTTCAGGCATATCGTTACCCTCCGATCATTTAGTATCGTACCAAGTTGCACCATTGGCGATGTCTACTTTTAACGGCACAATTAGTTTCACTGCATGTTCCATTACTTCAGGTACTAATTTCATCAGTTTCTCCAATTCTTCAGGTGGTGCTTCAAAGATTAATTCATCGTGTACTTGCAACAGCATACGCGTTTGCATCCCCTCACGCTCGAGTGCTGCATCCATATCAATCATCGCTTTTTTAATAATATCCGCTGCACTCCCTTGAATCGGCGTATTCATCGCTGTACGCTCTGCAAAGCTACGCAAATTAAAGTTAGAACTCGTAATATCCGGTAAATAGCGTCTCCGGTTCATCAATGTCGTGACAAATCCATCACGCTTTGCGTCTGCCACAATCGTTGTCATATAACTTTTGACGCCAGGAAAACTTGTGAAATAACGTTCAATAAAATCTGCTGCTTCTTTCCGTGGAATGCTTAAGTTTTGAGACAAACCATAATCACTAATGCCATAAACAATTCCGAAGTTAACGGCTTTAGCAGCTCTTCGCATATCGCCTGTCACTTGTTCTATAGGAACATGAAAAACATCGCTAGCCGTTGTTGTATGAATATCTCGGTCATCTTTAAAAGCTTGCACGAGACGCTCATCTTCCGACATATCTGCCAAAACACGCAATTCAATTTGTGAATAATCCGCTGCGACCATTACCCAGTCCGGCTCTGAAGGAATAAAGGCTTTCCTGATTTTCCGTCCTTCTTCAAGACGCACCGGGATATTTTGCAAGTTCGGATTAGTTGAACTAAGTCGACCAGTTGTTGTAAGAGCCTGTTGGAACCGGGTGTGGACTTTGCCGTCTTCGTGTACTTCTTTTAGCAATCCTTCTATATAAGTGGACAATAGTTTGCCCAATTGACGATACATAAGAATATGCGAGATGATCTCGTGCTGCCCCTCTAGTTTTTCTAGAACATCTGCTGCTGTTGAGTAACCGGTTTTGGTTTTCTTTAAAGCTGGTAATCCCAGTTTTTCAAACAGGATGACACCTAATTGCTTAGGGGAATTGATATTAAATTCTTGTCCGGCCAGCCCATGTATATCCGATTCAATTTTTTCAAGCTTATGAGACAATTCCTTGCCCATTTCGGACAATTGATCGCGATCGACTTTGACGCCTAGTGACTCCATTTGACCTAAAACTGTCGCCAGTGGCAATTCTAATTTGTCGTATAAATCAAATTGCTCGTTTTCTTCGAGTTTTTTCATAACTAATGGCCGAACTTTCCAGATAGTGCGTGCTTTTCTAGCAATATGCTCGTTTAGAATCGTTTCTTCCGGCACTTTCTTTTTAGCACCTTTGCCGTAGATTTGTTCGTTAGTTGATACGTCTCTATAACCGTACTCTTGAACAATACTCGCCATATCCGTATAAGTTAACGACGGATTCACAATATAAGCACCTAGCATCAAGTCAAAATCGACACCTTTTAATTCAATGCCCATACGTAAAAATGCTGCAGTTGCTGCTTTTGAGTCTGCCATAAATTTCTTTTTCGATGGATCTTTGAACCACTTGTTGAATTCTTCTGATTGCTCAACAACTGTCATTGGAATTACATAGGTTTCCGTCTCCGTCGCTAAAGAAACACCAAGTAAATCACAGCTATGGTAATGTTCATCGTATAACTCTAGGTGAACAGCCATCTCGTCTTTTAATATAGCTGGGTCAATGGCAGTCAGTACCTCGAAGTGTAATTCCTCTTTAACTGTTTCTTCTGCTGTATATTCCATTTTTTCTAGTAAAGATTTAAATGCCAATTCCGTCCATACTTTTACCAATTCGTCTTGATTTGGTCCAGCATAACTCAATTCTTCAATGCTAATTTCAATGGGGGCATGTCGTTCTATGGTCGCCAGTTGCTTGCTGATATAAGCAAGATCTTCATTGGCGACTAGTTTTTCTTTCATCTTGCCTTTTTGCAAGTCAATTGCTTCATAAACACCTTCAACTGAACCGTGTGATGCTAATAATTTTAGCGCTGTTTTTTCGCCAACACCTGGCACACCCGGAATATTATCCGATGCGTCGCCCATCAGACCTTTCATATCAATAATTTGATTGGGTGTCAGGCCGTATTTTTCTTTAATATGCTCGACTGTGTACTTTTCGATATCTGTGATCCCTTTTCGCGTGATAAAGACGGTCGTCGTTGATGATGCCAATTGCGTCATATCCTTATCTCCAGAAATAATCACAACTTCATCACCCGCTTGTTCTGCTTCAAGACTCAAAGTTCCGATAATATCGTCCGCTTCGTAATTGTCTAATTCATAGCGTTTAATGCCGTAAGCATCAATCACTTTTCTCAGATAAGGAAATTGTTCCGACAACTCAGGCGGCGTTTTTTGTCTCCCGCCTTTATACTCACTAAATGTCTTGTGACGGAAAGTCGTTTTCCCTGCATCAAACGCCACAATCATATGCGTTGGTTTTTCTTCTTCGATTATTTTTTGAAGCATCATCGTAAATCCATATACAGCATTCGTGTGAATGCCATTTTCATTGGTCAATAGCGGCAAGGCGAAAAACGCGCGATATGCCAAGCTATTGCCATCTAATAAAAGTATTTTCTTTGCCACAAAATTACCCCTCTCCATAAAAAAAGCCATCATTCCCTCTATTTTACCACGCGGGCAAATAGAAGAGAAATGACGGCTCTAGCCTTATTCGAAATTACCGGATAAGATTTCTGCGTAAGGTGAATCAGATGGTAAAACGATGACGGTATCATCACCAATTGTTTTCTTATAAGATTCTAGTGAGCGATAAAGCTCATAGAATTCCGGATCTTTTGAGAACGATTCGTTATAAATTTTAGCAGCTGCGGATTCGCCTTCTGCTTGGATTAATGCGGCTTCTTTACGCGCTGTAGCAATTACTTCTTGTGCCTGTCGGTCAGCTTGTGCTTCCATTTCACGTTTTTTCGCATCTCCCTGAGATAAGTATTCTTGAGCCGTGGACTCACGTTCTGAAATCATCCGCGTATAAACAGACTGCTCATTTTCTTCAGGTAAATCTGTTCGTTTTATCCGAACATCCATCACTTGAATGCCATATTGATCCTTGTTTAGCAATTCATTCACTTTCGCCGTGACAGCATCGTTCACACTGCCCCTAGAAGAGTTTTCATCATTAATGATTTCATCGTAATCCAACTGGCCCAGTTCTGTACGAACTACCGAGTAAATAAATTCTTCCATTCGGGATTCAGCGTTGACGATTGTCCCCGCATTTGAAATCAAGTCAAGTGGATTGACAACATGCCAAACTGCATAATTATCGATGATGATTCGTTTTTTGTCTTTCGTATTAATTTCTGCTTCTGAAACATCGTAAGTCATTTGATAGTTCGGCAAAGTCGTAACGCTTTGAATAAAGGGTATTTTCATGCGGATGCCTGGCTCTTCTTGAATTTTCACCACTTCACCAAATTGACGAACAACTCGGTATTCATTTTCTTTTACAATATACACATTCGTTAAGACCATTAACAAGAGAACAAATGCTACAACTAAACCGACAATCAATTTCCAGTATTTTTTAAAGTCAACCGGATCTCTCGGTTCTTTTTTCTTTTTTGGCCTATCATAAGGGTTGAATTTTTTCACTTCTCCTAAAGGTTTGTTTGGTTCCATTAGTCGCCACTCCCTTCTTCAGTTTCCGCAACCGGTGGGATAGTTGTCTGCAATCCTTCAAGTGGCAGGTATTTCATCGTTCCACCTTCATCGTTCATAATATACAATTTGGCGTTTGGCAAGACTGTTTCTAAGGTTTCCATAATAATCCGTTGCTTTGTAACTTCTGGATTGTTTTCGTATTCTTTATACAATTTATCAAATAATGCAACGTCTCCTGTTGCTTGTTGAATACGCGTTACTTTTTGACCTTCTGCACGTGAATTAATCGCAGCTTTTTCTCCTAAGGCTTCGTTACGTTTTTGGTTTTCGTATTTTTTGGCTTCGTTGATTTTCGTGTTCATCGTTTCTCTAGCATCTGTTACATTCGTAAATGCCGCGCGCACTTCTTCGTTCGGTAGTTCTACATCTTGGAGTTTGACAGCTAACACAGTTATGCCGATATCGTACTTCTCAATTAAAGAAGCAAGCAGATCGCGTGTGTCCGATTCAATTTCCGCTTTTCCAGATGTTAGTGCGTCATCAATCAGCGAGTTGCCGATAATTGAACGGATAGATGCAGATGTTGCATCATGCAAAATATCTTGAGGAGCTTCTGCATTAAATAGATATTTCTTAGGATCCGTGATTTTCCACTGAACAATCAAGTCCGTAAGAACGATGTTTTCATCTCCTGTAATCATCTTAGTTTCTTTGTCGAATGCCACAATTTCACCTTCGTCGTTTTGGTTGTAGCCGAATTTCAAGCTGTAAGTTTCTTTTGAAAGAATTTCTGCTTTTTGAATTGGCCATGGCATTTTAAAATGTAAGCCAGCTTCAGTATTCGTTTCATTGGCTACACCGAATGTAATAATGATTGCTTGTTCGGATTCATCTACCGTGTACCAAGAAGTAAAAATCGCAATCAGCAGAAGAATTCCCGTAATTGATAAACCAATCACCGCTAGTAGTTTTTTAGTTGTCATGATGGCCCCTCCTTTTTTCTTGTTACTGACTATACGGAATAATAGTGAAATAGTTTCAGAAAAACAGAAAAAGAGTCCGGGGGAAGGACTCTTTTTCAAATTATGCGGTTGAAGGGGGTTCTAGTAAACCTTACCATCCAAGTATGAAGCCAGTGTTAAGCTTCTGTAAATTTACCATTGATTGTTTTTATACTTTTTATAGTAATTCACTTGGCGTGCCAATAAATAAATTTTTCGTTTTAGATGCTTATCTTGTTTATAAAATAACGGATTCCCGTATTGTCCTTTTTTAATCAAGCGCTTAATGTCTTTTAGCACTGCTTTATTCGCGACAAAATTGCGCAAGACTGCTTTTGGTACGACTGTGAACAGGAAATCTTCATTTAAATACGTTATAGACTTTTCAGTATGATAGATCAAATCATCCACAAAATACTCAGCCATATTATGCCCAAGTGCTGTGACGTAATAGCTAGAACGTCCTTGACGAATGTTCACCTCAAATACTTTAAATGTATTATCGCGCGAGTCGTATTTTAAATCGAAATTTGCAAACCCGTTATAGCCGACTGCTTCAAGGAAATTTTGCAGCTTGACCATCACGTCTTTATCAAAGCGTGTGATCAATGCGGTGTAGTTTCCAATTGCCGTAACAGTATGTTCTTGTAACACTACTTGCGCAAAAGTAACGAGTTGTGTTTTGCCTTTCGAATTAGCGTAAATAACCGAATCCCACATAAATGTATCGTCTCCTGGAATATAGTCCTGGATGATCAATTCGTCGCGGTAACCACCCGTTTTAATTTGCTGGATGACGTTGTGCATTTCTTTTGGGCTTTCAACTTTATACACTTTCTGCTGGCCTTCAAACTTGTTTCTGCTGTATTCGATACCGTTGCTTGGTTTAATAATAACTGGGAACATCATTTCTTCTTCAAACGGCTTGTTCGAATTGCAGCTATAAAAGAACGTTGTCGGTGTGTCAATACCATGCACTTTGCAAAGCTCATAGAAATTAGCCTTCACTTGCAGTTGGTTCATCAACTCTTCATTGATGTAATTGAAAACATAATGCTCTCGCAAAATTTTAGCATTTTCAATAATTAAGCGCACATAAAGATCGTTAGTACCAATGAGTAAAAGTGTTTTACCAGGTGCTCTATACTTACGTGCAACTTCGATCAGAATGTTAGCAAACTGAGAATCATCCGCTAAACCTGAACGTATTTCAATCGTTTCCGTAATCGAACTTAGTGAAGTAAACGATAAATGTTCTTTGCCGACTAAAATGGGCTTAATGCCATATGCCTCGTGAAATGAGATAGCCATATTATAAGCGTTCATGTCTGTACCGATAATAATCGGTAAAAATGGGTGTTTAGTTTCCATACGTTCCTCCTAAATTAGCTAGCTAAGGGCAGGCAAATGGTAAATGTAGTTCCGACACCTACTGTGCTATCAACTTCCACTTGCCCATGATGTGCCTCGATTAAATGTTTAACAATAGACAGCCCGAGTCCGGTACCTCCTGAATTTCGACTGCGTGCTCGGTCGACACGGTAAAAACGCTCAAACAATCGACTGATTTCAGAACTCTCGATTCCGATTCCTTGGTCTGCCACTTGAATAACGGCTTGATCTTCTTTCGTAAAAAGCCGAATGGTTATTTCAGTATAATTACTAGAGTATGTAACAGCATTAATTAAAAGGTTCATCATCACTTGGATTAAGCGATTTGGATCACCTAGTACTATTACTGGCTGAACTTCTAATTGTAATTGAATGGATTTTTCATTAATTTTAGGCTGAATCATTTCGATTGCTCTTTTAATGACGGCTTTCATATCAGTCGGTTGCGCATTTACTTCAAATCCACTTTGTTCTACGTTCGACAAATCAAGCAGATCATTAATCAACATTTCCAATCGGTTGCTCTCAGTATGAACAATGTCTAAAAATGACAATAAAGTATCTGTATCTTTGTAGGCCCCGTCCAGCAGTGTTTCTGAGAATCCTTTAATAGATGTGACAGGCGTACGAAGTTCATGAGAAACGTTGGCAACAAAGTCTTTACGAATTTGCTCCAATCTTTTCAACTCCGTAATATCTTGGAATACGATAACAATTCCTAACCAACGTTCGTGCTCCCCAATAACCGGTGCTCCATAGACGTTTAAATTCCTCTGTTTTGACCTCAATACAAATTCAATCTGAGCACGTGAATGCGTTTCCGTCATAAACACATTTTCGATAAAATTTTCCACCACATTAGGAACTTGTATTTCCTTATAAAACTTCCCCAATATCGCCTCAGGTTTTAAGTTGAATTCATCTAAAAAAGGCTTATTGACAAGCGAAACGGCACCTTGTCTATCAATCATGATCAGTGCGCTTCCCATGTTCTCAATTAACGTTTTTAGTCGTTCTTGTTCCATGACGCGCACAGCTGTAATTTCTTGAAGATTGCGGGCCAGAACATTAATCGTCCTACTCAATTCGACACTTTCTTGGGCATTGGATTCCGTTGCGCGCGCAAGATAATTGCCTTTGGCTAATTCCAAAGCAGTCTCAGTCGCATTTTCAACCGGTTTAATGTTTACATTAATCACGCGGTTACCAACTATGGCTGACAGTAGCAACGCGCTCAAAAATGTCAAAAACAAAACTAGCCAAATATCGGACTTGTTCTCAGCACCTTCATAAATCGGCAGTAGTTGGAGTACGACAATAAACAAACCAGCCAACATCATGCCAATCCATACGAGCAAAGTGCCTAGTAGACGACGACGAAACGATTTCATATGTTTTTTGGCTCCTCGAACTTATAGCCCAGTCCCCGAATTGTTTTAATAAACGTAGGTTTTCTGCTGTTTTCTTCTATTTTATCGCGCAAATGGCTAATATGAACATCCACAATGCGTGTATCTCCTGCGAAATCATATTTCCAGACAGCGCTAAGCAACTGATCACGTGTTAAAACCCGATTTTTGTTTTCCATCAAATACACAAGCAGTTCAAACTCTTTTGGAGTAAATTCCAATTGTTTTTTACTAAGAAAAACTTCAAAACGATCAGGATAAACAGCTAATTCACCGAGTGAAATAGCTACCGAAGAATCTTGCTGTGCAGTGGGAACGTTACTGGCTCTTCTCAGTACTGCCTTAATGCGTGCTACAACTTCTCTTGGGCTAAACGGTTTGGTCATATAATCATCCGCCCCTAGCTCCAGGCCAAGAACTTTGTCAAACTCATCGCCTTTAGCCGTCAACATAATTATCGGTGTATTAATTTTTTGTTGACGCAAGGATTTACACACTTCGACACCGTCCATTGATGGCAACATTAAATCCAGCACAATTAATGATGGACTTTCGCTAAGTGCCAAGTCAAATCCTTGTTTGCCATCATTGGCAATAATCGTCTCAAAACCCGCTTGAACCAAATTATAAGAAAGCAATGTCGCAATTGAATGTTCGTCTTCAATGATTAATATTTTTTTCAGCATTTTACATCCTCCACACTCAGTTTGAAACCCCCATCTCAAACCGCATTAAACATAATTCGTTGCATGAGCCGTCCGTTATTCCACTATTCGCGGCGGGTTCGCAGCAAGTTGTCCTGCCACTACAATTTCACCGTCTTCATTGATTCCTTCAACCCGAACAACTACCTTATTATGCTCGATATCCACTTCGACAACTTCCAAGTTAAAATCGATCGTTGCGTAATGATAAACAGGTTTTAAGAATTCCAACTGTTGACTGACAATATAAGAGCCAGGACCCGGTATGTATTTTGATACCGCAGAAGTAAGAATACCCGTCAACATAATATTCGGCACGACAGGTTTTTCAAAACTAGTCTGTAAAGCGAAATCATGTTGGATATATAGCGGGTTGCTGTCATTTGTCAAACCCAAATACAAGAGAAGATCTTTGTCTTCAATTTTCTCTGTCAGCTTTAAGTTCTCACCAATCTTGATATCTTCTACTCGCCGGCCTAATTTCCGCTTTTTCCCAAGCAACAAACAACATCCCTCCATTTTCTTAATATCTCTATAGTATCAATTTAGTCAATGAAAGCGCAAGCGACGAAAGAGACAGGAAGAGTAACGTTTATGAATAGCTTGTTCAAGAAAATAATAAATGAGCAGGGAATTCTCCCTACCCATCATCTATTACATCATGTTAATACCTTCATAACAGCTTTCACTGAATCTGCTGATTGATTTAACAAAGCTTTTTCTTCTTCATTTAAATCGATTTCGATGATTTTCTCAATACCTGCTGCACCTAAAATGGTCGGCACCCCTAGATAAATTCCATCCATTCCGTACTCACCTTCCAAATAAGCAATGGTCGGTAGAATGCGACGCTGGTCTTTAATAATCGCTTCAGCCATCTCTACTAGTGAAGCTGCAGGGGCATAATAAGCTGAGCCATTTCCCAAGAGATTGACAATTTCTGCTCCACCTTTACGTGTACGTGCAACAATTTCATCCAAGCGTTCTTTAGAAATCAACGTTTCTAATGGGATACCGCCTGCATAAGAATAGCGAACCAGTGGCACCATGTCATCGCCGTGTCCACCTAGCACAAATCCTGTAATATCTTTAACCGATACATCGAGTTCCTCAGCAACAAACGTTCTAAAACGAGCAGAGTCTAATACCCCTGATTGTCCAATCACGCGTTCTTTTGGTAAACCAGATGCCTGAAAAACCGTGTAAGTCATGGCATCAACTGGATTAGTTAAAACAATAATTGTCGTTTCCGGAGAGTATTTCACAATATCTGCTGTTACAGCTTTCATTACTTTTTGATTGGTTTGAACCAAATCATCGCGGCTCATCCCAGGCTTACGTGCAATTCCTGCCGTGATAATGACTAAATCAGAGTCTTTTGTGTCTTCGTAATTAGAAGTACCTTTGATGCGCGCGTCAAAACCAAGAACAGGACCTGCTTCAGCCATATCCAAAGCCTTGCCTTTTGCTGGGTCTTCCATTGGTGGAATATCGACTAACACCACATCGCCTAATTCCTTTTGGGCTAGTAAGAACGCTGCAGTAGCTCCGGTAAATCCAGAACCAA
The DNA here is from genome assembly GCF_030063085.1 of Planococcus sp. S3-L1. Lineage (NCBI taxonomy): Bacteria > Bacillati > Bacillota > Bacilli > Caryophanales > Caryophanaceae > Planococcus > Planococcus sp. S3-L1. The sequence continues at coordinate 79,862 of NZ_JASISN010000003.1, read as the reverse complement.
TTACTGAAATTTTTGTGCGCTTGAATGTCATGAAATATCTCTCCTTTTACAAAATTAGTTTTCTTGTTGTCTCTCCTTGAGTACCCCTAAAATTCACTCTTCTCTTTTGTCGCCTACATTGCCGGGACACTTCAGTTCTAACATAACACATCTCATCAAAACCTAATAATAATGGGCATAAAAAAAAGAGAGGGATTCCCTCTCTTTTGATTATAGGCTTATAAGTTTTTGATTAATTCATCAGCAAACTCAGAGCATTTCACTTCTGTAGCGCCGTCCATTAGACGTGCAAAGTCGTAAGTTACAACTTTAGAAGCAATTGTTTTCTCCATAGAGTTTGTGATCATTTTAGCAGCTTCAGTCCATCCTAAATGCTCAAGCATTAATACGCCTGAAAGGATTACAGATGAAGGGTTTACTTTATCAAGACCAGCATATTTAGGAGCTGTTCCGTGAGTTGCTTCAAAAATCGCATGTCCAGTATCGTAGTTGATGTTTGCTCCAGGAGCAATACCAATTCCGCCTACTTGAGCAGCCAAAGCATCAGAAACGTAATCTCCGTTTAAGTTCATTGTTGCAACAACATCGAACTCGCTTGGACGTGTAAGGATTTGTTGCAAGAAGATATCAGCGATTGAATCTTTAACAAGAATTTTACCTGAAGCAAGTGCTTCTTCTTGTGCTTTGTTCGCAGCGTCTGTCCCTTTTTCGTCTTTGATTGCATCGTATTCGTTCCATGTAAATACTTTATCGCCGAATTCTTGTTCAGCCACTTCATAGCCCCAGTTTTTGAAAGCTCCTTCAGTAAACTTCATGATGTTCCCTTTATGAACAAGTGTCAATGATTCGCGGCCTTCAGTAATTGCGTAGTTGATTGCAGCACGAACTAAACGTTTTGTTCCTTCTTCTGAGATTGGTTTAATACCAATACCTGAGGATTCCGGGAAACGGATGTTTTTAACGCCCATTTCGTCTTGTAGGAATGCAATCAATTTTTTCACTTCATCCGTACCGTTAGCGTATTCAATACCAGCATAGATATCTTCAGTGTTTTCACGGAAAATAACCATGTCAGTATCTTCTGGGCGTTTAACTGGTGAAGGTACACCTTCGAAATAACGAACTGGACGTAAGCATGTGTAAAGATCCAATTCTTGGCGAAGTGCCACGTTCAATGAACGGATACCGCCACCGATTGGCGTAGTCAAAGGTCCTTTGATCGCGATTAGGTATTCGCGGATTACGTCAAGAGTTTCTTCTGGAAGCCATTCGCCTGTTTGGTCAAATGCTTTTTGTCCAGCAAGAACTTCTTTCCAAACAATTGATTTTTCGCCGTTATATGCTTTTGTAACTGCTTGTTCTAAAACACGTGATGCTGCATGCCAGATGTCTGGTCCTGTTCCATCACCAATAATATAAGGAATTACCGCATTGTTAGGTACGTTCAAAACACCGTTTTCTACTGAGATTTTTTCGCCGTTAGTCATGTTAAATTTCCTCCTGTAGTCAAAGTCATAGGGCTGCACAGAGTGCTAGCCCTATAAGTTGTATTTTTTTATCTTACAATATAGATAAAAATTTCTTATCGTTCTTCAACTGGCACATACGTTTGCATGCCCGGTCCAATGTATTCTGCACGTGGGCGGATCAAGCGGTTGTTTGAGTATTGCTCCAAAATGTGTGCCAACCAACCCGATGTACGTGACACGGCAAAAATCGGTGTGAACAAATCGTGTTCGATGTTCAAACTATGGTAAACCGATGCCGAGTAAAAATCAACGTTCGGTGGCAAGTTTTTCTGACCGGTAACGATTTCATCGATTTTCACCGACATGTCGTACCATTTTTCTTCGCCGCGAATTTTGGTCAATTTCTGTGACATGTCGCGTAAGTGCTTCGCACGTGGATCGCCTTTGCGGTAAACCCGGTGACCAAAGCCCATAATTTTTTCTTTGTTGGCTAGTTTTTCGTTGATGACTGTTTCCACGTTATCGACCGAGCCGATTTCCGTTAACATCTTCATCACTTGCTCGTTCGCACCGCCGTGAAGAGGGCCTTTTAACGCGCCAATTGCCGCAGTGACACCAGAATACACATCCGACAACGTTGCGACTGCCACACGTGCCGTAAACGTTGACGCGTTCAATTCGTGATCTGCATGTAAAACTAATGCTTTGTTAAACGCTTCTTCTTCAATCGCTTCTGGCAATTCACCAGACAACATGTACAAGAAGTTTGCCGCAAAACTCAAGTCTGTTTTCGGTGCAACAGGTTCTTGACCATTGCGGATGCGACCGAAAGCTGTTACCAACGTTGAAATCTTCGCTTGGATTTTAATGGCTTTGCGGTAGTTGGCTTCAGGCTCCATCACTTCTGCTTCTTCATCGAACAAGCCAAGCATCGAAACTGCCGTACGTAGTGCAGCCATCGGGTGAACGTGTTTGATATCGTAGGTTTTAAAATGATCCAACACGGCTTGTGGAACGGCCATGTTGTCCGCTAATTGTTGCTTGAGTTCCACCAATTCGTCTGCTTTTGGCAGGCGCTGGTGCCATAACAAGTAAATCACTTCTTCAAAACTTGCGTTAACGGCTAAATCATCGATATCGTAGCCGACGTATGTAAGTGTGTCATCAATAATCGAGCTAATGGCCGATTGTGTTGCTACTACACCTTCTAAACCTTTTGACGATGTCATTTAAATCGCTCCTTCTCTAATCTAATTCACCATTCCCAAAAAAAAATGCAGAATGATGTCTCATCTGCGTTTATGAACTTCTGTTTTTTGACCTTACTAAGCTATTATAATCAACTTTGTAGAATTTGTGAATGGAAACGCTTATAGAAATTAAATTTCCTCTCTGAAACGATGGAAATACCCGGCATTATCTTACGATAACCCGGGTGTTTTTCATCTTTTTGTGAATCATTCGGTAAATGAATGGCTTATACATTTTTTGAGTAGGGCTAAAAAGCAGTGTAAATCCCACTGCATCAGAGATAAACCCAGGCGTCAGCAGCAAAACTCCGCCAACTAAAATGAATGCCGCATTCAACAATTGATCACCAGGAGCTTCGAAACTATTCATTCCTGCTTGAATATCTTTTAATGCTTTTAAACCTTGTTTTTTAGCTAGGAAAGCCCCTAACAAGCCCGTTGCCACAATAATTGCCAGTGTAACGAAAAAGCCAAGCTTGCCTCCTGCCCAGATTAACAAAGCCAATTCGAGAGACGGTACAATAATTAAGGCCAAGAAAATCCATTTCATCATTTTGACCAGCCTCCTTGTGGAATTTTACAGAACACTTGCATGGCCGTGATAGACGATGCCTGATTCTGCGTCCATTGTAATATCGTAATTTGTTTTAATTAGAGTAGTTGCTTCTCTAACACCCACGATAACCGGAATTCCAAGACTCAAACCGACTACTGCTGCATGACTCGTTAATCCGCCTTCTTCCGTGATAATCCCTGCACATTTGTTGATGGCTGGCATCATGTCACGATCTGTTCCGATTGTTACGATGATTTTACCTTCTGTATCGATTGCTAGTGCTTCTTCTGCATTTCTAACAACTACAGTTTCTGCAAAAGCAACTGTCTTGCCAATTCCTTGACCTTTAGCCAGAATATCGCCAATTACATGAACTTTCATTAAGTTAGTTGTGCCCGCTTGTCCTACAGGGACACCTGCTGTGATAACGACAAGGTCACCGTGTTTCACATAGCCATGCTTTAAGCTTTCGTCAACCGCATTTTCGAGCAATTCATCTGTCGAATGGACTGACGCACCAATAATTGGTTGTACGCCCCATACTAAAGATAGTTTGCGCGCTGGACGTTCTGAAGATGTTACTGCGATGATTGGTGCTCCCGGGCGATATTTAGAAATCATTTTCGCCGTTGTGCCACTTTCCGTTGGGGCAATAATGGCACGAACCTTCAAGTTCAAAGCCGTATAAGCTACAGCTTGACCAATCGCTTCTGTCATATTCGACTCTTTTTCTTTTCTTCTATTTGAAACAATTTGCTTATAATTTAACGCAGATTCTGTCGTTTCGGCAATGCGGTGCATCGTTTCGACTGATTCGACAGGATAAATACCCGCGGCCGTTTCACCTGACAACATAATAGCGTCTGTGCCATCAAAAATTGCGTTAGCAACGTCACTTGCTTCTGCGCGTGTCGGGCGCGGATTACGCTGCATAGAATCTAACATTTGCGTAGCGGTAATAACTGGTTTACCTGCACTATTGCATTTTTCGATCAATGATTTTTGAACTAGCGGAACTTCTTCTGCTGGAATTTCTACGCCTAAATCTCCACGTGCCACCATCAAGCCATCGGAAACCATAATGATTTCATCAATATTATCGACACCTTCTTGGTTTTCGATTTTCGGAATAATTTGTATATGCGAGCCGTTGTTTTTTTCAAGCAAGCCACGGATTTCCATCACATCTGAACTTCTTCTAACAAATGAAGCCGCAACAAAATCAACGTTTTGTTCAATGCCAAATAAGATATCTTGTGCATCTTTTTCAGTAATACCAGGCAATTGAACTGAAACGCCTGGAACGTTAACACCTTTTTTACTTTTCAATGTTCCAGCATTTTGAACTGATGTATGGATAATGCCGTTTTCCATATCGAGACTTTCAACACGCAATTCGATCAAGCCATCATCCAAAAGAATGATTGATCCTGCCTTAACATCTTCGATTAATTGGTCGTAAGTAATTGAAAATCGCTCAGCAGTCCCCAACACTTCAGTCATAGAAACTTCGATTTTCTGACCTGTTACGAGTTCAATCGAATCGTTCTCCATCTGATGTGTACGAATCTCAGGACCTTTTGTGTCCAACAAAATCCCAACAATTTTACCAGCTTTATCAGCTGCTTCGCGAATTCGTTTAATACGTAAAGCGTGTTCTTCGTGATTACCGTGCGAAAAGTTCAAACGAGCTACGTTCATTCCCGCTTCGATTAAGCGTTCTAGTAGTTCAGGTGATTCACTTGCAGGTCCGATCGTACATACAATTTTCGTTTTTCTCAATAAACTCACTCCATTTACTATTTTAAATTGCTAATTCTTTAGATAATGTATACAAACTCATATCAGCATTATGCTCTGCAGTAAATGCTTCTGTCATATCATAGTCTACCACTTGGTGATTCTTCATGCCAATAGCCCTGCCTCCGGCGCCTTCAAGAAGAACTTCCACTGCCCGTGCACCGAACAAACTTCCTAAAACACGATCTCGCGCAGTTGGTGATCCACCGCGTTGAATATGACCCAGTACTGAAACCCGTGTTTCAATATCTGCTTTTTCTTTAATAAGAGCTTTTAATTCGTTACCATTCATAACCCCTTCGGCCACAATAATAATACTGTGACGCTTGCCACGATTACGGCCTTTTTGTAAACGGTCGATCATGTCATCAATATTGTAGCTTTCTTCAGGAATCAGAATAGTTTCTGCTCCACCCGCAAGCCCGGCCCACAATGCCAAGTCACCTGCATCACGGCCCATCACTTCGACAATAAACGTTCGTTCATGGCTCGTTGCCGTGTCACGAATTTTATCGATTGCTTCGATAACTGTATTCAACGCCGTATCAAAACCGATTGTGTAGTCGGTTCCTGGAATATCGTTATCAATAGTTCCCGGAACACCGACACATGGAAAACCTCTTTTGGTCAGAGCCATCGCTCCTTGGTACGAACCGTCTCCACCGATAACAACCAGTCCTTCAAGACCGGCTTTTTTTATTTGTTCAATTGCTTTTAATTGGCCAGCTTCTGTACGGAATTCTTCGCAACGTGCTGAGAATAACTTCGTTCCTCCACGCTGGATGATGTCACCGACGTCCCCTGCTTCTAGCGTTTTAATAGTGCCCTCGATTAATCCCTGGTATCCGGAATAAACGCCAGCCACTTCAATGCCATGAAAAATTCCTTTTCGAACAACTGCTCTAATAGCAGCGTTCATGCCAGGTGAATCTCCCCCGCTTGTCAAAACTCCAATTTTCTTCATAGTAGCCCTCCTGCAGTCCATTTACTCTTTTTACCTTACCACGACATGGCCCTACTGTCAGTCCTGAAAAGTCGTGAGACATGTTAAGTGTTTATGAAGGTAGTCTGATTTATCCTCCAGAAAAAATATTATTGTTTGTATTACGGAAATCAAAAAAACCGCCGAGGCGGTTTTTCATCATTCGCTGAATACACCAATTGATTTGAATTTGTTATAACGCTGTTCAATCAGCTCTTCTCCAGACATGCCGTTCAACTCTTCCAATGAACGTCTGATTGCTTCTGAAATGATGGCTGCTTGCTTTTGAGGATCGTGATGCGCACCCCCACGCACTTCAGGAATCATATGTTCAATTATTTTCATTTCCAAAAGGTCAGGCGCTGTAATTTTCATCGCTTCAGCAGCTGTTTGTGCTAACGCAGAATCTTTCCACAAAATGGATGCTGCTCCTTCAGGAGAGATAACAGAGAATGTCGAATTCTCTAGCATTAAAATTTGATTTCCGACACCAAGTGCTAGCGCACCACCACTTCCACCTTCACCGATGACAATTGACAAAACCGGCACTTCAAGTCCAGCCATTTCGACTAAATTACGTGCAATGGCCTCACTTTGTCCGCGTTCTTCTGCAGCTTTTCCAGGGTAGGCACCTTTTGTGTCAATCAAGCAAATGATAGGACGCTTGAATTTTTCAGCTTGCTTCATTAGCCGTAACGCTTTTCGGTAACCTTCAGGATGAGGCATACCAAAATTACGACGAACATTTTCTTTTGTGTCCTTGCCACGCTGATGGCCGATAATAGTAACCGGCTGACCGTGGAAAGAAGCGATTCCACTAACGATGGCAGCGTCATCTCCGTACAAGCGATCTCCATGCAATTCAATGAAATCGTTAAAAATCATCGGTATGTAATCGAGCGTTGTTGGTCGTTCAGGGTGACGAGCCACTTGAACACGGTCCCAAGGTTTCATGTTTTCGTAAATTTCTTCTTCTAGTTTAGAGAAACGCTCTTCTAAAGACTTGATTTCTGAACTCATGTCTACTTCAGCGTTTGCTGTGTAATCTTTTAGCTCAGATATTTTTGCACGCAGCTGAATAAGTGGTTCTTCAAAAGGCAATGTTTTTTTACCGTTCTTTTTAACCATTTGTGACAGCTCCTTTCGTGTGAAGGCGCACGATGGTCGCCAGTGTATGTTGCATCGAAGCACGGTGGACAACTGCATCTAATTGACCATGCGCCAATAAAAACTCAGCAGTCTGAAAATCTTCCGGCAATTTTTCGCGGACAGTTTGCTCAATAACGCGACGACCTGCAAAACCGATCAATGCTTTTGGTTCGGCAATATTGATGTCTCCTACTGATGCAAAACTTGCTGATACACCCCCTGTTGTTGGATGCGTCAAGACTGACACAAAAAGCAAACCTTCATTGCTATGACGCTTTAATGCTACACTGGTTTTCGCCATTTGCATTAGAGATAAAACCCCTTCTTGCATACGCGCACCGCCACTCGCTGTGAAAATAATAAATGGCAATTTGCGTTCTGTAGCCGTTTCAATGGCGCGCGTGATTTTTTCACCGACAACCGAGCCCATTGAACCCATACGGAAATGCGAATCCATTACAGCTAATACAATATCTTGCCCTTGCAGTTTACCAGAACCCGTTAACACGGCTTCGTTCAAACCAGTTTTTTCGCTATCTGCTTGAACTTTTTCCGTATATCCCGGAAAGCCCAGCGGATTTTGTGATTTTAAATGGTCGTCCATTGACTCGAAGCTGTCTCCATCCAATAAACTATTTATCCGTTCGTAAGCGGTCATTTTAAAATGATGATCGCATTTCGGGCAAACTTTTTTATTTTTTTCTAAATCTTTTGTTAAGGTAATTTCCTTGCAAGAAGGACATTTCGTCATCAAACCTTCTGGTACATCTTTTGCAGATTTTGACGGCATGGTTGCTTCTTTGCTATCTTTATTGCGTTTAAAAATATCACGAATGATTGCCATTGTGTGTTCTCTCCTTTTTTAGCCAGTCACTCCAAGTTCGAAACTCTCGAATAGCTGTATCTGCGTCTTGTTGCTCGATTGCTGCTAGTATACTGTTCATAAAGTCAATTTCATCAGAAGAAATGGTTCCATCATATGGGTTGCCACTATATTGCGTAAGCAAAAACCAAATTTTTAACGACAAACGATTGCCTGACAAGACCATTAGTTCTCTAACAAAGTCTTGACGCTGAAAACTTTCATCCTCCAAGCGCAACCGAAAACTGTCCCAAACTTTCATTTGGCTAATGGTTTCATTTCGACAAATTATGTGAATAGCAGCGATTTCATGAAGCAACCGAGTTTCCCAGACATCTTCATGTGATCGATTATCCTGTAAAACAAAAGTTGATAGAACTTCAACCAATTTATGGTTTCTGTGATCAGACAAAAAGGTACCTTCTCCTCTACGAGTCTCAATCAACCCCAACAGTTCAAGACTACGAAGCGCTTCTCGCAATGTTGAACGGCCCACTTGCATCGTTTCAGCCAATTCTCTTTCAGATGGAATGCGCTCTCCAGGCTTGATTTTTTCCTGTCGAATCATATCACGAATGTCCCGTACTATATCTAAATAACGTTTCGATTGATTCATGATGGTTCCTCAGTTCCCATTTTTTTGAAAGTGGTCTGGCCACTCATATCCTTTACCTTACAAAAAAAATACTGTTACGTAAAGAAAAAACTGCTTTTCTTTGAGAAAAGCAGTCAAGTTTCTATGGTTTTACAGATAATAGCCGTTTTCTGATTACGATTTTCGACTACACCTTGAATTTCGAGTACAGCATGGAGTTCCAAAAGAGAAGTGTATTTAGCGTATTCCACTGGAAACAACGTAACGGAAGCTGGACCCGTATCGTCCATTAAAGTGACAAATGCCATAGCATCTCCTTTTTTTGTACGAATCCGTTTGACATCTTCTACCATACCTAAGACCGTTACCGATTCCCTATCCCGTTTGTTTTTCAGCGATTTCAGATCTTGATAGGTTTTTTGACGATTTTCTTTCTCACGTTCAATCGGATGCTTCGACAAGTAAAAACCAAGAACTTCTTTTTCATAGTCAAGCTTTAGCGTTTCAGGCATATCTGTAGCCTTCGTGTATTTCGGTTTCATGAAGCTAGAGCCCATATCATCAAACAAGCCAGGATCTTCTGTTGGCTTAACGAGTTCGGCATGCTTAATGGCACTATCAAGCGACGCCAGTAACACTCCACGGTCATAACCAAATTCATCCAGAGCACCTGCTTTAATGAGTGGCTCAAATGATTTACGGTTAAAATGCAAAGCCGAAATACGTTCGGCAATATTAAACAAACTACTAAACGGTCCACTTTCTCTAGCAGCCAGTAACGCTTTAACAGTCGTACCTGGAACTCCTTTTACTACATTCAAACCGATTCGTATTTCGCCAGCTTCTACAGAAAACGAATGACGACTTTTTTGAATAGATGGTGACAACAACGGGATGTTCTTTTCTTTGATTTCTTGCATTAATTGTTTTGTTTTATCGACATTACCCGCACTGTTGGTCAACATTCCGGTATAGAAATAGACTGGATAATGAGTTTTCATATAGCTTAGTTGATAAGAGATTATGCTATAAGCAACCGCATGACTTTTTGGAAAACCGTAATCGGCAAAACGAACAATCAAATCATAAACTTCTGCCGCTTCTGCTTCTGTAAAATTTTTGGCTTTTGCCCCTCGGACAAAGTGTGCACGCTGTTCATCTAGAATTTCTCTTTTTTTCTTACTGACAGCGCGACGTAATAGATCGGCTTGTCCAAGAGAAAATCCAGCCATTTTCGCGGCAATGTGCATAATCTGTTCTTGGTATACGATGACGCCGTATGTTTCGCTCAAAATTGGTTCAAGAATCGGATGAACGTATTTAACAGATTCCTGTCCGTGTTTCCGTCTCGCATACAGAGGGATAAATTCCATTGGACCTGGTCGGAACAAGGCATTGACAGCAACAATATCACCAAAAGCCGTTGGTTTGATTTGTTGTAGCGCACGCCGCATTCCGTCAGACTCTAATTGGAAAATGCCAGTCGTATCGCCCTTGGCCAGCAGTTGATAGGTTTCAGCGTCTTCTAGTGGAAGGCTTCTATAATCGATTCGCTTTTTGGTATCCCAATAAACCAAGTTACGGATCTGTTCTAATATGGTTAAATTACGCAAACCAAGAAAATCCATTTTCAACAAACCGATGGCTTCGAGTTCTTGCATTGGCCATTGCGTCAAATAGATTCCTTCATGACCTTTTTCAATCGGCACGTGGTCCACTAGCGGCGTCGGGCTTAAAATCACACCTGCTGCATGTGTCGAAGCATGGCGTGGCAGGCCTTCTAATTTTAACGCGGTTTTAAACCAAGATTTGCGTTCTTCTTTTTCAATAATCCAATCGTTAAATGCAGTAGACTCTTTAAGAGCTGAGCGCAATGTCGTTCCTGGACGATTTGGAATCATTTTTGAAATGGCTTCGAGTTCTTCTGCTTCAAAACCAAATACACGGGCAGTATCACGTGCAACGGCTTTCGCTGATAAGGTGCCGAATGTAATAATCTGCGCCGTGCGAATTGCACCATATTTTTTCGCTACATAGTCGACCACTTCGTGGCGCCTGTGATCAGCAAAATCGATATCAATGTCTGGCAGCGTAACTCGCTCTGGATTCAAGAAACGTTCAAATAACAACCCATGTTCAATCGGATCAACATCGGTAATTTTCAGCGAATACGCAACAAGTGAACTTGCCGAAGAACCACGTCCAGGACCTGTTAAAATATCTTGATCTCTGGCATATTTCATAAAATCTGCAACAATCAAGAAATAATCGATAAAGCCCATCTTAGCGATGACCGATAATTCGTAGTCTAAACGCTGCTGATAAATTTCTGAAAATCCGACTTTCCGTTCAGCTAACCCCAATTTGCATAGCTCCGCAATAAAAGTCGCTTTGTCAACTTTTTCATCCACAGGAAAAACCGGCAGCAATTGCTGATTCATTGGAATTGTTACATGACAACTTGCCATCAGTTCTGTTGTACGCAAGAGCCATTCCGGCTGATCTACAAACCAAGATTCCAATTCTTTAGGGCTTGGAATATAGGCACTCGTGTGCTTCGGTTCATGCCTTTGCGGATCGTTCATCTTTAGCCCTTGACCAATCGCAGATGCCACTTCATAAGCAAATGCATCTTGCTCACGCAAATAACGACTTTCGTGTGTTGCGATAATGGGTAATTGGATGGTGTCGCACAATTCAATAAACGTCGACTCGTATTGAGACTTAACACCACCTGGACGTTCAAGACTTCCAAAAGCGCAAACACCAAACAAGTCTTTTACAAATTGGAAAACCTGACTCCGATCAGCTAATAGCCACTCTGCTTTGTTTGGAATGACACAAATCAAGCCTTCTTTATAAGCTTTTAACCATTGTTCAGGTATTGCCTCTTTGTCTCTCGTCGAGAGAGCACTGGAGATTTTCAGTAAGTTGCCATAACCTTTATTGGTCTGGGCATACAAAATGATTGGATAATGCTGCTCTTCGTATTCGATAAAAACTGATAAACCAATTACTCCGTGAATATCGGCACGGCGACATTCTTCCCAAAACGGTAAAATGCCATACAATTTTGTATTAACGATTGCGACTGATGTGGCTCCTTGTTCCTTTAAATAAGGGAAAAGTTCGTCAAGGCGCACCGTGCTTTTCAGCAAATCGGCTGATGTGCTTATATGCGGATAAACCATTGACAATAAACTCCCTCCTTAATTTGCAGTTGCACAAATTTCTTTTAGACGATCAATTACACGGTCAGCTTCTTGCCATGAATACGCAGTTGCCCCAGAAGCCAGCGGGTGACCTCCACCACCAAATTCTTTAGCCAACTCGTTTATAACGGGTCCTTTCGAACGCAATCGAACTCGAATTTCACGGTCTTCTTCAATCAGAATAACCCACGCTTTTATATTTTTTACATTTCCAAGCGAACCAACCAATAAAGAAGTATCTGTTGCTGTAACATCAAATTCTGTTAAAATGTCTTTGGTGATTTTAACATACGCCGCACCATTTTCATCCATTTTGAAGTTCTGGTACATATAGCCTTGCAAATGCAATAATTTACGATCCATTTCGTACATGCCGTTATGCAGCGCATTGCGATCAAAATCGTATTTTATCAACTCACCGGCAACTGAAAAAGTTTTTTGTGTGGTACTTGGAAATAAGAATCGTCCAGTGTCACCAATAATTCCTGCATACAATAACCGAGCTGCTTTTGCTGACATGTTCCAGTCTTCATGTTCACGACCATATGTATAAAGGTCATAAACCAATTCAGATGCTGAACTAGCCGTTGTATCCACAGACACGATGTCTCCATAGGCATCGTCATTTGGATGGTGATCAATTTTGATGAGTTTGTCGCCTGTCTTATAGCGTTGGTCATCCACACGTTCTGTATTGGCAGTATCTGTGACAATCACTAAAGCCCCTTCGAAATCTTGGTCTTCGACAGTGTCAGGAAAATCTAAAAAATCCATCGTGTAATCGTGTGTACCGGCAGCTAAAATACGCTTGTTTGGGTAGTTTTGTTCCAGCAAGTATTTTAAACCAAGTTGTGAACCATACGCATCCGGGTCGGGTCGCACATGACGATGAATAATAATGGTGCTGTATTGCTTAATTGTGTCGATGATTTGACTGTTCATTTCCGAGTTCCTCCATTTATAAGGAAATCCATTCGCAATTTTACTCAGTTCTCAGTACAATGATAATGAGTTTTGGAATTCAGGAGGTCCTTATGTTCATTTTTGTCGTTTTAATTATTGTATCATTTGTCATTTATTTTTATAACAAAACAAAGCAATTCCGCACACGCACCGTTTTGCCCATTCGAAAAAAATGGTATGCTGCACGTGCATCGATGGCTTTGGGAAGTTTTGTCGCCTTTTTTGGTGTCAATCAACTATTCGTTTTTCAAACCGTGATTACGTACATCATTTCAACTATTTTCATTGTTCTTGGTCTAGCTTTGGTTTATTACAACTACAAAGCGGCGCGTCATTATCATGTATTTCTGGAAGAAGAAGCAGATTTGAATCCATAAGTGATTCCATTTGTCCGACAGACTAATTAGGCAGCAGGCACACTCGTTTACTGAGTGTGCCTGCTGCCTTTTAGAGGTCTTTTTGCTTTAACGATCTAGTAATTGGAAAGTCAACATGGCTTTTCCAACGATTTCGTTTTCCAAAGATACTTCAACTTCAACTTTGGCAGATTTTCGACTAATGTCCAAAATGGTTGGTTTGACGTAAACCAGCACATCCAACTGAACCGGCTTCAAAAAATAAATGGTTAAGTTTTCTAATACACTATCTTTTCGGTTTTTCGTTTTTAGTATTGCCGATGCTGCTTCGGTTAAAATCATGGTATACGCACCATGAGAAATCGAACCATAAGCATTCGTCATTTGAGGTGTCACGCGAAACTCGAGCAATAGTTTGTCGCTAGTTTGTTGGTGAAGTTGACTTTTGATGATATCATCAATTGTTTCGCCTTGTTGTGGCTGGCGTTGAGCCGTTTGAATCGCTTTTAACACATCTTGCCTACTAATAACGCCTTTCAATTTGCCAGAGTCATCCGCAACAGGCAGTAAATCGATGCCTTCCCAAATCATACGATGTCCTGCCGCCGCAACACTGGTCTGCATTGAAACGGTAATGGGATCTTTGGTCATTACTTTTTCTATTAATTCTGTAGGCAGATGCCCAATCACATCACGCGAAGTAATAATGCCGACCAATCGATTGGATTGGTCTACTACTGGGAAGCCACCATGTGTCGTTTCTTCATTTAATTCGTGATAACGACGAATGGGTTCTTTAAGATTTAAATGATCGGTTTCTTCTAGCGGAATTAAAATATCTTCAATTAACAAAATTTCCTTTTTAATTAATTGATCGTAAATAGCTCGATTAATCATTGTGGCAACCGTAAACGTATCGTAGCTAGTCGAAATAATCGGAAGCTCGAATTCATCCGCTAATTTTTTTACGCCATCCGATGCTTCAAATCCACCGGTCACAAGTACTGCCGCACCTGCGCGAAGTGCATATTCATGTGCTTTATAACGATTCCCGACAATTAGTAAATTGCCTGCTTCTGTGTAGCGCATCATGTCTTCTAGCTGCATGGCCCCAATAACAAATTTGTTGAGGGATTTGTGCAGCCCAGCTCTACCACCCAGCACTTGCCCATCAACAATATTGACAATTTCAGCATAGGTCAATCGTTCAATATTTTCTTTCTTTTTACGTTCAATACGAATTGTCCCCACACGTTCAATGGTCGACACCAATCGGTTTGTTTCTGCTTCTTTAATCGCGCGGTAAGCCGTTCCCTCACTGACCTGCAAATCCTTCGCAATACGCCGTACCGAGATTTTCTCCCCCACAGCTAAAGTCTCAATATGATCCAGTATTTGTTCATGCTTAGTCGCCATGATTTCACCCATTCTTTCTACGTTCCTTTACCTTACAGTGTAGCATAAGTACACGAAAAGTGGAGGCGGGCGTTTTGGTCCGACAGGCATAAGACGCGGTGGCCGAGCGGCATTTCTTCAGCCGCACTGACACTGTGGCTTATGTCCCGAGGAACAGCCCGGCGCAACTAGACAAATCGAAAAGTGGAGGCGGGCGTTTTGGTCCGACAGGCATAAGACGCAGTGGCCGAGCGGCATTTCTTCAGCCGCACTGACACTGTGGCTTATGTCCCGAGGAACAGCCCAGCGCAACTAGACAAATCGAAAAGTGGAGGCGGGCGTTTTGGTCCGACAGGCATAAACGGCATAAAACAACCCGAAAAGTTTCTACTCTTCGGGTTGTTTTATGTGCTACAGTTTGATGCTTTCGCCTGACTGTAAAATGTTTACTTGTGCATCTTTTACTAACGACTTAAAGTACTCAGGATCTTGCTTAATGGGCGGGAATGTATTGTAATGGATCGGAACAACCACTTTCGGTTGTAATAATTCGACCGCATAAGCTGCATCTTCTGGCCCCATTGTAAAATGATCGCCAATTGGTACAAACGCCACATCAATATCATTTCGCTCACCTAACATCTTCATGTCACCAAACACTTCTGTATCACCTGCATGGTAAATTGTTTTGCCTTCTGCTGTAAATAAAATTCCAGCTGGCATGCCACCATAAACGACTTCACCTTCTGCTGTTGTGAAAGAAGAACTGTGAAATGCTTTTGTGAACTTCACCACACCAAACTCGAATTCGTGTGCGCCGCCTAACCCCATACCTACTGCGTTTACACCGAGACTGTCTAAATAATTAGCTAGTTCAAATACAGCTATCACTTGCGCATTACTTTTTTTCGCTAGTTCGACGGTATCGCCAACATGATCGTTATGGGCGTGCGTTAAGAGGATCACATCTGGGCTTTCTTTTTCGACCGTTAAATCAGTGAACTCATTGCCGTTAATAAATGGATCAATTAAAATAGTATATTCACCTGTTTTGATTTTCACAATAGAATGACCATGATATGAGACGTGCATAAAATCCCTCCAATTGATGTTTGAATATAGTGAATTCAATTCATATAGCTGATTTATACCCTGTTTTTTGATATGCTACACATATAGAGGAGGAATACATATGATAAAAATTAACCAACTACAAGATTACCTGAAACAACATTCAATTGATGCGGCATTTATTACAGATCCCTACAACGTTTTTTACGTTAGTGGTTTCAAAAGTAATCCACATGAACGTCTACTAGGTGTCATGATATTCGCAGAAGCTGAACCCTTTTTAATTTGTCCTAAAATGGAAATTCCAGATGCAAAGAATGCTGGGTGGACAGGCGAAATCGTCGGTCACGAAGACACACAAAATTCCATGGAAATTTTATATAAAACAGCAAAATCGCGTGGCATTGAATTAAAAACAATGGCAATTGAAAAAGCGCATATGACAGTGGATCGCTCCGAAGCGATTCTCTCATTCTTTGAGCCGCGTACACTTGTACAACTGGACGATCAGTTAAATGCTATGCGTGTAATAAAAGATGACGCAGAACTGCAAATATTACGTGAAGCAGCGGCATTAGCTGATTACGCGATTGAAGTAGCTGCAAAAACAATTAAAGAAGGCATTACTGAAATTGAAGTCATGACAGAAATTGAATTAGCGTTAAAAAAACGTGGCGTTACGCATATGTCGTTCGATACAACTGTATTGGCTGGAGACAAAGCGGCTTCACCACACGGTAAAACTGGCGATCGTAAATTGAAAAATGGCGACTTGGTATTGTTTGACCTTGGCGTTGTTCATAAAGGCTATTGCTCAGATATTACCCGTACATTAGCGCTTGGAGAACCTAGTGAAGAGCAAAAGGCTGTATATGATATTGTCTATCGTTCTGAAACAGCTGCTCTTGAAGCGGTCAAACCTGGCGTTACAGCTGCTGAACTTGATCAAATTTCACGTAAAGTAATTACAGATGCAGGATACGGCGAGTATTTCACACACCGTTTAGGACATGGTTTAGGCATCGATGTTCATGAATTCCCTTCTATTCATGGCGAGAATTCGATAAAAATGGAAAAAGGAATGGTCTTTACATTAGAGCCTGGTATTTATATTCCTGGTAAAATCGGCGTTCGTATTGAAGATGACGTCACTGTAACTGCAGATGGTTACGAAGTACTGACAAAATTCCCGAAAGAACTTCAAATTATCCATAATTAATAGACACAGCGACATCAGAAAAATTCTGATGTCGCTTTTCATTTACCGTAAATTGAACGATTGGTTTAAACCATCACTTTACTGCTAGCTATTTATTTCTATTCATCTAATTACCATGTCAAAAGACGCCTTTAATTAGACAAAAAATTCACGAAATTACATCCAATTTAGCAGGAACTTAGATAGTTTTAGCGAATGTTTACAAAGAGAGATAAAGGAGGAATGTAGGATGACATTAAAATACAGTCAAATTCTTGTAGCAGTCGATGGTTCGAAAGAAGCTGAGTGGGCATTTAAAAAATCAGTTGGTATTGCTGGACGGAATAACGCTACATTAAATTTGGTAAACGTAATCGATACCCGTTCGTTCGCTGCAATTGAAGCGTATGATCGCTCGATTGCTGACCGTGCTCAAAAGTTTGCTGAAGATTTATTAGAAGAGTATAAAAAAGAAGCATTAGCCGGTGGTGTTGAAAAAGTGAACATTGTTGTCGATTATGGTTCTCCTAAGACAATGATTTCAAGAGATTTGGCACAGAAAGTTGAAGCGGATTTAATTATCTGTGGTGCTACCGGATTAAATGCGGTTGAACGTTTCCTAATCGGTAGCGTTTCAGAACACATTGTTCGTTCAGCAAAATGTGATGTCTTAGTTGTACGTACTGAAGAAGCTCAAGACGATGCACCAACAGGTTAATACGTAAAACGAAAAAATCCTTTCACTCATGTGAAAGGATTTTTTCGTTTTATTAAGATTTCACTTTGATAATAATTTTTCCGCGAGCATGATGAGTTTCACTAAGTTCGTGCGCATCTTTTAACCCTTGCTCACTAAAATCAAACACGTGACCAATCGCAGGTTTAAATTCTCCTGATACAAACAAATTAGCCAGCTGATGTAATTGCTCACCGCTCGGCTCTAACCAAAAGCTGCTTGCTTTTACTTCGTGCTCTTGCGCTTTCTCTGCAGAAGGCTGACCTGCAATCGAAATCAGTTTCCCGCCTTTTTTCAAGACTTTGAAACTTTTATCTAGTACTTCTCCACCCATTGTGTCTAATACTGCATCAAAGTTTTCCAGTAACTCACTAAAATCTTCTTCACTGTAATTAATGACACGATTTGCACCTAGTGATTTGACCAGTTCATCGTTTTTGTCACTCGCAGTCGTCGCTACATACGCTCCGATGCTGTTAGCGATTTGAATGGCCATACTTCCCACTCCACCGGCTCCCGCATGAATCAATACTTTATCTCCTTTTTTAACTTCGGCAAAGTCGACAAGGCATTGATAAGCAGTTAGCCCAGCTAACGGAATTGCCGCGCCTTCTTCAAAAGTCATGCTTTCTGGCATATGAGCTAATAGCTGTTCCTCTACTGGCACAAATTCTGCATAAGTCCCTTGACGTGTTGTCGCAGGTCTCGTAAAGACACGATCGCCTACTTTGAAATGCTTAACGTTTGTGCCAATTTTAGCAACCACACCCGCTGCATCCCAACCTAAAATAATTGGGAATTCCCAAGGTAACATTTCTTTTAAATAGCCTTCACGTAATTTCCAGTCAATTGGATTTATAGAAGTGGCATGAACTTCAACTAGCACCTGATTTTCGTTGATAGTTGGTGTTTCTACTTCTCTTTCTTTCAGTTGTTCTATACCACCATAACTGTCGATAATAATTGCTCTCATGTCAAACATCCCCTTTCCTTATGCTATAAATATACCCTATTACAGAAATAGTACACCTTCCGGAGACTTGAATTTACAGTCTTCTTTTCTGGTACATTATGTTATTATTAACACTGTTCGCTAAAAGAGGTTCGCAAACTCCCTCTCTAAAAAACTAAGGAGTGTTACAGATGAAAAAAGAAAAAGCAGTCGTCGTTTTCAGCGGTGGCCAAGACAGTACCACTTGCCTATTTTGGGCAATCAAGAATTTCAAAGAAGTAGCAACCGTCACTTTTGATTACGGCCAGCGTCATTCGGCTGAAATTGAGTGTGCCAGAAAAATCGCTGAAGAACTAGGTGTATCATTTAAGGTATTGGATATGACTTTGATCAATCAACTCTCAGCCAATGCGTTAACACGTGATGATATCGATGTGACCGCAGAAGATGGTGAATTGCCATCTACTTTTGTACCGGGCAGAAATCATTTATTTTTATCTTTCGCAGCAGTTTATGCAGACGCTATCGGTTGCCAACATTTAATTACTGGAGTAAGTCAAACCGACTTCAGCGGTTATCCCGATTGTCGTGATACGTTTATTCGTTCACTAAATGTCACATTAAATTTAGCAATGAACAAGCAGTTTATCATCCATACGCCGTTAATGTGGCTCGACAAGACCGAGGTTTGGGAACTTTCTGATACACTTGGTGCTTTTGAATTTATTCAAGACAAGACCTTAACTTGCTACAACGGCATCCCGAGCACTGGTTGTGGCGAATGTCCTGCCTGCAAATTGCGAAATGATGGACTTGCTCGCTATCAGGATAAAAAAATGGCTGGTGTTAGAGCATGATGCAGCAATTTTATCCGACAATTCCACACGATTTCCAATTTGAGCTCAATAAGGACTTTCATTTTTCAGCAGCGCATTTTATTCCAAGTGAAGAAGCAGGGAAATGCCAAGTCATGCACGGCCATACGTATCATCTCAACATTACAATCGCAGGTAACGAACTTGACGCCATTGGTTTTCTAATTGACTTTAAATTATTGAAAGAACTGATTCATAAAAAATACGACCACAGTGTCTTGAACGATCATTCAGAATTTGCCACTAAATTTCCGACCACCGAGCTTCTTGCTAAGCAAGTGTGGCAGTCGATTCAAACGATGCTGCAAGCGACCAGCAACCGTCCCAACTGTCTGCAAGTTATCGTTCGTGAAACACCAACCAGTTATGTTGTATTCCGTCCGAAACAAGAGGACTTGTTATGAGAATTCCAGTGATGGAAATTTTCGGTCCAACCATTCAAGGTGAGGGCATGGTAATGGGGCAAAAAACCATGTTTGTGCGCACAGCAGGATGCGATTATTCTTGTTCTTGGTGTGATTCTAAATTCACTTGGGATGGCACAGGCACAAGCGTCTCCAAACAACCTACTGAAATCGTTGAAGAACTCATCCAAACCGGTGGCAAGGCCTTTTCGCACGTCACCATATCCGGTGGCAATCCCGCTCTCCATAAAGGTATCGGTGAACTCGTTGATTTGTGCCACTTGCAAGGCTGGAAAGTAGCTGTAGAAACGCAGGCATCTCTTTGGCAGGAGTGGATGATAGAAATCGATGATATTACCTTGTCACCAAAACCACCTAGTTCTGGTATGAAAACAGATGTAACGAAACTGGATGTATTTATAGAAAAACTGCAAAATGCCAATGTCAGCCTGAAAGTTGTTATTTTTGACGAAGTCGACTTTGCTTATGCAGAAAAACTCCATCAGCGTTACCCATCAATTCCATTTTTCTTACAAACAGGCAACGAAGACACTGCAACGACAGATGATTTGCAGTTAGTGACTACCTTACTTCATAGATACGAACAATTAATTGATTACCATATTCAGTCCCCTATTATGAATGATGCCAAAGTGTTGCCGCAATTGCATACTTTAGTATGGGGCAATAAACGCGGCGTTTAAACAGATAAACACGAAAAAACTCCGTCGACCTTTTGAGGTCGACGGAGTTTTTTCGTGTTATGCTTTTTTAACAAATTCCGATTTTAGTTTCATCGGACCAAAACCATCGATCTTACAATCAATGTCGTGATCACCATCAACCAAACGGATACTTTTTACTTTTGTTCCAATTTTCAAAGTTGACGAACTGCCTTTGACTTTCAAGTCTTTAATGACTGTTACAGCATCCCCATCTTTTAATACCGTTCCGTTTGCATCTTTGACGATTTTTTCTTTTTCATCCTGTTCAGCTTCAATCGCTAAATTCCATTCATGTGCACATTCAGGACAGACAAACAGATTGCCGTCTTCATACGTATATTCAGAATTACAATTAGGACAATTCGGTAATGTTGTCATTTTCTCCTCCAGCTGGTCTTTTAGTCAGTTAATCAGTAATACCAATAATCTTTTTACCAGTATACCAGAACTATCCACTCGTCCGTCTGAGTTATTTCACGACTAGTACTGGACAATGCACGTGATTGACAACTTTCTGACTAACACTGCCAAGTACTAGCGCCGATACTGGCTTTAATCCCCTGCTGCCAATCACAACCAAATCAAATTCCCCTTCATTGGCCATTTCAATAATCACGGGTGCTGGACGACCGTGCATCATTTCAATTTTGTAAAAGACTTCTCCACGTTCTAAAGCTTCTTTGATCGGTTGAATTTTTTTCTTTCGCGACAATTCAAACTCGAGCTGACCACCATCGTGAACCTTTTCATTGCTGTCTTCATCAAAATCGGAAACGTATACGATTGTCACTTCTGTCCCTTTCACTAACGTTGCGAGTTGGGCAGCTTGCTTTCCAGCTCGTTCGGCATTTTCAGAACCGTCTATAGCGACTAAAATTGATTGATACATTTCTCCACCCCTTTAAACTAGTTTCCGTGACTTCGCAATAAGTACCCTCTACTGACACTATTCGACTTTCTATTGAAATTCCCTGCTTCTCTAGAAAAACAGATGACGATAAACGTCAGCTGTTTTCTCTTTATAGTCGTTATTTACTTGTATGTTAGCGTTTTTCCGGTGAATCCAAATAAAATCGTTAGAACAGGCGATAGCAAACAAAAGAATGCGAATGGTAAATACTCAAGTGTCGGAACGCCAATAACACCGGTAATGAAAATTCCACATACGCTCCAAGGAACAAGTGGGTTGACGACTGTTCCAGCATCTTCCATCACGCGACTCAAGTTTTTCCCTGCGAGTCCTACTTTGTCGTAAGGCTCTTTAAATGCCTGTCCCGTCAATAAAATGGACAAGTATTGTTCACCGATCAGAATATTGATACCAATTGCGGTTAATGCCGAAGCCGCAATAACCGACGAAACTTTTCTCAGTACGCTCTCTACTTTGGCTAACAAACATTGAACAATTCCTAAAGTAAATAGCAATCCACCCATACTAAGCGCGAGTAGCACTAAGGCTACCGTGAACATCATGCTCTCCATCCCACCACGTGACAACAAACTATCAATCTCTGTGATACCAGTAGAAGACACATATCCGCTAAATAGCACTTTAAAAATCTCGGAAGCTGTAGACATTTGATGCAGAAAAGAAATCGCAATGGCTGATATTGAACTTAATGCCAGCGTCATTAAAGCAGGTGTTTTCGCCAAGGTTAAAACAATAAGCACGACTAATGGAACAAGCGTATACCCGTGAATCATACCTGTAGCTAACAGTCCTTCTTTAAAGATCGAGATGTTCTGCACACTAGCTCCCGTCGCCTCCGGAGAAAGCCATGCAAACAACCCTAGAGTTATGACAAAAGCGGGAATCGTCGTCCATCCCATATTGCGAATGTGTTCAAACAAATCTACACCGACAATGGTCGAAGATAAATTTGTTGTGTCTGACAATGGCGACATTTTATCCCCAAAAAATGCGCCTGAAACAATTGCACCAGCTGTTATGGCTAATGACAAATCCATTGCCGTCGCCATCCCGATAAAAGCCACACCAATCGTTGCAACCGTCGTGAGTGAGCTACCAATAGACAATCCAATTAATGATGTGACGATAAAGACAATAGCATAAAAAAACGTCATAGAAATCAAGGTAAAGCCTGCGTATATCAACGTTGGAATGGTACCGCTAATCATCCAGCTACTAATGAGCATACCGATAAAGAAAAATAGAAAAACTGCACTCATTCCCGCACCTGCACCATCAACCAATCCTTTTTCCAGTGTTCGGTAAGACACTTTCTTTAACAATCCATAACCGAATAGCAACAAAACCGAAAATAAGATCGGAAGATGTGGAACTGATTTAAATCGAATAATACTGACACTGATTAATAGAAAGATAGCAGTTGTTATTAAAATAGCTTCTGAAACTCTTGGCGTGATGACTGATTTGATATTATGCATGACAAACTCTCCTTTTTTATAAAAAAAAAAGAGAAAACGCCCGTCCCAATAAAGGGACGAAGGTTTTCTCCGCGTTACCACCCAATTTGATGTTCTAGCTTACCAAACATCCACTCTTTGCGAATCGATCAAAACTGATGGCGTATTTCATCCCATTTGCTGCCTGAATTTACACCTACCATTCAGTCTCTTGCTGCTGCACACAAATTGCCTACTAAACCATCGAACGACTTATTTAAACACTTACGTAATGAAAAAATACGGCTTACCACTTTAAATCCAGTAAAGTTCATACTAATTTACAGCAATGACATAAGAATTTTTTTTCGAACGACTCATCTAGTCATTTTTAAAAGTATATTGAAATAAATTTTACCAGTCTTCTCTGACAAGTCAATACTTTGAGTTAAGTTTTATTTGAAGACATAGGTTTTCGTTAACCAATCATAAAGCGTCTGTTTATTTTTTGTAAAAATAACCATCAACATAGAAAGAAAAACCAATCCATAAATCCATCCCCAAATTAGATAGTCTAGTAATTCTAATTCCTCAGCTCTCAATTGAATCATTCGATACACCATAAAGTGAGAAAGCTGCCATGGTAAAAACTTCAAAAACGTCCGACTCATTGCTCGACCTATCGATAAAGGCTTTTGGTTCTTATCTGTTACGACAATACCCATTTTATATTTCCCAAACGATTGCTTACCCATTTTTGAGTCTGCAACGATAAAATAGAGAGAAACAGGTAGCGTAAGCAATATGAAGCCCGTTAGTTGAGCAATAATTCGTGAACCTTGAAACCCCTGTTGTATGGAAGGAATGAAAATCACAGATACAACAAACAATACTCCCATATAGGAAAAAATCAACACATAATCAAGTGCAAACGCTTTTAAACGAAGCCACAATCCCGCATACATCAAAGACCTCCACCCCCAGTCACTATTCACGACCTAGTTGAAAATAAAGGTTTAACGGCTAATTCTAAAAAAAGAGACAAGGAATAATCCTTGTCTCTTTTACATTAAGTAACGTGATCGATCACGTACCCATTTTACGGCGGTTATTACTAACTTTCTTTGATTGCTGGCTCTTCATCTTTTTAGTCGATAGTGAACCGTTACCACCAGATAATTTGTCTGAAGCTTGGTTTTTCTTAGCTTCAAGTTGGCGTTTTACAGCTTCTTGAAGACTCACTTTTTTTGGTTCTTCGTTTGACTCAGTCATTGCGCATCCCTCTTTTCGTTAAAAATGGTACATATGGATGTTTTTATACCTTTAGTATAGCATAACTTCCCTGCTCTATTCTTTGTTTTCTTTAAACCAACTAGTAACTTGAGAAAAGAATTGAGACATGGATTCGGGCTTGGACATATTCGGAACTCGTGCCAACAAAACTTCTTTCGGCGCTTTAATGCCTTCTTGCTTTTTCTGTAAGACGAGAATCCCTTTAGCATGCGCTGAGTTTTTAAATAAGCTATCTGGCAATTCCATAACAGATTGAATATGCGCATGTTTTTTCAAAAAACTATGCAATTGACTGGCATGCTCAGATTCAAATAACGCTTTCGGGACGATGAAAAACAAATAGCCACCATCAGCCGTGTGTTTTAACGATTGTTCGATAAACAAATGATGTGCATACGTCATGCCTTCATCTGCTTTTAGTTCATAAGTGGCTGCGGTTTCGTCGTCGGGATAATAACCGACCGGTAAATCTGAAACGACAACGTCTACTGGATCAATCAATAAAGGCTGAAGTGCATCTTGTAGATAGAACGTAATAGGTTGTTCTACTAAATTCCCTGCATTTGAAGCAAGACGCACGAGAAGATCGTCTAGTTCTACGCCCGCTCCTGTCAAGCGGCCGTCCAAGTAATTCATAACTGTTAACAATAGATTACCTGTTCCAACTGCCGGGTCTAAAATGACTGCTTGATCTTTTTTGACAAACAACTCAACCAAATAACCAACCAATAACCCAAGTGCGTCAGGCGTCATTTGATGATGTGGTTGAATGTGCTCTTTCATGCCCTTTAACACAGCTAGCTGAAGTGCTTTACGAACTTCTTCTTTGCTGGCATCCGCTTCTAACTTGATAAGTCCATCCAACCAATTTTCAGTAGTCGTCAATAAACTTTCCAGGTAGGCGTTTTCTTGTTCTTTCTGAATTTCTGTTGTGTGATTATCAATAAAATTAAACGTTTTTTCCATTGCTGAATTCATAATTCGCCGTCCTCAATAAGGAAACCCACTCTCTCGAGTGGGTTTCTTGTATTATTTTGTTAATTCTTTAACTGCATCTAAAGCCTTTTCGTAATCGGGATGATCTGTTCCTTCAGCTACATACTCTACATAAGTAACTTTGTCATTTTCATCAAGTACGAAAACTGAACGAGCTAGAAGTCGAAGCTCTTGCATCGTCAATCCGTAAGCTTCACCGAATGACAAGTCACGATGATCCGACAAAGTTGTAATAGCATCTACTTTGTTGATGTCTGTCCAACGTTTTTGAGCAAATGGTAAATCAGCTGAGATGGCGAGTACTTCTACATTGTCCCCCAGAGATGCGGCTTCGTCACTGAAACGTCTCGTTTGATCTGAACAAACACCCGTATCCAATGATGGAACCACACTAACCAACCGAATCTTTCCAGTTGTGTCTTTAAGTGTTACAGGTGATAAGTCTGTTGATAACACAGTAAAATCTGGAGCTTGATCTCCAACCTTCACTTCTTTGTTAGGTAAAGTCATCGGATTATTCTTGAATGTAATTTGTACCAATCAATACGCCTCCCTTTCATTAGTCTCTTTATCATACTAAAATGCTTGGGTGTCATGCAACCCAGACCCCTCTATATGCTTTTTCTTCATCAATCTATTTTTTCTAAAAGACTCTTCATGAACAACTGTCGTGTCAGCAATGTAGTCGTGGACGCCTTGTTTTAACGGTGTAAAGCCAACAATCCAGTAGAGCGGCAAAATGGTCACGGAAAGAAAGCGACCAATCCACTCGCGGAACAGGAGCGTCATCCAAGAGATGCTATCGGACTTCAAAGACACTACACGGATCCCCATAACCATCTTTCCGACAGTTTGACAAAAGAATTTTGTCATTAACACAAAATAGCCGTAAAAGAGGATGGCCGATACAATTGCATACGGCGCATACCAAGGAATACTGGTTGTTTCTATTCCTGTCAAAGCAAATATAGGTTTGACTAGAATAGCAGTAAGACCCGCAATAACCAGTAAATCGATTAAATAAGCCCAAAATCGCACCCAAAATCCAGCCGGTTTCCGTTCGTAAAAAAGAACTTCTTCAAATCCTCCGCTTTCAGGACGCTGTTTCGTGACGGGCACTTCCACTGTGGTTTCATTCGTTTCGTGGTCTGTCATTGTGGTCCCTCCTTATTTTTCACCGTATAAATACATCATACGTGGAGAACTGTATTCAGTTAGCATTTTTGTAATCATTTGTGTTTCGAGATCGTTACCGAAAAACGAATTCATTTTCATGGATAAAAGCGAACCCCAGCCTTGCGAAGCTCCGTATTGGAATACTTGTGCATTACCTAAATCGAAATCAGTTTTTACTTGTGCGATTACGTCTTCCTCGAATCCGAAATCATCCGCTAAATTCGCCTCTACTGCTTGACGTCCATTCATGATACGTCCGTCTGCCACAGCTTTTACTTCTTTTTCTGTCATGTCACGACCTTCTTCAATTACATCGACAAACGACTCGTATGAATCATCTAGCATTTCTTGAAGAATTACGCGTTCCTCTTCTGTCATGTCACGAGTTGGGCTCATAATATCTTTATATGGACCCGACTTGATCGTCACAAAATCCACACCCAGTTTGTCTGCTAGTTCACCATAATTGACACTTTGCATAATGACACCGATAGAGCCAGTTAAGGTTTCCTTGTTAACAAAAATCTTTTCTGCTGGTGCTGCAATATAATAGCCACCTGATGCAGCTACTGCTCCCATTGATACGTAAAATGGTTTTTTTGTTTCTTCTTGAATTTCAATAATCTTATCGTAAATTTCCGCCGACTCCACAACGCCACCACCCGGTGAATTTACGGTAAGTACAACGGCTTTAACCGTAGGATCTTCTTTAACATTTTCTAATTGTTCCATAAAGAAAGAGTGGTTATAACCAGTCGTTCCAAACAGTGAAGCTGCATCTCCCGTGTCTTGAATCACACCATCTACATTTAAAACAGCTACACGGTTATCAAAATCTCCATCTTCTACCACAACTTCCGAAAAACTTGATTGCGTACTCGCTACGAGTTCGTCAACACCATCAGTAAAACCACCTTGAAGAAAAGCAAATGCCGAGTTGATAACCAATGAAATTCCGAGTACAGCTGCCGCTACAACTAGAGCAATCCATCTTTTTGTATTCATTTATACCATTCCCTCCTTAGTTCTACTCTTACTATACGTGAAACACGCACAAATGTTTCAACAAAAAGAAACACTAAACCGAAATTTTCCTGCTTGCCTTTCGAATTCCCCGTGCCTCCAAAATTTTTGAAGAAGTAAACAAAATCAACGCGCTCCAAATCAACGAGAAAGAAATAATATCGACTGTTGTAAAAGCTTCACCGTAAATGAAAACCCCAATTAGCAACATTAGCGACGGAGCAATGTATTGCAAAAACCCAATCATGTACATCGGAATCAATGGAGCACCGATTGCAAACAATAATAATGGGAAAGCAGTAACCAATCCACTAGCGACTAACAACACATCTGTTGTTAGTCCTGTCTCTAAAAAAGAAACGCGATCGATTGACATCAAATAGATATAATAGGCAATTGCAATCGGAAAAACAAAAAGTGTTTCAATTGCCAGTCCGCGCAAAGCATCTAATTGAATGGTTTTTTTGATCAAACCGTAAAAAGCAAAACTGAAAGCCATACCGAGCGCAAGCCACGGCAAAGAACCAAAAGAGAAAGTTAAAATCAAAACACCAGTTGCCGCTAAAAGGAAAGCAATTTTTACCGCTGGAGACAATTTCTCCTTCAAAAAAAGAGCTCCCAACAGCATAGAAATTAACGGATTTATGTAATAACCGAGACTTGTTTCAACAATCCGGTCATGCGAAACCGCATAGACATAAAAAAACCAATTAGCAGAGATGAGGAACGACGCCAACATCAATAAGAAAAATTTCTTTTTTGATATCCACAGCTTTTTTAGATCAAGCCACAATTGGCGACCTCCTTTAGTTAAAAGAATAAAACCAAAAGTTAATACGAAAGACCATATAATTCTTCCTGCTAGGATTTCGTCCGCTGGAACGTGACTAATTTGTTTCCAGAAAATCGGCATAAATCCCCATAATGTATAAGTCAAAATAATGACCAAAACGCCTTTTTTTGAATCTGTCATTCTACATCGCTCACCATTCTTTATTAAATTTTATATTCCGAAATAATAGTCTCATTATAGGCTTGATGGGAGCAGAAAGTAAATAATCATACGTCAATTATAGAAACATCCGTTACCCATTCTTGCTCAAGTTCAAATCAAAAAACGGCAACTCTTTTTTAATAAGAGAAGTGCCGTTTTTGGGGTTGCATTTATTTTTTCGCGTGTTCTTGCTGGCGTAATTCCACACGTCGAATTTTACCAGATGCCGTTTTTGGCAACTCTGCTAAAAAGTCGATTGCCCGAGGGTATTTATAAGGTGCAGTCAATTCTTTTACATGATTTTGTAATTCTTTTACCAAACTATCTGAAGCCGTAAGACCTTCTACTAGTACGACAAAAGCTTTGACAATCGTGCCGCGTATTTCGTCGGGTGCACCAATAACAGCACATTCTTGAACAGCCGGATGTTTAACCAATGCATCTTCTACTTCAAAAGGTCCGATTGTATAGCCGGAAGAAATAATGATATCGTCTCCTCGACCTTCAAACCAAAAATAACCATCTTCATCTTTTGATGCTTTATCACCCGTTACATAATAATCTCCGCGGAATTGCATCTTGGTTCGTTCGGGATCTTTAAAATATTCCTTAAACAAAGCAGGTGTCTCAACATGAACAGCAATATCCCCCACTTCACCAACTAGACACGGGTTACCGAACTCATCAATGATTTCGACATGGTTGCCAGGCGTCGGTTTGCCCATAGAACCAATGCGAGACTCCATGCCTTTCATAACTCCGACCAGCAACGTATTTTCCGTCTGGCCATAACCATCGCGGACTTCTATGTCAAAATGATTTTTAAAAACATTGATGACTTCTGCGTTAAGTGGTTCCCCCGCAGACACTGCACTGTGCAAAGCGGACAAATGATAGTTGGCTAAATCTTTTTGTTTTGCCATCAACCGGTATTCTGTCGGCGTACAGCACAACACATTGACTTTGCGTGTTTCCATGAGTTCTAAATAAATAGTCGGATCAAATTTACCATTGTAAACAAAACCGGTAGCTCCGCTACCTAGTGTCGCTAAGAACGGACTCCAAATCCATTTTTGCCAACCTGGACTTGCGGTTGCCCAAACAACATCCCCTTCTTTTGCACCGAGCCAGTGCTCCGCTGACGTTCGAAGATGTGCATATGCCCAGCCGTGGCTATGTACGGCTCCTTTGGGATTGCCGGTAGTTCCTGAAGTATAAGATAAGAACGCCATATCGTCTTTTTTAGTAGGCGCTGCTATGTATTCAGGAGAAGCGGCAGCCATTTCATCAACTAAAGAAATCCATGAACTTCCTGATTTTCCAATGACAAACTTCACGACATTGTCCATTTCCTTCACACCTTCGAATTGATCCATGAACGGCTCATAGGCGATTACCGCTTTTGCATCACTATGATTTAAGCGGTACGCAATATCTTTTGCCCGAAGCATTTCAGAGCTGGGAATGACTGCTAAACCCGCCTTTAGTGCTCCGATATACGCAACATACGCTTCGATCAAACGTGGCACCATTACGAGCACGACGTCACCTTTAACAAGACCTGCTGTTTCAAAACTATTCGCTGCACGATTTGCGTGCTCTATTAATTCATCATATGTAAGTTGGTGTTTTTCCCCTTGATCGTTTTCCCATAGAATCGCAAGTTTGCCGTCACCTGTTGCGTATCGCTCAATTTCCTCCACCAAATTATACGAATCCGGCGCTAGTAATTCTTCTCTTTTCATGCTATTTCCCTCCTCTGACTAGAGCTAATTGTTATATCCATATCATTATACATTAAATTTTTAATTATTCATATAATTTCATCTAGTTAAACTTTTAAAAAGAACTCTTATTTTCTGTTGCTGATTGTGTGCGTTTAGTTCAGATCTAACTCGCGAACTAAAGTTATGCGTCACAAAAAAAGCTGCCTGTAAAAGGCAGCTTAGCTATTATAAAAGATCTTCAAACTGATTCTTTTTAATGCGTGGAAACTTAATAACTTCTCTTTGAGATACTGCTTCACCGATCATTTCATCGAACGAAACAAAGTTCTCGTAGTACTCGACTTTTTCAAGTTTTGGCTTGATTTTAGGATTTGCTGGTGTAAAAATCGTGCAGCAATCTTCAAACGGACGGATAGAGATATCGTACGTGCCAATTTTTTGAGCTGTATCGATAATCTCCAACTTATCCGTCGCAATTAGCGGCCGCAAAATGGGCGTGTTTGTGACCGCGTTAATCGCTTGTAAACTTTCTAACGTTTGGCTTGCCACTTGTCCTAGACTTTCTCCTGTAATGATTGCTCGGCAATTTGTCTCAGCCATCACCAAATCAGCTACGCGCATCATCATGCGCCGCGTCGAAGTCATCGTGATGTTATCCGGCACTTGCTTGTGTACTTCTTGCTGAAGCTGTGTAAACGGTATGATGTGCAAATTGACGGATGAACTAAACTGCGATAGCTTTTCAGCTAAATCAAATACCTTTTCCTTGGCACGTTCATTGGTAAACGGTGGACTAAAGAAGTGAATCAGTTCTAGTCTAACGCCACGTTTGAGCATATGATAGCCTGCAACCGGACTGTCTAAACCACCCGATAGCATGAGCAATGCTTTACCGCCCGCTCCTACTGGCAAACCACCTGCTCCTTGAATCACTTCGGCCATCATATAAACAGCTTCTTTTCGAACTTCTACTTTCAAATCAATTTCAGGGTCTTTCATTTGAACTTTTAAATCTGGAAAGACTCTTAATACATGTGAGCTGAGTTCTTTCATAATTTCCGGTTTTTCGTGAGGAAATTCTTTAAATGGTCGTTTTACCGATACTTTAAAACTTTTATCGGTATCTTCAATTTTAGCGATAACTGCTTCTGCTGTTTTTTTCATTGCTTCCATGTCTAATTCACATGCTGTTACTGGACTAAACGATTGGATACCGAATACATGCGGCAAGCGCTCAATCACTTGTGCCAATTGTTGCTCACTGTCTGATGTAATAAACATCCGGTCACGCTCTGCTTTGATTTGGATTCCTTTCAAGTCTGAAAAAGTCTGTCTGACATTATCTCGCAGCCGTCCAATAAATGAACTGCGATTTTTGCCTTTGGTTGATAATTCGCCGTAACGTACGAGAACTTGATTGATTTTCATTTATCGTTAAACTCCTTTAATCATGCGGTATACCCGCTGAAATGCTGTTTTAAGTGCAATAATATCCTGCTCTGTTGTAAATTCTCCAAAACTGATGCGGATCACACCATCTTTAAATTCACGCGGCAAACCGATTGCTTGAATTACTCGACTCGTATGACGCGTTTTCGATGAGCAGGCACTTGAAGTGGAAACAATGACCGATTCTTTTTGCAAACCCGATACCAAAATCTCACCTTTAATGCCTTTTACAGCTACCGCTAGAATGTGAGGAGCAGCTTGTTTTGGGCTAACTATTTTTACGCCGTTAAACCCTGAGAAAAATTGGCGTAAGTCTTGATTCCATTGTTTGTGTAGTGGATTTGGTTCTACTAACCTTAATGCTTTTGCTAAAGCGACTGCATTTGGTACAGAAACGGTACCACTGCGTATCCCCGATTCCTGCCCTCCTCCATATTGAATCGTTTCTAATTCAACTCCAGAATATGCTAGAAGCCCACTGCCTTTTAGTCCGTGAATTTTATGTGCCGATAGTGTGATCAAGTCGGGCAAAGCGGTTGGATCAAATATCAGTTTCCCGATACTTTGCACTGCATCCACATGAAAGAAAATACGTCTTTTTCTTAACAGACGAGCAATATCTGCAATTGGATGAATGGTGCCTATTTCATTATTGACATGCATTAATGAAACTAAAATTGTATCGTTCTGCAACGATTTTTTCAATTCATCAACATGAATACCTCCGGAAGAATCGACCGGTAAACGCGTGATGTTAAAGCCTTGTCGTTCTAGCGCAACAAGGCTATTTAAGACAGAAGGGTGCTCTGTTTCAGCAGTGATGATGTGCTTGCCTCTATGCTGATAACTCTGAGCTGTACCAATCAATGCTAAGTTGTTTGCTTCTGTACCACCAGAAGTAAAGACAACATTCTCCATATGCAACAGATTTTTTAATTGAGTTCGTGCGGTTTCTAGCAAATCTTCTGCTTGGTTTCCGAGCACATGCAATGAAGACGGATTTGCATAAAATAGCTCATTTACTTTCATATACGCATCGAGCACTTCTTTTTTTGGTTTTGTGGTTGCGCTATTATCCAAGTAAATCATCTGTTCACCTCCGAAAAGAAAACCACCAGCAGATTAGCTGGTGGCTTTACATGTTGTTTTTAAATGCGCCATGCGTCTTCTTTAACCAGCACTTCAATCCGTTTCATCGAACCTGGTTCAAAGTTTTCGACTGCAGTTGCCGCTTCTTCTAATGCTTTTGTATAACGAAGCTGTCTAAATGATTCTTCAGCTTCTTCAAGTTTGGCATCTAACTGAAGATTGGATTTGCGGTAACGGTTGCCATATTGAATGATGCGCTCAATCAAAAGTACATTTTCAACCATTTCAACTGCTTTAGTATGACCGTCTTCAATACTTTTTTCAGCTTGTTCTAAATAATTATCCACAAGCTTGATGTTTAATGGTACTTCACGCAAAGTCTGGATTGTCACGAAAAGGTGTTCTTCGGCTTCTTCTAGACGCACATCCATGTCTTCTGGAATACCCGGTATATTGGCTTTATGCAAAATACGATCGGTTTCTTGCAATTTACGTTTCAACTGTTCTACTTTCGCGCGCGCATTGTTTTCTTCGATGCGCAAGCTCTTAAGTGCCGTCATAAAATCAATTTGTGTCGAGTCAACAATCGATAAATCCTCACGAATATGAACCAATTCTTCTTGAAGACTTGAATATGCCGATTGATCTTCTTCGAGACGTGATGCCAGCAAACTATAGCGTTTTGCTAATTGCTCCATTTTATCCATACATGACTTTGGAATAGCCGCTTCGCTTTCGCTAATTTTATAGCTATGCTGAACGTATCTACACTCTTCATCCATTTCTTTTGTATCTCGTGCCACAACTTCTAAATGACGCTCTGTATCGATGCGGAATTCGTCTACATATTGTTTCGCTTCCACTTCTTTTTCCAAAAGTTCATAAAATGAATCAATGCGATCTTTTATTTTTTCGACTGCAATTTTCGTTTGTGGAATTTCCAGAAGCGTTATATTTTCTTTTAATACTTCTAGTTCTTCTTCTATTTCGTCCAGTTGAAGAGTCAATTCTAAATGTCCTAAGTAATAAGACTGCTCTTCCATTTCTTCTTTGCCTTGACGCAATTCAGCAACGTAAGAAGGAATTTTAGTTTGGACATCCGACAATAACGGTGGAATGTCATCAACTAGTAAAAACGCCTCTTCGCCTTCTGACGATAAACTAATGACGGTTTCACGTGCTTTCAGGTAATTCCCTTCATTGGTCAGTTGTTCATATTCATCAAATAACGGAATAAAAGACTCAAGTTTTTTCTCTAACGGTACAGCAGCCATCCCGTAAGAATGCTGATGAGCCAATAAGTTTTTACGTGCACGACGGTATTTTTCTTGAAGAAGATCAATTTCACTGCGATTTTTTTCCTCGCTACCAATCAACTCTTTTAGTTCTACCAAAATGCCGTTCATCTGCTGATCCACAAGATCAATTTTAACTTCAGTATCTTGTTCTAGCTTTGTCGCTTTGTTGAATCTGAAACGATTAATTGCTTCTTCTGCATCATATAAAGCAGCATCAATTTTCGGAATATGCACATCCATAATTTCAGTCCACACGTTGCGCCAGCGTTCGAACATTTCTTCTGTCTGGCCATTCATGTTCAACTGTTTCACTTTAGTCAATTCTTCAAGTATCGGTTTATTTTGTATTTGCAGTTTTAACTGTTCCAAGCGCTCAATTTCAGCTAAATGTTTTTTACGAAACATAAAACCAATGATTGTTATCGCTAATAGAATGATGACCGCAATGATGATATACTCCATCATAAGTCACATAGCCCCCTGTTCCAAAATCACATTACCAGTTATACGTAAATGTATTCATGATTCTTTTATTTTAACATGTATTCTACTCTTTTGTTTGCCAAATTAGAAGAAAAGCGATTATATTTTTTAATAGACAGAAAAGAG
This sequence comes from Planococcus sp. S3-L1, assembly GCF_030063085.1. Lineage (NCBI taxonomy): Bacteria > Bacillati > Bacillota > Bacilli > Caryophanales > Caryophanaceae > Planococcus > Planococcus sp. S3-L1. The sequence goes on along the minus strand of NZ_JASISN010000003.1, from coordinate 45,291 downwards.
GATGCCTTTATGAAGCGAGACGGTCACATTCACACCCCCTTTTGTCCACACGGGACAAAAGACTCAACAAAATTATATATTGAAAAAGCAATAAAGTCCGGATTTACGGATATCTCTTTTACTGAACACGCTCCACTTCCAGCTAACTTTTCAGATCCTACTCCTGATCAAGACAGCGGCATGAGCACAACTCAGCTAACTGCCTATATAAATGAAATTACTCATCTTAAGCATGTTTATGAAAAAGATATTCGCATTCGATTAGGGTTGGAAGTTGATTACATTGAAGGCTTTGAAAAAGAAACAGCCCTTTTTTTAGATGAAATTGGTCCGGAATTAGATGATTCTATTTTGTCGGTTCATTTCCTGCACGTAAATGACCACTATGTTTGTGCTGACTTTAGTAAAGAAGTATTTACAGAACTCGCAACGGCTTGCGGATCTGTAGAAGCTGCCTATCAGCTTTACTATAACACGCTTGAAAAATCGATTTACGCAGATCTTGGCCAATTCAAACCCAGCCGAATTGGTCATCCCACATTAATTCACAAATTCCAAAAAGCACATGGCGAGAACATCAATGATAACAAACAAATCCGACACATTCTCGAGCTAATAAAGAACACCGGCTTAGAACTGGATGTAAACGGGGCGGGGTACTCGAAATCAGATTGTTTGGAAGCCTATCCTCCGCTCCCTTATATCGAATTCGCCCAATCACTCGGCATTCCGTTAGTGTTCGGCTCGGACGCCCATAGTGTTAATGGCTTGCATAAGCATTACGACAAAATTTATACTTACTTAAGTTAAGCGGATTTGATTTTCAACATACAATACACCGAAACGAGGGAATTCTTTATGTTTACACAAACAGATTACAGTGGCAGCAGTATTGAACAATACACGATGCTTTCAAAACAATTAGATGCTTTATTAGACGGTGAGAAAAACAGCATTGCTAATTTAAGTAATGCCTCTGCTTTACTCAATCAATTTCTTGAACGCATCAACTGGGTTGGATTTTATTTGATGGAAGAAGGCGAACTTGTTCTTGGGCCTTTCCAAGGTTTGCCAGCATGCGTACGAATTTCAGTCGGAAAAGGCGTTTGCGGTACAGCCGTTGCTGATAAAAAAACCATGTTAGTGGAAGACGTTCAAGCATTCCCTGGTCACATTGCATGTGATGCAGCGTCACGTTCTGAAATTGTCGTGCCATTAATGAAAGAAGATCAAGTGATTGGGGTTCTTGATATTGATAGCCCTGAGTTAAGTCGTTTCACAGAAGAAGATCAGCAAGGCTTGGAACTATTCGCCAAAGTGTTGATGAAGCATTTATAATCGAATGAAAACCCGAAACTCAATTGATGAGTTTCGGGTTTTTTTAGATTTCTTGAAGTTTTGGTTTCACTTGCTCGAATGCTTTGTTTAAGTCTTCGATTAAGTCGTCTGTATGCTCAAGTCCAACTGATAAACGCAGTAAGGAATCACTAATGCCCATCGCTTGTCTACTTTCAGGTGGCACGACCGCATGAGTCATCGTAGCTGGATGCTGAATCAATGTTTCTGCATCTCCTAAACTAACAGCAATTTTGATCAGTGATAACGCATTTAAAAAGGCTTGCGCTTCTTTTTTACCACCCTCAATTTCAAATGAAATCAAACCGCCACCTTCACGCATTTGGCGTTTCGCAATTTCAACTTGCGGATGACTGTCATCAAACGGGTAATATATATTTTTAACGATTTCTTGTTGTTTTAAAAATTCTAAAACTACTTTTGTATTGCTAACATGTCGATCCATTCTGACATGAAGTGTTTTTAATCCTCTAAGCAATAGCCATGCATCAAATGGCGACATAATACCACCGACGTCTTTTTGTACCGTCATTCGAATATGTTGCATTTCTTCTGCATCACTTCCGACTAAAACGCCACCAACTACATCTCCGTGGCCATTCAAGTATTTCGTCGCACTATGCAAAACAAAGTCTGCGCCCATTCGCAATGGATTTTGTAAGTAAGGTGAACAGAAGGTATTATCTACAACGACTCGAATGTTGTGTTTTTTCGCTACCGCCATGACTGCTTCAAGATTCACGAGTTCCATAGTCGGATTGATAGGTGTTTCTACGTATATGCAGACCGTTTCTGGGCGAATCGCATTTTCTACCTCTTCTTCAGTAGTCATCGACACCAAGCTATGCGTAATGCCATATTTCTCTTCCATAATCTCCAACAAACCGAACGTGCAGCCGTAAATGCCTCGTGAACAAAGAACGTGATCTCCCGCTTTCGTCAAATAAATCAAAATCGCACTAACCGAGGCCATCCCCGACCCAAAAGCTAATGCACCTTGACCGCCTTCGATTTCTGCCATTCGTTCTTCGAGTACGCGAACTGTTGGATTTCCGAGACGCGAGTAAATATTTCCTTCGCAATTCCCTGCAAAACGATCTTCCCCTTGCTCGGCACTTGCAAACGAATACGTTGAAGTTTGATAAAGTGGTGTCACCAAACTATCATGATGTTTAGTGCTGTCGTACCCTTTATGGATAACCGCCGTCTCAATGTTCATTTCTTTATCTCTCATTAAATATACACCCCTTAACTATTATAGAAAGCGCTTACATAAATACTCATTTCCATTCTACCTTGTCCTATCAAAAAAAGAAAGTTAGGTTGCCTATCTATTCTATAGGGGTTACTGTTGACTTACAGTTCTAAATTCAGTTATACTATGCTTTGTGTAAAATAATCGCAGCAGTTGTATGTGCGTGTTTGCCCATTTTATTCCTCATAGCAGGTGTATCGTGTAACTCTTTGGCTGCTGAGCGAAGGTACAAGAATATAAAATGGCTTGCAGCATGAATGCATCTGGTTTTTATTTTACTCTAAAAACCAAAAATAGAGGAGGAGACTTATATGTCTCGTTATACAGGTCCATCATGGAAACTGTCACGCCGCTTAGGAATTTCCCTTACAGGCACAGGTAAAGAATTAGAAAAACGCCCTTACGCACCAGGTCAACACGGTGCTAACCAGCGCAGAAAAGTTTCTGAATATGGTTTGCAATTACAAGAAAAACAAAAACTACGCTTTATGTACGGAGTGAACGAACGTCAGTTCAAAACTTTGTTCAACAAAGCTGGTAAAATGGACGGCAAACACGGTGAAAACTTCATGATCCTTCTTGAAGCTCGCCTTGATAACGTTGTTTATCGTTTAGGTCTTGCGCGCACTCGTCGCCAAGCTCGTCAAATCGTAAACCACGGCCACATCCTTGTTGATGGCAAACGCGTTGACATCCCGTCATTCAGCGTGAAACCAGGACAAACAATTGCTTTCCGTGAAAAATCAAACAACCTTGATGTAGTAAACGAAGCAATCGAAGTAAACAACTTTGTTCCTGAATACGTAACTATCGATACTGATAGCAAAACAGGAACATTCGTACGCCTTCCAGAGCGTAGCGAATTGTCTGCTGAAATCAACGAACAGTTGATCGTTGAGTACTACTCACGTTAATTCCAACTTGATTTCGAAAACCTCCCAAACCTTTTTAAGGATTGGGAGGTTTTTTCTTTGGGTTTTGGAAAGCGCAAACAAACTTGATTATCGCGCAAACAACTTCTCCTCCGCTGCAAACAAACTAGCTTAATCCGCAAACAAACTCCTTTTCCCACAAATAAATTCTCTCCCTTCAAACAATCCGGTCTTTCGGGCAAACAAAGTGAGCGATCCCGCAAACAACCACATAGTCACCGCAAATAAAACCAAATTCCACTATAGTAAATCACAAAAAAATCCCTAGAACCTTTGTTGGTTCTAGGGATTTCTATTACAATGAATCAACTTTATTTTGTTTTAATGCTTGAGCAAGCGTGTTGTACACTTCAATATCAATAAATTTAATGCCTAACTGCACAGCAGTTTGAGCGATGACTGGACTAATGCCAGATAAAGCCACTTTCACGCCAATGATTTCTAAACCTTTGATTAGCTGGAACACTTGTTGCGCAACCATCGTATCAATCATCGGTACGCCTGATAAATCAATAAATAGTTTTTCTAAATCGTGTTTCGAACTTTGTGCCAATGTTTTTTCAAAAATAATGTCTGCACGATGTGGCGTGATTTCGCCGACCAATGGTAGCATTCCAATCTTGTTAGCCAACAGAATAACTGGCGCACTCATTTCCACAATCATTTGTTGCTGTGAGTTCAATCGTCTTTCTGCAGCCTTGGAATTTTTATCTGTGAATTTAAGACTTACCTCACTAATTACTTCGACGATTGTTTTTGTCCATTCCATCAGCTTTTCAAGACTTACCTGCTCTTTATGATTCAAAGAAAAACGTTCAATTTCATCCAAGTATTGCTGTTGAGTCCGAAAAAATTCACCAATAACTTCTACAATAGGTGTGTCGAGATGCGCTTCGTCCGTGGCAACCAGGTCTATCCAATGCTGAAAGTCTGATTTAAAATTAAGCTTCCCCTCTTTAAACATTGTACAAAACAAAAGATGAAATTCATGATTTTGTTTTTTTAATAGAGCGATTTTATCCGGATCGGTCGAACCATAAACACCTGCTTTACTTTTGTCCAGTGAATGGTACCAGTCTTCAGTCATTTCCCAAGTTTTTGCGTTCAAGTGTTCATATAAATCTTGGTCTTTTAACATTTATTAGCTATTGCGGCAAATCGACTATTAGGTACTCGCATAATACAAGTTCGAAAATTTTTTGTCTCATTTGGCAATAGCCTCACCCCGCTCTCACTAATAATTTCATTGTTGTTTAGCAGTTTAGTTTTTCTACTCAACTATGAATACCCATTTTTTTGAAAGTTAAACGTGGAGCCTTACTCTTTCTCTTTTTAAAAAATTACTACGTAAATTTCCCAAGCTCCTTACACGCTTTTGTTTTATCAATTTCACCGAATTGAAAGAATTTAATCAATAGGCATGGTAAACTGAAAAAATGGAGGTGGAGCTAAATGCGAATTATTTCAATTTGCCCGAGCAATACAGAATTACTAGCATTTTTAGATGCCGAACATCTACTCGTCGGGGTTGATGATTATTCTGACTGGCCTAAAGAAATTACAACATTGCCTCGTCTAGGACCTGACTTGTCGATTCGGATGGATGAACTAGAAGCGTTACAACCTGACTTGGTATTGGCGTCATTGAGTGTTCCTGGAATGGAGAGGAACATAGACGAGTTGGTGCGGAGAAAAATCCCTCACCTTATTTTGGATCCTCAGTCATTAGAAGAAATCGGACAAGACCTGTTAAAGGTCGCGCATGCTTGTGGACTCGATGCCACGACTGTTCATAACGAATACCTAGCCGTCATTGAAGACATCAAAACACGTGGGCAACTTGCTGCAACTCGTCCATCGTTGTACTGGGAATGGTGGCCAAAGCCTGTTTTCACACCAGGTAACATCAACTGGCTAACAGAAATCAGTGCCATTACCGGCGCTAGAAATTTGTTCGATGACACTGATTCTGCTAATATCCAAACAGATTGGGCCGATGTGCTCGAACGCCAACCTGATTATATTTTACTTGCCTGGGTCGGTATTTTAACGGCAAAAGTAAAACCGGAACTCGTTAAAAAGCGCCCCGGCTGGGATGACATGACCGCTATCAACCACATTCATGTAATGGAAGAAGAATTGTATTGCCGACCTTCTCCTCGCTTGATTGAAGGCGCTATCCGTTTAGGAAAACTCATTCACCCGAATGAATTCAATGATATGGAACTGCCTCGCTTCATTAAAGAAAAGCAAATTTAATCTGCTATGTTGAAAGGACAGCCAAAATCCGGCTGTCCTTTCTTCATTTTTATTGAAATTGCACCATATGGTATTTCTTTTTGCCGCGGCGGATAATGGCAAAAGCATCTTCCAAACGGTCTTTTCCACCAACAATGTATGCTACGTCAGTTACTTTTTCACCATTTACTGAAATTGCACCATTTGTAACATCTTCACGCGCTTGTCTTTTCGACGAGGAAATACCGGCTTCTACAATCAAGTCCACAATTGACTTGTCTTCTTTTGGCATTTCCACAGAAGGAACGTCTTTAAATGCGGCTTTCATCTCTGAAGAAGACAAAGCTTTCAAGTCTCCACTGAACAATGCTTTGGTAATACGCTGAGCATCTGCAAGTGCAGCTTCCCCGTGAATCAGTTTTGTCATTTCTTCTGCCAGCGTTTTTTGCGCTTGGCGTAAATGTGCTTCAGTTTCAACCGTTTTTTCTAACGTCTCAATATTTTCACGACTAATGAATGTAAAAATTTTCAAGTATTTGATTACATCTGCATCAGCTGCATTGATCCAAAACTGATAAAACTCATAAGGTGTTGTCTTTTTTGGATCTAACCAAACTGCACCACCGGCTGATTTCCCAAACTTCGTACCGTCCGCTTTTGTGACCAGTGGAATGGTAATACCAAATGCTTTAGATTCTTCATCATGTGTTTTGCGAATCATTTCAAGACCTGAGGTAATATTCCCCCATTGGTCCGAACCACCGATTTGAATGCGACAATTGTGTTCATTGTACAGATGGTTAAAGTCGATCGCTTGAATAAGCGTGTAAGCAAATTCTGTAAACGAAATTCCTGTCTCTAAACGTGACGCAACTGAATCTTTTGCGAGCATGTAGTTAACTGAAATCAGTTTGCCGTAATCGCGTAAGAATTCGATCACGTTCATCGCACCGATCCAATCGCGATTATTAACCATTTTGGCTCCGTTTTCAGACTGAAAATCAAAAATTTGTTCCATTTGAACTTTGATGCCTTCGACGTTGCGGTCAATTTGTTCAGTCGTTTGCAATTGACGCTCTTCGTTGCGACCTGAAGGATCCCCAATCATGCCTGTAGCTCCACCGACTAATAAAATCGGTTGGTGGCCATGCATTTGAAAACGGCGTAATGTAAGGAGCGGCACAATATGCCCAATATGCATACTGTCTGCTGTTGGATCGACTCCGCAGTATAATGAAATTTTTTGTTCGTTTAGTAACTTCTCCATACCTTCTTCATCTGTTTGTTGGTATAACAAACCGCGCCATTGTAAATCTTGAATTAATTCGTTAGCCATTCCAATTCCTCCTTTAACTTTTAAAAAGATGAGCGCCATAAAAAACCACATAAAAAAGCCCCTGCATGAAAAATTCATGCAGGGACGCAATTAGCGCGGTACCACCCAGCTTGGAGAACACAGTCTCCCTCTCATCATGTGCCATACGGGACACTTCCGTAAACTCCAGACCTGTAATTCGATCTATGCATTTTGACCGGTTTGCACCACCCACCAGCTCTCTAAACAAAATTGCACACTCTACTTCGGGACCTTCATCGTTTTAAATATGAATTATAGTAGTAGTTTACGTTATTTTTCAATATTGTCAATATGCTTCGATGCAATTATAACTTTATGATATACTATAAAAGATTTTAGGAGGGTGATCGTGTGCACGATAAAATAAAAAATTGGATTCATAAAGCCGAAGAAACAACTGATAGATGGACTTCAAGTAAGTGGTTCAAGCGAATGAGTATAACATCAGGAGTCCTGTGGAATTTAGCCTTGATTCTGGCCATTGTCTTAGTGACAGGAGGAGTTTTTGCTGCATCGGTTGGAGCAGGATATTTTGCTTCGCTCGTTGATGAAGAAAAGCTTCGTTCTGAAGATGAAATGCGAAACGAAATTTACAGCTATGTGGAAACGTCAGAAATGTTTTTTGATAACGATGTCTATATCGGAAAAATTCAGACTGACTTGGAACGAAAAGAAACAACACTTGATAAAATTTCACAGACCGCTATCGACGCTGTATTTGCAACGGAAGATGAATACTTTATGGAACATGAAGGCATTGTTCCAAAAGCCATCTTCCGCGGCCTACTTCAAGATGTTGCAAACTCCGATAGTCAAACAGGTGGATCGACGCTGACACAACAGCTCATTAAAAACCAAATTTTGACAAACGAAGTTTCTTACGAGCGAAAAGCAAAAGAAATTCTCCTTGCAATGCGTCTTGAAAAATTTATGACAAAAGATGAAATCATGGAAGCTTATCTCAATATTATACCGTACGGCAGAAACTCATCGGGTGCTAACATTGCCGGAATCGAAACTGCAGCTAATGGACTCTTTAACAAGTCAGCAAGTGAATTGAGCTTGCCTCAATCTGCTTTTATCGCTGGAATACCAAAAGCCCCTTTCCGCTACACACCTTATAATTCAGTTGGCCAGTTGAAAGACGCGGATGGATTGGCACCAGGAATCGATCGGATGAAAACCGTTTTATTCCGAATGAAAGAAACTGAGTACATCACACAAGAAGAATACGATGCTGCCATTGCTTATGACATCGTTAAAGATTTTCGCGAAAACGAATCACGTTCACGAGATAGCGAACCGTATATTACAGATGAGCTCGAAAAACGAGCAGCACGTATTATTATGGATGTGCTTGCTGAAAAAGACGGTATAGATCCGAAATCACTTGAAGAAAACAATAAGCTGTACGAGGAATATGCAATTTTAGCTGACCGGGCAGTTCGTTCAAATGGTTACCGAATTCACTCAACCATTAACAAAGAGCTGTACTTGGCACACGAAAAGGCAAAAGACGCTTATGCACGTTACGGCACAACATTGTCCGTACCAAGTGAAGACGGCGGAGACAAAATGAAAGACCTTCCTGTTCAAGTTGGAAGTATGATGATGGAAAACAAAACAGGACGTATTTTAAGTTTTGTCGGCGGACGTGATTTTGAAGTTGAAGAATTGAATCACGCAACTCAAGCATATCGTTCGATTGGTTCTACAGTAAAACCTTTACTCGTTTACGGACCAGCTCTTGACCTTGGTACGATTGGTGCAGGAAGTCCCGTTGTTGATGTGAAATTCAAATTAGCTGACGGTTACTCGCCTGCAAACTTCATCCCTTCTAGCGAACGAGGCATCATGTCAGCACGTGATGCGCTAGCACAATCTCAAAACTTGCCAGCTCTTCGCTTGTTTGGTCAAATTAGAGAGCAAATGCCGATCAATTACTTGATCAATGCCGGCTTCTCCAAAGTCAAAGAGGAATCAAACTATTATCCTGCTACTGCTTTAGGTGGTGGTGTCGAAGGATCTGTAGAAGAGTTAACGAGTGGTTATGCCACTGTCGCAAATGGCGGTAAAAAAGTTGAGCCGTATATGATTCAACGCATTGAAGATGCAGATGGCAATGTCATTTTTGAACACAAAGTTGCCGAAAAAGAAATTTATACACCGCAAACTGCTTATATTTTGACCGATATGTTAAGAGATGTGTTTAATACAGATCGCGGTACCGCGAACCGAGCGAATAGTTTACTAAATTTTAGTGGCGACTTCGCCGGGAAGACAGGAACTACTCAGAACACAAAAGATGTTTGGCTAGTTGGTTATAACCCAAACATTACGATGGGTCTATGGCTTGGATACGATAGCGAAAAATATTCACTTGATAATTTTCCGAATTCGAATTTACAGCCTTCTGTCCGTGTCAACCAACTGTGGGCAAGCTTAATGAACACCACTTATCAAACAGTTCCAGATCTAGTTGGAGCAAAGTCGACTTTCAAACAACCTGAAGGTGTCGTTACCAAGTCGTTTTGCGGAATTTCTGGCTTGGCACCAGGAGGAGCTTGTCAAAGTGCTGGCCTTGTACGTTCAGATTTGTTTAATGCCAACGTTATGCTTCCAAAAGGACTAGATGATAGTTTAACAAGTAGTTCCTTTACAACAATTAATGGTAAACGTTATACAGCTTTATCAACTACCCCAAGCGAATTCGTCTCTGGTGGAGGCATTGGTGTATCGCAAAAATACATTGATCGCATGCTGGCTCCATTCGGCGGAGATGCTGGTAAATTGTTCCCTGGCAATTCAAAATTCTCTTCAGTAGTTGCAGGGGCAACTTTCAAAGCAGATGGCGCTGCTCCTGGAGCTGTTCAAGCAGCAATTAGCGGCCAAACCATTACCTGGACCAATTCTGGTTCAACTGATGTTGTTGGATACCGAGTTTACAAAGGCGGCTCACGCGTTGCTTCTATTTCGGAATCGAGAAGCAATTCATATAGCGCGAGTGGGGCTGGAAGTTATACAGTCGTTGCTGTAGACATCACAGGCAAACAATCAGGTGCTTCAAATAGTGTCAGTATTGCTGCACCAAAGCCAAAGCCTGAACCAAAACCAACTCCACCACCTGAAGATAAAGAACCAGAAAAAGAAGAAACACCACCGGTTGAAGAAGAAGTTGTGACTCCTCCTGAAGAAGAGGAAACTCCTCCTGAAGAAAAACCGGAAAAGCCAGTTGAAGAAAAACCGGATCCTGAAAAACCTGAGAAACCAGAAGAACCTGAAAAACCAGATCCTGAAAAGCCTGCTGAAGATGACGCAGCGTAACTAAAAAAGCCCGATTCGCTCGTTTAGCGAATCGGGCTTTTTGCTATTAATCTTCCATGGAAGACAAGTCACCTGTTGGCAAATTAAGTTCCCAAGCCTTTAGTACTCGACGCATAATTTTACCACTTCGTGTTTTCGGAAGTTTGTCTTTAAACTCAATTTCACGTGGTGCTGAATGGGCAGCTAACCCTTTCTTAACAAATTGCTGAATATCTTGAACCAATTCTTCTGAAGGCTCATAGCCATCGTTTAATGCCACAAACGCTTTAATAATTTCACCACGTACCGGATCTGGCTTACCAATCACTCCGGCTTCAGCAACTGCTGGATGTTCCAGTAATTTGCTTTCTACTTCAAATGGTCCAACTCGCTCACCAGAAGTCATAATGACGTCATCCACGCGACCTTGGAACCAGAAATACCCTTCCTCGTCCATATAGGCTGAGTCCCCTGAAACATACCATTTATCTTTTAAGAAATAAGAATCGTATTTCGCCGGATTATTCCAAATTTGACGCATCATTGCTGGCCATCCTTTTTCAATCGCTAAGTTCCCCATCTGATTAGGTGGCAATACATTGCCTTGGTCATCGACAATGGCAACATTGATGCCCGGCACCGGTTTCCCCATTGAACCTGGCTTAATGTCGACAGATGGATAATTACAGATAGTTTGTGCTCCCGTTTCAGTCATCCACCACGTATCATGAATACGTTTGTCGAATACTTCCGCTCCCCATCTGACCACTTCAGGGTTTAACGGTTCCCCTACAGACAACACATGACGCAGCGTCGATAAATCGTATTCTTTTACTAGTGCATCGCCTGCGCCCATCAACATACGGAAAGCTGTCGGTGCACTATACCAAACCGTTACGCCAAAATCTTCAATGGCTTTGTACCAGCCATCTGGAGAAAAGCGTCCACCTAAAATGACGGTCGTCACACCATTTAACCAAGGTGAAAATACGCCATAAGCTGTTCCTGTCACCCAGCCTGGATCCGCTGTACACCAATAGATATCCGTTTCATTAAAGTCCAACACCCATTTCCCTGTCTGGTACTGCTGGACCATCGCATACTGGGCATGCAAGACACCTTTTGGTTTACCTGTAGAACCAGATGTGTAGTGAAGAACCAAACCATCTTCTTTGTCTAACCACTCAATATCAAATGTATCTGAGCTGACCGGTAACTGTTTCAACACATCGACGTGTCCGTCTTGCGCTTTAACGTTCTCCCCTACTAGAAAAATCGTTTCAAGCTCCGGCAAACGATCATAAGGAATCCGCTCTAATAGTTCTGGCGTTGTAACAATTGATTTGGCTCTACTGTCGTCAAGTCGATCGTAAATAGCGCCTTCCATAAATGCTTCAAACAGCGGGCCGACAATTAGCCCCATTTTTAACGCTCCGAACATCATGAAATAGAGCTCCGGAGAACGAGGCATAAAAATGAAGAGGCGATCTCCTTTTGCTAATGTTGAATTTTCTTTTAACAAATTAGCTGCACGATTTGTCATACGCTTCATTTCATAAAACGTGTATGACTCATTACGATTTTGATCTTTGTAGTAAAGAGCTACTTTGTTTTTCCGGTCGGAATCCGCGTGACGATCAATGGCTTCGTGCGCCATGTTAACTCGACCAGTCTCATACCAACTAAATTCTTTTTCAACGTCAGTCCAATCAAAGTTGGCAGCTATTTCTTCGTAATTATGTAATTGATGAATTCCTGGTTTTGCTGGTAAGGTTTTCACATTCATACTGTTCACCCTTTCAAGTTGATTACTTATATTCTACAACATTGCCACAAATTATTGCGAACTATTTAAACTCTTTAGAAAACACTGCATATTTCAATGGCTTTTTTCCAAATCTACTTACGTTCATGTATAATGGAACCAATTGTATCTGACAGGCGGTGAAATGATGGAACATAAAAAGATGTACAACTCGATGGAATTAGAAACTGAACACGGTCTTCTGGTCATTGAAGGTCCTATACCTGGAAAAGAAATAAGCAAACTTGAGTTCCACGAAGACTTGGTCGCCTTCAGACCACCCGCTCAGCAACACAAAGCCATTACAGAAATTGCCGATTTGCCAGAAGGACGTATTCTTATTGTTCGAGATGATAACATGATTGTCGGTTATGTTACATTTCTTTATCCGGATCCTTTAGAACGTTGGTCAGAAGGAAAAATGGATAACTTGATTGAACTTGGGGCAATTGAAGTAATTCCAAAATACAGAGGTAGCGGTGTTGGAAAAGCCTTATTGAGAGTGTCAATGATGGATGATGCTTTTGAAGATTTCATTGTCATTACAACAGAATATTATTGGCATTGGGATTTAAAAGGGACAGGCTTGAATGTTTGGGAATACCGAAAAATTATGGAGAAAATGATGCAAGCTGGTGGACTAGAATATTATGCTACCGATGATCCTGAGATTAGCTCTCACCCAGCGAACTGCCTAATGGCCAAAATCGGTAGCCGGGTCGATAACGAGTCAATCCAGAAATTCGATCAGTTACGTTTTATGAACCGCTATATGTATTGATTTAACACAAAGGGGTGCTCATATGTTAGTGGAAGAAATTATGAAAACGGACGTTCATACGCTCACGTCCAATCAAACTGTGCAAGATGTTATGGACTTATTCAAAGACAAGCGAATTCGCCATGCACCTATTGTTGATGACGGGAAAGTAGTCGGCATTGTAACCGATCGCGACTTAAAAGATGCAGTTCCTTCTCGATTTACCGTCTCACCAAAAGGTGAACCTTACAAAAAAAAAGTAACAGAAATTATGACACCTAATCCGGTTACAGCACATCCGCTCGACTTTGTAGAAGAAGTAGCCATGATTTTCTATGAGCAAAAAATTGGTTGTATCCCAGTAGTCAGCAACCAGCAACTCGTCGGCTTTCTGACCGAAACAGATCTTTTGTACACCTTTATTGAACTAACCGGCGCACACCAGCCTGGTTCACAAATCGAAGTGCGCGTAGAGAACCGATCAGGAATTCTATACGAAGTTTCAAAAGTATTTCATCAACAGAATGTCAATGTGCTCAGTGTCCTCGTTTACCCCGATAGAGAAAATAATGCCAACAAAATTCTGGTTTTCCGAGTCCAGACGATGAATCCACTTGCAATTATCAATAATTTACGAAAAAATGGATTTGACGTTTTGTGGCCAAGTATGCCACAAGTGAACGAATGAAACACGCTGTATTCGTCTTTTCAGAAGATCAATTGGGGTATAAATTTTCTGAAACACATCCATTCAACCAGAAAAGACTCGTCTTAACGATTGATTTATTAAGAGAAATGAACGCGCTTCCAAAAGATTTAATTGTCCCAGCTCGTATTGCAACCGATGAAGAATTATTACTAGCACATGATGAACGTTATATTGATATTGTCAAAAAAGCGGGTCGCGGTGAAATCACACCAGAAGCTGGTGAAAGTTATGGCATCGGCACAGACGATACGCCCATTTTTGAAAATATGCATGAAGCGAGTGCACGTCTAGTAGGCGGGACGCTAACCGCTGTGGATTATGTCATGGAGGGAAAAGCACAGCATGCATTAAATCTAGGCGGCGGTTTGCATCACGGTTTTCGAGGTAAAGCATCCGGTTTTTGCATTTACAATGACAGCTCGGTTGCTATCAATTACCTAAAAAGTAAATACAATGCAAGGGTGCTCTACATTGATACCGATGCTCACCATGGCGACGGCGTGCAATGGAGTTTTTACGACGACCCTGATGTCTGTACAGTCTCTATTCATGAAACAGGACGTTACCTGTTTCCAGGAACAGGTAATATTAATGAACGCGGCAGTGGTCAAGGCTATGGTACTTCTTTCAATTTTCCAATCGATGCTTTTACTGAAGACGAGTCTTTTCTCGAAGTTTACCGGACGTCCATGAAAGAAATCATTGATTTTTTTAAACCTGATGTCATCTTGACACAGAATGGGGCAGATGCCCATTATTTGGACCCTCTGACACACTTATACGGCACGATGAATATTTACAAGGAAATACCCCGGATCGCTCATGAACTCGCTCATGAGTATTGTGAAGGCCGCTGGATAGCTGTTGGTGGTGGCGGCTATGATATTTGGCGTGTAGTTCCACGTGCTTGGTCGTTAGTTTGGATGGAAATGAATAATTTTCCTGTACCTTCTGGGAAATTACCTGAGTCGTGGACCGCGAAATGGCAGCCAGAGTCGCCTGTTAAGTTGATCGATACGTGGGAAGATCCACCGAACTTGTACAAAGCCATACCACGTAAAGCAGAGATTACCGACAAGAATCTGCAGATGTTGAATAAGGCTTTGTATATGATTCGTAATAAATGATGAGGTATTCGTTTCCCCTACTGAACAACAAAACCCTTGTGCAGATCATTTGATCCGCACAAGGGTTTTGTTTGTTTATAGCAATGAAGTTTTAAAAGCTTAATCGTTTTTAGTCGATTGTCTTTCTTCAATTCGGTATGGGAGAATAACTTGCTGTTCTTCGATTTCTTCGTTGTTCATATACTTTGTTAACAAACGCATTGATACCGCTCCAATGTCGTAAAGCGGGAAAGCGACTGCTGTTAACGTTGGACGTGCCATACGTGACAGTTTGGAATTTTCGTAGCTAATAACTTCTGCATCCCTTGGAATCTTTCGGCCTTGCTCTTCTAATCCATGAATGACCCCGATTGACATTTCGTCGTTCCCTACAAAATAGGCAGTCGGCTCGGCAGTCGCTAAAATTTTGACAGCCTCCATGCCCTCATCATAAGAGTTGTTGCATTCAACGACCAGTTTTTCATCGTAAGCAATACCTGCATCTGCTAATGCTTCTTTATAAGCTTTTAACTTATATTCCTTGTTAATCATCGAAGTCATTGGCCCTGAAATAAGCGCAATTTTCTTATGACCATTATCAATGAACTTCTTAACAACTTCGTAGGCAGCACCATAATAATCAATATTAACCGAAGCAATTGCTGCTGATTCATCAATTGAACCTGCCAGGACGATTGGAGTTGGAGAACGCTCCATTTCTTTGAGAAGTTCAGGTGAGATGACATCACTCATGAAAACAATTCCATCTACTTGTTTTCCGAGCATTGTTTCCAATAGCTGAAGTTCCTTATTTTCGTTCTGATCTGAGTTAGATAAAATAATATTGTAACGGTACATTGTCGCGATATCTTCAATTCCACGGGCTAGTTCAGCATACATGCTATTGGAAATATCGGGTATAATGACGCCGACCGTCGTTGTTTTTTTACTTGCAAGTCCACGAGCCACAGCATTTGGACGATAGCCTAATTCTTCTATCACTTTTAATACTTTCTTCCTTGTGGCAGGTTTGACGTTTTGATTAGCATTTACTACACGTGACACAGTAGCCATAGAAACGTTCGCCTCTCTTGCCACATCATATATCGTAACGGTCATTGTGCACCCTCCTTTTCCAGTCTTTCTATAATCATACGACAAAAACTTCAACAATATCAACTAAAAAAAAGAAAAGCCGAAGAAACTCCGGCTTTTCATGTTTATACTTTCATTTCGTACTGTTTCATGAATTTCATTAATGCATCGTAGTATTCATCAAATTGACCTAAATCCATTTGCTGTTGAGCATCAGATAATGCTACTGCTGGATCTGGATGAACTTCAGCCATTACGCCATCCGCCCCAATTGCGATAGCCGCTTTAGCAGCTGGAAGCAATAAGTCACGACGACCTGTTGAGTGAGTTACGTCTACAAATACCGGAAGATGTGTTTCTTGTTTTAAGATAGGCACAGCCGAGATATCTAATGTGTTACGTGTCGCTTTTTCGTATGTGCGAATTCCACGTTCACATAAAATGATGTTTTCATTTCCTGAAGCAATAATGTATTCAGCAGCATGGATAAATTCATCCACAGTTGCTGACATGCCGCGCTTTAAAAGAACCGGTTTGTTGATCTGGCCTACCGCTTTTAATAATTCGAAGTTTTGCATATTACGAGCGCCTACTTGAACAACGTCTACATAGTCAAGAGCCGATTCTAAATGTCCAGGTGTTACGATTTCTGAAACCACAGCCAAATTATACTGATCAGCTGCTTTTTTCAACATTTTCAATCCTTCTAAGCCAAGTCCTTGGAAATCATAAGGTGATGTACGTGGTTTGTAAGCTCCACCACGAATCATTTTCAAGCCTTTCGCTCCGATAGCTTCAGCAACTTTCATCACTTGGTCTTGAGATTCAACTGCACATGGGCCAAAGATGAATGATGGATCTCCAGAGCCTACTAGTTCGCCGTTAATGTTGATAATCGTATCTTCAGCTTTTTTCTTGCGTGAAACAAGTAAAGCTTTGCGGATATCTTCTTCTTGCATATCTAGTGCTGATTTGAAAATTTCTTTAAAGATATGATCAACTGTTTTTTGATCTAATGGTCCAGCATTATTTTCTTTTAACAGATTCAACATATGACGTTCACGCAACGGATCGTAACGGTTAACTCCTTGTTTCTCTTTTAGTTTACCAATTTCCTGAATTACGGAAGCTCTCTCATTAATCAGAGATAGAATCTGCAGGTTGACTGCGTCCACTTTTTCTCTTAGTTGCTCTAAATCTAAATTACTCATTCTATAACTTCCCCTTTCGCGAATAACCTTTATCAGGTGACTCATATTAACATGATAGGACTATTATAAGCAAACTATTCAATAAAGTCACGGAAAATGTTTTAGCGATTCAACGCGCTAAAGTATTTTCACGCAACAAAGCCGAAGCGACTAGGCTTCGGCTTTGTTTTAAAAAATAAATTCTTTCATGGAATCACTTTTAATTTTATCGTGTGAAGCGTGCCAGTCCATTTTTAGACTTGTAAAATGAAACAATTGTGGCGACTCATGCGTAACTCTCGTAATCTCTTCGATAGCTTTAGAAAGTTCACGATTTTCCTGAACGACTAGATACAAAAAGAGTTGATTCGGGTGCAACGAGCTGTACTCATTGTACTCATTCCACGCTTTAGCAGACACTGGGCACGTACTACTGTGTTTGAAGAGCCAGTAATGCTGACTATGCCCTACTGCTTGTTTTAGACTATCTAAATTGTCTACATGCACTAAGTTTTTCATCTAAATCGCTCCTAGATTAATTCTTTTTATCGTAATTAGTCGTTGGATTTGATGATTTATTGCTGTTGTTGTTGCTGCTGGTCGTATTTGGACCCTTGCTCGCACTTGCTGTATTGCTGTTCATGTTGTTGCCTGTGTTGGCAGCATTTGACGAGCTTGATTTTTTTTCTTCTTTTACTTCTTCAACTGCTTCTTTTAAAGCGTTGGCTGTGGAAGTGAACGCATCAAAGTCGGCAGATGAATTTTGAATTGTCGAATGAATGTCAATCGACTCTTCGCCTTCTGATGAAGCGGTTCCATCGTCCATCGGTGAATTACCAGCCTTCATATTTTTTACTTTATCCACTACTTTTGTTGATTGTTCTTTTAGCTGTTTTGCGAATCCACCTGAACCATCGTCATTAAAGTCTGTCTGCTGAGAAGCTTTTTCTTTTAATGTAGTTGCTTGAGTTTTAAGGTCAGCTTGGAATTCTTTTCCTGATTTAGGAGCAAGAAATAACGCAGCTGCAGCTCCGATAACTCCCCCAACCAAAATACCAACCAAGAAACTTGAACCTCCATCTGATTCTTCATAGTCGTAAAGATCGTCGTAACGGTTTGAAGCTCCGTATGACTGAGGTACATAGTCACTCTGCTGATAGCTTCTGCCACTATTCTGGCTATACTGGCCACCTTGCGTATAGTAATCCTTATTATACTGTGAATCATTTGCATCAGATTGATTATAAAAGTTTTTGTTTTTACTCATTGATATTCCCTCCATTTAATTTATGATAAAAGCAATTTTAGTATTGTTCGTTATGAGGTAATTTTTTTTGTCCAGGTACAGGTACCGAAGCAGCATTCGCACGAGCTTCGTAGATTTTACGCTCGTTCCACTTGTCACGGATTCCCATAGCCACGTTGCCCCATTGAACAACTTGCGCAATCTTATCTTCATTTTGTTCTACATGCACTCCAACGCTTGACGTGATGCGACGGACAGTAGAGTTTAAATCAGTAACTGAGTTGCCGACACCTTTTACTGCATCTACGACACCGTTTAATTTTTCTGATTTCACTTGAATGTCTTCAGCTAGTTCATTTGTTTTATGCAATAGGTTTGTTGTTTCCAACGTTACCCCCTGCAATTGATTTTCAAGACCGGCTACGGTACCTGAAACTTCTTTTAATGTGTTTTTCAACGAATTTAATGTCATTGCCAACGCTATGCATAGAACTAAGAATCCAATAGCGGCCACGATCGCGGCAATGTAAAGCAAAATTTGCCAATCCATTCTATTTCCTCCTTTTAAACGAATTATGTTATATCCTTTTCTACCCTTGAAGAGTTTGGATTAAACACCGTCTTTATTATTATTCGACAAAAATAGTTTTGTTCCTGCATGAAAAAACAGTTTAACTCGAAAGTTAAACTGTTTTTCCTGTATTCAATCCATTTTCAAATGCTTCTTGGAATTTAGTGACATCTCCCGCACCCATGAACAAATAAACTGCGTTACCGTGCTTGGCTAGTAAGTCTACCTCTTCTAACTGTAGCAAATGACTGCCCTCGATTTTCTCAGCTAAATCTTGAATTTTAAGCGTCCCTACTTTTTCGCGTGCAGAACCAAAGATGTCACAAAGATAAACCTGATCTGCTTCAGCCAGGCAATCAGCGAACTCTTGTAAAAAAGTTTGTGTCCGCGTAAATGTATGTGGCTGGAAAATAGCGATAAGTTCACGCTCCGGATATTTTTGGCGAGCGGATTGTAAAGTTGCCCGGATTTCTGTCGGATGATGCGCATAGTCATCGATTAAAATTCGATCACCAATTGCTGATTGGGTGAATCTGCGCTTTACTCCTTCAAAATCTTCAAACTGCTGCTGAATGATATCCGCAGGAATGTTTTCATAATGGCAAAGTGAAATAACTGCTAACGCATTTAAGATCGCGTGATCTCCAAACATTGGTAGCGTAAATGTATGGAAAAACTCATTACGAATCACGACATCAAAAGTAGTACCCTCAACGGTTTTCATAACATTTCTCGCTTGGAAGTCATTTTCTTCCCCAAAGCCGTAATAAACGACAGGGATTGGTGCTTGAATCCGTTGCAAGTATTCATCATCACCACAAGCAATGATGCATTTCTTCACTTGTTGCGCCATTTCTTCAAATGCCTTAAAGACATCATCAATTCCCGTAAAATAATCGGGATGATCGAAATCGATATTGGTCATAATTGCGTAATCTGGGTGATAAGCCAAAAAATGTCGACGGTATTCGCAAGCTTCTGCGACGAAGAAATGAGAATCTTCTTGTCCGACGCCTGTTCCGTCTCCTATTAAATACGACACAGGTTTATAGCCAGCTAAGACATGCGCCATTAAGCCTGTCGTCGATGTTTTACCATGCGCGCCTGTAATGGCAACTGATACGTATTGGCGCATCAAATCCCCTAGGAACTGATGATACCGAATAATCGTAGCACCTAATTCACGTGCTTGAACCAACTCAGGATGATCATCACCAAATGCATTTCCTGCAATAATGGTCATCTCTTTTTCTATATTGTTTGCATCAAACGGCAAAATGGTAATGCCTCTTTCGCGTAATCGATCTTCTGTAAAAAAATGTTGCTCAATATCCGAGCCTTGTACGTGTTCTCCCATATCATGCATGATTTGGGCAAGTGGACTCATACCAGAACCTTTGATTCCGGTAAAATGTAAAACTGTCATAAATGAACCTCCTGTGGGAGTTGAAAATTAGTCTATATAAGTCGCTAAGCGAATTTTATAGCTGGTAAAGATAAGCACAAGTACAGTATTATATCATAAATTTGTCTTTCTTTAAAATGCCTCATTATTTACTACATTCTTTTTTATGTGGCTAGCTTGTAGATTTTTCTACTTAGCGTTTCTTTCTCGTATTATAGGAAAACTGAAGTCGTCTGTAGAAGATCCACAGACGACTAGCTTTTACCGAAATACTTCTTCAATATCGTTTTCTGTAATTAACACTGACCGAGCTTTGCTCCCATTTTGCTCTGAAATAAAACCATGTTTTTCGATTAAATCCATTAACCGCGCAGCTCGATTATAGCCAATATGGAACTTCCTCTGCAACAGCGATGTGGATGCACTTCCTTGTGTCATGATGAATCGACAAGCCTCTTCAAACAGGTCATCCTGTTCAGCAGGAGACTCACTTCGCTTGATCAATTCTTCTTCTCTAAAAAAGTATTCAGGCTTGCCTTGCAATCTGACATGCTCAATGACTTTTTCAATTTCGTCATCGGTAACAAACGTCCCTTGTAAACGATTTGGAGCCGACATTCCGTTTCCAAGATACAACATGTCTCCTCGTCCAAGAAGACGCTCTGCACCTTGAGAATCCAGTATCGTGCGACTATCTACTTGCGATGAAACCGAAAACGCAATACGTGTTGGAATATTGGATTTGATCAATCCTGTAATCACATCTACAGACGGACGTTGAGTCGCAATCACTAAATGGATACCGCAAGCGCGAGCTTTTTGTGCAATCCGACAAATAGAATCTTCGACATCTGAAGGAGACATCATCATTAAATCGGCTAATTCATCAATCACAATTAAGATATACGGCAAATGCTGCACGTAATCTCCTTTTTCTTTTACTAATTTATTGTAGCGACTAATATCACGCACACCACTATGTGCGAACAATTGATAGCGTCGTTCCATTTCTTCAACTGCCCATTTTAATGATGCAGTTGCCGCTTTAACATCCGTAATAACAGGACTGACTAGATGCGGTATATGATTATACGGTGCCAGCTCGACCATTTTCGGATCGATTAGCAACAGCTTCAAGTCTCTTGGCGATGATTTATATAACAAGCTGACCAGCAACGAATTGATGCACACCGATTTCCCAGAACCTGTAGCACCCGCAATCAAGCCATGAGGCATTTTACGTAAATCAAGCGTGACCGGCTTGCCGGTCAAGTCCAGCCCAAGAGCCGCTTCGAGTGGAGAATCCGACTCTTCAAAAACAGCACTACCGATAATTTCAGAAATCCGTACAGCACGACTTGTGCGATTCGGAATTTCAATTCCAATGGAACTTTTTCCGGGAATTGGCGCTTGAATTCGAATATCTCTAGCTGCTAACGCCAATTTTAAATCATCCGCTAAATTGCGAATTTTGCTAACTTTTATGCCCTGTGCAACTTTCAATTCGAACTGCGTTACAGCTGGACCTTGAACGATACTTAAAATTTCAGCTTTAATCTGAAAATGAGACAATGCTTCGATTAACCGTATGCCTTGCTCATCCATCCAAACATCATCTTTACGATCGTTTTCAGGAGCCATCAAATATTCTAAGAGTGGCAGCTGATAAGCTTGAGATTCAGCTTCTGATACTGAATTGAAGGCATGTGAAGGCTGATCAACTAAATTTATCGTTTTTTTTTCCGGTTGTGGCGTTGTTACTAGTTGTTCGTCGTGCGGTGGAACATCTGGCAATGGTTTAGTTTTGTTTTTTAACAGTTCTTTGTCTGATTTAAGCATTAGCACATTAAAGGGCACGGTTTTTTCACGTTTGGGCGCAGGTGTTGACATTGCTTCAGTTGCTGGCTCTTGTTCCTGTGCCGGTAACTCTGTAGCCATTGCTGATTCGGACTGCTCTTCGTCAATTTTCAGCTCTGTTACTACGGACAACTCGATCGTAGGCTCTGATATTGTTTCTGATTCATTGTTTTCCTCCGTAGCAGCTGCTACTGGTGCCGTATTTATCGGTGAAAAGGGCGGTACTATCCGTTCATCTTGCTTCTCTTCTACAACAGAAACTTCAGCTGGCTCTTCCTCGGAAACATTGATTACTACAGACTCTTCGATTGATTCTGTAGTTTCAACAGCTTTGGCAACCTCTATTATCGGTTCTTCCTTTTTTTCAAAAATTGGAGCAATCTCGTGTTCGATTGGCGCTTTCGGTTTATGCCATCCGCTTCTAGCTTTTTCTTCTATAGCTTCATCTAGCAACTGACGGTTTATCTTTTCTTCTCTGTCCTCTCCTAACTTTTGAGTAGGTGCAGGTCGAGCCGTGTTAAAGCCGTGAATCGGTGAAGCGATACGAGTTGGTTCAAACCGGTGTGTCTTATTGACCGGCAATTCGGCATTTTTTCGATTGGCAATTGTCGATTGACGGATTGGTGCCTCTTTTGGCCCCATCACTTTTTTTTCTATGGGAAATACGGGCTCTTTTCGAGGGGTTTCCCTTTCACGTCCATTGAAAAACGGCTTTTCTTGACGCGGTTCTGCGCGTTTTACATCGTGAACAAAACCCTCTTTTTCTTCATCTGGAATAAGTGGAAAGCGAAAAGGTGCTTTTTCTTTTTTTACAGTCGGGGGCGTTTCATAAATAATTTCTTCTTGTTCTTCGAACTCCTCGGCGTCATCTGTGAACATGCGATTCCATACATTTTTAATCCAGCTCATTATGCATCACGCCTTTACTTTGAAAGTTGAACCGATTTCTGCATCATCAGACAAGACAAGAATTCCTTTTTCCTCTGGTGCATCTGGTAAAGCTAGCTCTTTTGCCGAACAAATCATTCCAGACGATGCCACTCCCCGAAGTTCTGCATCACGAATGATCATTCCTGAAGGCATTACAGCTCCTACTTTTGCCACAACAACTTTTTGTCCTTGCTCAACGTTTGGAGCACCACAGACAATCTGTAATTGCTCATCTCCAACAACTACTTGGCAAACATTCAATTTATCAGCATTTGGGTGTTTTTCTTTAGCTTCTACAAATCCAATAACAAATTTCGGTGAAAAATCGACTTCAAGCGTAAAATCAATACCGTTTTTAGCTAGTGCATTTTGCAAAGATGTTACAAGCTTTTCAGACACTTCTACTTGTTGGCCTTCAGCTAATTCTGCATAGCTTGAAGCGTTGAATACATTAAATCCAGCAATCGTTCCCGTTGCATCTTTGATCAATGTAATATCCCCAAATTGTTCTGGGTTAATTTTTTCTGGAGTTTCTGTTTGCAGTTGAACGAGCAACACATCGCCAATTCCTTCGTTGTTATAAAATACATTCATTTTTTATCGTTCTCCTCGTTTGGTCTATTTTTTGCCATAATGAAAATCGGCTCTAATTCGTCATTTTCATAAATGAACGATAAGGAAGTGATCGGCACTTTGCCATTCGTAAAGAAATGCATAGCCATTTGCGCGAGCACGTCGTATCCCGTTTCATTTCGGATATCGCCTATAATCAATACATCTTGATGAGGTACAGATACGGTCATATCCCCTGTAATTTTAGCTTTCATTTCTTTTAAAAACGATTCGTTCAAAATTCTTGAAGCGTCATAACCATCGTTTTCGTTAAGAAAATAAAAGATATTGCCAGCAACATGGTCTTCTTTCACAGCAGTTTTTAGTTTCTTCACTTGAAATTTCGCAATTTCCTTAATTTGCTCTTCTGTGAGACTTAATGAATTTACCACATTTTCATCAATTAAGCGATAGGTAGTACCAGCATCTAAAGCAAAATAAACGCGTGTTTCTGCAGTATGTTCAGCTGTGATAAATTTATGGCCCTCATTAGATTCAGTTGGGAAAGAAGTTGAGCGAATAACCGGAAAAATATGTTCGGTCGATTTCATTTCTCCTTTCGCTTCTTTTTCCATCGCTTCAAAAGTTTCCGTAATGGTATAAACGATTTCTTGAATCGCTGCATCACCTTTTGCTTCGAATCGGTTGATTACTTGCGGCAAGGAAATACTCATGCCTTTACCGAGTTCTTTGTGTTGAATGTTGACAACATCTTGTTCGCGGTCAAAGCGCCATTCTAGTTGGCGGCTTGGCATACGCTCTCTTAATATATTAAAAAGTTCAGTAGATTTCATCGTTGGTTGGCCTCACTTTCATAAATAAACGGTTCAGCCAAGTATAGGCGAACCGTTTTTGTTGTTATTGCGACAAATTCGAAACAAACTCTTCGATTTCTGCCTGTGTTTTACGGTCTTTGCTAACAAAGCGTCCCGTTTCCTGTCCATTTGCAAAACCAAGAAAACTAGGAATGCCATAAATATCTTGCTCAATACACAAATCGATAAACTGGTCGCGATCCACTGATACAAACGTATAAGCTGAAAACTTCTTTTCGATATCAGGCATGATCGGATCAATTACACGGCAATCTGGACACCATGCTGCAGTGAACATAAAAACAACCTTTTTTTGCTTCGTTAATTCGTGAAATTCATCCGTAGATTGCAAGCTTCTCATTTGAGTAATCCCCTATTCATTCTTCGCGATTGAGCGTACAGTTTTCATCATCCAGTCCATATTTTTTGGAAGTTCGTTTTCGTTTGTAGTCGTCGTCAAGCTCACTCCACCCGCACTAACAACTAGTTCTAACTGATTTTCCGCAACTTCTTTAACTGTTGTAAATCCGAAACGACCGTTTTGCTGAAACGTCTCATCTACCAGCCATTGCTGATCCGAATCAACTTTTTGCAAATCATAGAAGAAAGTACTTGTAGCTTTTTCGTTCGGATTAATGACTAAAGCAAAAGAGTTTTTGCCATTTGTGATTAAGCGGTTGAATTCATCCGCTGTTTCTTCAATAACGTAATCATTTGGTACAAACAAATCGACTTGCCCAACCATTTCATTGGGATTTTCCGGCTTTGCCTGAAACGCATCCCGTGCGTTCGATACTCCCTGTAAAACCTGTTCTTCCGGCGCTACCGCACAGCCAGACAATAGGCCTAGCAGCACAGCCAGCATAAAAATCCTTCTATATCGAGGCACGCACATTCCCCCTGACATCACTGCTATTTATTTTAAAGGTGTTTTCAAAGACATGCAACTTAATCGCCGTCTCTCTGATACTGCCCAATTAATAATTTAACAACGTGACCGAACATTTCTCCTCGATTAACAAGGCCATCCGTTAAAATACCAATGGCTCCTTTATGATGACGGATCCCACTTTCGTTGGCGTAGTCATCCATGATTGTACCAAGTTCAGTACCCGAACGAAGACCTGCTGCAATTTCCTCTGGTAGTGGAATTTGAGCACCCGCTGCTGTAAACAAACGTCCGTCTTGAGTTGCTAACGCCCCCCAATTGCATAAGTAT
The DNA here is from genome assembly GCF_030063085.1 of Planococcus sp. S3-L1. Classification (NCBI taxonomy): domain Bacteria; kingdom Bacillati; phylum Bacillota; class Bacilli; order Caryophanales; family Caryophanaceae; genus Planococcus; species Planococcus sp. S3-L1. Next base: position 19,531 of record NZ_JASISN010000003.1, on the reverse strand, counting down.
AAAATCTCTTCAACTTCATATACTCCGCCTTCTAGCCCGATAGCAAAATCTTGATCTCCTAATGCATTTTTGGCTCTGTTAACTGCTCCTTGACGCGTTTCTTGCTGAGAAAAAGGCTGTGCTGAAACTTCCGATTCAGCATCTACAGCGGATAAATCAACAGCCCACTCTAGGTTTTTAAATACATTTGACACTGCCGTAATTTTCGCAGGATTTTTTGATGCAATTGCTACACGATTTTTTCTCATCAATAGTATTCCCTTCAAAAAAAGAGCCCTGCAGGCACTTTTTAGACATTTTTTTGGATGGTTTCAAGCGTTGTTCGATCTGTCGCTTTTATAAGCTTCACTAATAATTCTTTAGCTGCTGCATAATCGTCTGTGTGAATGATTGACGCTGAAGTATGAATGTAGCGAGAGCAAATTCCAATTACTGAGCTTGGAATTCCTTCATTGGCTGTATGTACTCGTCCTGCATCTGTTCCACCTTGTGAAACAAAATATTGATACGGAATATTATGTGTTTCGGCTGTATCCAATATAAATTCACGCATACCACGGTGAGTGACCATGCTCTTGTCTAGAATACGTAATAATGTCCCTTGACCAAGCTGGCCAAACTCATTTTTATCGCCTGTTGCATCATTGGCCGGACTGGCATCTAGTGCAAAAAATAAATCTGGTTTGATCATCGTTGCTGCTGTCTGTGCTCCTCGCAAACCAACTTCTTCCATCACTGTAGCGCCTGAGAACAATTGGTTCGGTAATTTTTCATCTTTTAGTTCTTTTAAAAGTTCAATCGCTAAGCCACAGCCATAACGATTATCCCATGCTTTCGCCATAATTTTCTTATCATTAGCCATTGGAGTAAACGGGCTGAATGGCACAATTTGTTGCCCAGGTTGGATGCCAAGTGCCAGTGCGTCTTGTTTATCATCGGCACCAATATCAATCAACATGTTCTTAATGTCCATTGGCTTACTGCGAAGTTCTTCGCTTAATAAGTGTGGGGGAATAGAGCCGATCACACCTGGAATTACCGTGTCGCCTGCCATGATGTCTACACGCGTAGCTAACATCACTTGGTTCCACCAGCCACCTAAAGGCTGAAAACGAATCATGCCATTATCGGTAATTTGGGTGACCATGAATCCCACTTCATCCATATGACCAGCAACCATAATACGCGGGCCGTCTTCTTGACCATCTTTAACGCCGAAAACGCTTCCTAAATTGTCTTGAAGCAAGCGGTCAGCATATTTCCCCAGCTCTTGTCGCATAAATTTACGGACAGCGTGTTCATTTCCTGGTGCTCCTGGTAGTTCGGTTAAGATTTTAAACATTTCAAGAGTTTCCGTATGCATATTAAAATTCCCCCTAATTCATTTACCTTTATCAAGTTTAGTGCTTTTATCAGATAATTTCCAGTTTTATACTCTCTTTTTTAAAATAACTAGACTTTCAAGCTTTCATTTCGTCCTTCAAAATATTTATGGTACAATTTATCCACTAAGCAGAGGAGGGATTTTAGTGAAAAATCGTGATTTACTTATTGGATTTGCTACAGGCATCGCAGCTTCGTATTTAGCAAAAGAAGTCTATAATCGTACAGAAAAGCTATATCCAGCAGATGACGTATTAAAAGAAGTTAAATCTGCATTTAAAGAAGAAGGCCCTATTGATGGTTCTTGGATTTTTATGAAAACCGAGCCTTATAAGCAGCATGCATTAACAACTGAAGTCTATAAAGGCGGTATTACTCGCCATAAAGAAGATGAACTTCAACAATTCGAATTTTTAGCTGATGCTTTTACCGGTGCAGTGATCGAAGTAAAACAAGTATAAAAAAAGGAGCCCATAGGCTCCTTTTTTTATAGAATTTTTTCTTTCCGCTCTAGTGCTTCGACAATTTCTTTGCCGTCTGTACTCCACTTCAGAATGCGGTAATACGCATCGTGATAAAAGCTAAAATAATAGCCGTTTTCCAATGCTTCTTTCATCAGCTTTTCTTTTGCGTAAATTGAATCCATCGGGTAATCATCAAAAGCTAACACCCATAATGGATTTTGATGCGCGTGAGTTGGCATGATGTCGGCCATATGCAAAATCGTTTCATGGCCACTAGTCATTTTAATGACACTATGGCCATCTGAATGACCTCCGGTATGAATGAGCGTGATAGCATCGAACAAGGTTTTTTGACCTTCAAAAGTTTCGACTTGATCGACTATAGGTTGCCAATTTTCTTTCCAGTAAGTGTTTCGTGAGCGAATATTCGGATGTTGCATTTCATTCCATTCTACTGCTGATACGTGGATTTTAGCATTTGGAAAAGTAGAAACCAGCTCTTCGCCTTGCCATTTCGTTAACCCCGCTGCATGATCGCCGTGAAGATGAGTCATTAAGACGGTATCAATATCTTCAGGTGCTAGCCCAAGCTCCGCCAAATCTTCTTCTACTCGCGACTGCTCAGAAACACCTAGGTTTCGCAACTGACGCTCTGTCAATTTGCCATCACCAAGACCGCTGTCGATCAGTATATTATGACCTTCAAACTGGACAAGTATAGGATGTGTTGGTAATTCAATTTGATTTTTTTCATTGGTTGGATAACGTTTTGACCAAATGACTTTCGGTACTACCCCAAACATCGTACCGCCGTCTAAAAAAGTCGTGCCCCCATCAAGCCAAGTTAAGTTCATCTCGTGAAATTGAAATTTCTGCATTCCCTTATCCCCCCTATTATGATCAACTACCTGAAAACTGTGCTTCCATTCGGTAAATTGGTTGGCCTTTTTTCGAGAATTTTTCTTCGTACTCGGTCATAATGTTCCATTCAGGCTCATTGTCATGAAGATCCAATGACACCTCTTTTAATAACATACCATATTCAGAAATACTCGTGAGTGAATATTCGAACAGGTTTCTATTGTCAGTCTTAAAGTGAATTTCGCCTTTTTTAGGTAAAACGGCTTCATATAATTTAAGAAATGATTCATGTGTCAACCGGCGTTTTGCGTGACGTGTTTTTGGCCACGGATCTGAAAAGTTTAAGTAGAGTCTGTCCACTTCACCTTTTTCGAAATAATCAGCAATTTTTTTTGCATTAACTTTTAAAAGACGTAAGTTTGGAACGCCGTTTTCTTGTTCAAGAACTGTCTCAAGAGCTGTGACGATGACACTATCAAACAGTTCAATGCCGATGTAGTTGATGTCTGGATTTGCTTTTGCCATTCCAATAATAAAGCGGCCTTTACCGGTCCCTGCTTCGATATGAAGCGGCTGATTATTGCCAAAAATTTCGTTCCACTTGCCTTTTTGTTGTTCTGGATCTGGTATAACAATCTCCGGGTGATTATCGAGCAAATCTGCTGCCCATGGTTTAAAACGTGATCTCATGTTTCATCCTCTTTCTATTTATATAAGCTGAGCTAGTAATTCTAACCTGTCGCAAACCAGTACCTGCATCACGAAGCGTACTTTGTCATCGGCAACTGTTATTGACTTAAAACTCCTTTTAATTCAACTTATATAGTCGGTTAATTTTATTGATTGCCAATCGGTTTGACTTACTGTGTAGCTGACTAAATCGTTTGCTGGGCTCATGCCAGCATCATCTCCATCTACATGACGGCATACTGGCTTTTCGGTCGAGAGCCAAAATTCTGTGCTGCTCATTTGAATAACTTCTTTGAAACGTGTATGTGCTCCGCTGAATACCGTACCAAAAACCAGCAATAGTTTCAAACGGGAAATTTTGTGAACGACCGTCAATTCAAGTAAACCATCGTCCGTTTTTGAGGAAGGCGAGATTTTCATGCCCCCACCAAAATAAGGTTGGTTGTTGACAGTCGCTAACCAAACGTCTTTGTAAGTAACTAGATTACCGTCGCATTTTACAGACAACGTAAACTTCTCGAATTTCAATAAAGTCCGGATGACATAGACAACGTAAACTAATTTCCCTAGACCCAGTTGGTTTAGTTTTTTCTTAAGAGGTGACCGGTTAACCGAAATGGATATTTCTGCATCAAAGCCGATACCTGAACTGCTAACAAACTGAAAAGCTTTGCCGTTAGTGAATTCACCAAGGTCTTGCCGTTTGGGCAACGGCTTGTGAAGAAATTGTTCAATTACCTGCGCATCTGTAAAAGTGCCGTAAGCACGTCCAAAATCATTGCCTGATCCTGCTGCTATTGAACCAACAATCAATTTTTCAGATCCTGCTGCACCTGCAATAATTTCACGCAGCGTACCATCTCCACCAAAGCCGATTAAGAGAGCAACTTGTTTACTTTCCCGGTAGTTTGCAGCAATAGCTAAGGCGTGTCCAGAATATGTAGTGACGACTTGTTCGAATGGAAACTGAATTGTTTTCTCAAAGCGGCGCCATCTTTTCAAGGCTCGACCATTCCCAGCTGCAGGATTAATAATAAATACTATTTTCATAAACACTCGCCTTCGGATGTATTAGATGGGTCTTTAAAGCCGATAATCGAAGATCTTTTGATAACGTGGTATTTCTTTCATTGCAATTCGGAACAGTGAAAACTCCGTCACTTCAAATTGCATCTGATCAATTGAAAATTGCGGTTCTGCAGGCACGCCTCCTGCCCATTTACTAGCCAATGTGATATGCGGCACGAATTCTTTCAGGTTGGGACTCATCTGTAGCGAATCCAAAGTATGGACAATTTGTCGCTGAAGCACATTTAATTCTTCACAACTTTCAAGAGAGGCATAAATTATACGTGGAGTTACCGGGTTACCGAAAGTCTTAATGCCATTCACTGTTAGTTTAAATGGCTGCTGATTGGTTCTGGCTAGTAGTTTTTCAATTTGATCTATTTCGCCATTCACATCTTCGCCAATAAACAGTAAGGTAATATGCATATCTTGAGCTGGGGTTTGCCTTTTATGACTTTTCAACTTCCAACTGTCTCGTTCTGCAACTAAGTTCTCTGCAATGTTCTGTGGAATTTTTATGCCCACAAAGTAATGTGGTTTCATTTAACGTCACCTCGCTTCAGTTTACCATGTGCACGGATACAAAAAAATAGTGATTGGCTTGAGCCAATCACTTTTCTTCTGATAAATGATGGATTACGATTTTACGCCGACTCCAATGCGCGCTTCAAAAGCGGCCTGTAATTTACGCGTCAATTCTCCAGGAACACCTTGACCGATTTTTTTATCACCAATTACGACAACTGGCATTACTTCAGTGGTCGTTGAAGACATGATAAATTCATCCATTTCAAGTGCTTGAGCTTTTGTGAAAGGTGTTTCTTCTACTGGAATTTCCAACTCTTCACATAATTCAAGAATTACACGTCTCGTAATGCCATTTAAAATAAGGTTGTTAGCAGGATGGGTATAAAGGATGCCGTTTTTAATGCCATACATATTCGATGAACAGCCTTCTGTCACGGTTTCACCACGATGCAAAATCGCTTCAAAATATCCTTCTTCATAAGCTTCTTGTTTCGCTAGTACATTGCCGAGCAGGTTCAAGCTTTTAATGTCACAACGCAACCAACGAATATCTTCGATAAACTTCGCCGTTACTCCAGACTCTAAACTCCCAACTGGACGCTCCACTGATTTCGTATTGCCGGTAATCACAGGATTTGCTTGTGTTGGGAATTGATGCTGTCGTTCTGCAGCGCCACGCGTAACTTGAACGTATACCTGACCGTTATCAATCATGTTCAATTCCACAAAATCATACATCATTTTATGAAAAACATCTTTTGTATAGGGAATAACAATTTTGATTTTATCAGCACTTTCATAGAAACGGTCAATATGTTCTTTTGCTGTAAACAAGTTGCCGTCATAAACACGAATGACCTCGTAAATACCGTCTCCAAACTGATAGCCACGATCTTCTTTCGAAATCACCAAATCCTCTTCACGAATAAACTCACCATTATGCAATATCAAATCCATAGCTAATCCCTCTTCCCTTATTTTTTACAAGCCAATTGATAAATTGCTTCTGCGTAAATTGCAGTTGCTTTAACTAAATTGTCGATATCGACAAATTCATCTGCTTGGTGCGCAACGTCCGGCTCACCTGGAAACAGCATACCGAATGCTACACCTTTATCAAGTACGCGCGCATATGTGCCCCCACCAATAGCAAGAAGGTCTGCTTTGTCGCCTGTTTGTTTTTCATAGGCATTTTGTAGCGTCTTGATAAATGAATCGTTTCCATCCACGTAATGAGGAGGAGAATTGGACGCAATGTCCAGAACAAAATCCTTGAGTTGATAAGCCGCGATTTTTTCTTCAAATGGATAACTAATGGAATACCGCATGCTGACTGTAATCATCGCTGTTTTCTTTTTCTCAAAGCGAATAATTCCCGCGTTAAATGTCGTATCTCCTGACTGTTCATCCATAAACTCCAGTCCCAGTTTGCGACCACGCGAATCTTGATAAAACGTATCCGCGACAAATGACACAAATTTCTGGCCATCGCCTTCTAAGCGATCTTTCAAAAATAATGCCAGTAAAACCCCTGCATTGACACCGTCTTCAGGCTCCATGGCATGGGCTGACTTTCCATTTAACGTCAACTCGGTCGAGCCGTTATGCTGTTCGACGACTCCTGTAACATTGTGTTCTTTGCAAAACGCTTTAAAATCTTCCTGCCATTCTGCTAGTTGGCCATTTAAAATGGCGGTTGCTTGGTCAGGCACCATATTGGTTCGATGACCTGCAATAAAAGATTCTAAAATCGCATCTTCATGCATGGAAAATGTTGAAAACACCAAGGTTGCGATCCCCTTTTCAGCATTGATGATTGGGAAATCCGCATCTGGTGTAAAGGCAATAGAGGGCATTTCTTCTGTTTTAAAATAACGATCCATGCAGCGGAACTCACTTTCTTCATCGGTTCCAATAATCAACCGCACGCGTTTTGTAAATTCTACGCCTGCTTCTTTTACCATGTTCAAAGCCGTCCATGCGGCAATTGTCGGACCTTTGTCGTCGATCGTGCCTCTGCCATAAAGTCGACCATTTTCAATTTCTCCACCAAATGGAGCTTTTGTCCATCCACTTCCCACTGGCACAACGTCAACGTGCCCTAAAATACCGAGCAATTCTTCACCTTGCCCAATCTCAAGATGCCCTCCAATGTCCCCTACATTTTTTACTGAATAGCCTTGAGTTTTTCCTTTTTTTAAAAACCAATCCAATGCCTGTTTAACTTCTTTTCCAAAAGGAGCCGTTGGTGTTGTGTCGTCACTTAACACGCTGGGAATCGCCACTAATTCCTGTAATTCTCTCAGCATGGTCTCTTTGCGTTTGTTAGCTTCTAGCAGCCAATCCATGGTTCACACTCCTTTTTGTTATGGCTATTGTACACCTTTTTCCATCAAATTAAAGAATTTGTGACAATTTGCATAAAAAATTCTGTCTTTCTATTGTTATTTTTGTGTAAAGATAGAGGGAAATCCTAGAATTCGATATGTTTTTCCGGTATACTGGAATTGTCAGACTAGTCAAATTGACACACTATTTTAGGAAAAGGGGCTGTCTTTGGCATCAATCATAAACCAGCTGTATAAATCTCAGCCTATCGTCCGCTAGTCTTTGCCAATGGGAAAAAAGATGAAGGAGTGGTTCTATTATTATGAAACCCACAACCGATCGCATGCTCATTCGAATTAAAGATATGTATAAGTACATTCTCGACAACGGGACTGTAACGACGCAAGATCTTGTCGATGAATTCGGCATCACTCCTCGCACCATTCAAAGAGATTTGAATGTGTTAGCCTTTAACGACTTGGTGACCAGCCCAACTCGAGGCAAATGGACAACGACGCAACGGAAAGTGAAAATGACGTCTTAAACAATTTCCTAAACGAAGAAAATGACCGCAGCTATGCGGTCATTTTCTTTGTTTTAAACTAGTTACTTCTTCTTCCGTTAAATGACGGTATTCTCCAAGACCAAGCTCTGGATCAAGACTCAGAGGTCCCATCGACAAACGTTTCAAATAAACTACCCGCTTGCCGACACTTTCGAACATCCGTTTAACTTGATGGAATTTGCCTTCAGTAATCGTCAATTCGATTTTAGATTCGGCACCAGTCTCAATTATATTTAAACTAGCTGGCTTCGTCACGTAACCATCGTCGAGCGCTACACCTTTTTTGAATGCTTCTGCATCCTCTTCTGTGACTTGTCCTTCAATTACTGCAAAGTAAGTTTTGTCTACATGCTTTTTGGGTGATAATAATTCATGGGCTAACTTGCCGTCATTCGTCAGCAACAAAAAACCTTCAGTATCTTTGTCCAGTCGCCCAACCGGAAACGGCTCGAAATGCTGTTCTTGTTCTCCCAATAAATCGATTACCGTTTGGTCGTATTTATCTTCGGTTGCAGAGATGACGTCTTGCGGCTTGTTCATCAGCAAGTAGATAAACTCAGTATAAACAACCGCTTCGCCTTCTACTGCTACTTGATCTGTCTGTTCATCTACATGTATTTTTGGATCACGGACAATTTCCCCGTTCACTTCCACTGCAGTTGATTTCAGTAGGATTTTAACTTCTTTTCTAGAGCCAAAACCCATATTCGAAAGGAATTTATCTATGCGCATTGTGTCACTCCTAAAAGCCTAATTTCCGAGAAATTTTCGTTATTTTTGATCCCATTAACTTTTGTGCTAGTCCTGTTTTCAGTCCAAGATAACCATAAACAACTATTCCCACACCACCAACTAAAAGTAAGCGCAACATTGATAATAATTTATTGTCCATGCCTATAAATAGATCTAATCCCGACATCGCTAAGAAAACCGCTCCCGCCATAATCACGTTTAAGATGACGATTAAAATAACACGTCTTCCAACCATTTGCGAACGGTAATTCATGGTTTTAGCGATGACCACCATGTTCATACCAATCGCTACTAAATAGCCAATAATCGTTGCAGCAATAGCACCGTCTGTTTCAAAGCGTTCGATCAACGGTGTATTTAATACTGCTTTTAATAATAAACCTATCGACAAGTTGATAATAATCCATTTTTGTTTGTTAATCCCTTGTAAAATAGAAGCGGTGACTGGGAAAGCCGAAAATAAAATTGCTACTGGTAAATAATGTGCCAGGATTTCAGATCCAACATCACTGACCTCGTAAAAGACATGGTATAACTCATCAGACAGCATCGTCATACCGATAACAGCCGGTAATGTCAAGAATAGTAGTAACTGTATTGATTGATCGAGTGTTCGCGATACTTGAAGATATTCACGACGCGTAAAATGTTTGGTGATCAATGGAATCAATGCCATTGAAAAGCCAGTTGCGAGCATCACAGGAATCATGACTAGCTTATGAGCAGTCAAATTTAAAATTCCAAGAAGATCGATTTCAGAGACATTCCCACCCGAGCTCATCGCTCGGTTAAATGTCATCAAATCAACAAATTGGAATAACGGATTGGCAATTCCTAGGAAAATAACTGGAACCGCGTAAATCAAAATCTCCTTGTACATATCACGTAACTTTACATCGTACGATTCAACGGAGTTCGCTAACAGACGATTATATTCAGGCTTTTTCTTTTTCCAGAAATAGGCTAGCGTCACAACACCACCAAGTGCCCCAACTGCAGCTGACAACACAGCAAATTGAATCGCCGTTTTTGGTGTACCTCCGAAGATATAAATTACTGCATAAGATCCGCCTAACAGGAAAATAATACGAACGATTTGCTCCACTAACTGTGAAACAGCGGTCGGCATCATGTAATTATAGCCTTGGAAAAATCCTCTCCACAAACTCATAAACGGCACGACAATTAATGCAAAGCTGACCCAGCGAATGGCTTCAGTAATGTCGCCTACTGAATAAATAAGCTCATCTTCAGAAATGGTGATGCGCGCTAGTGGTTCTGCGAAGATGTAAAGTAAAAGAAACGACACAAAACCAGTAATCATCATTGTCAAAAGACCTGACTTTAATAATCGCCTGCCGGTTTCATAATCACCGAGAGAATTGTATTTCGCGGTAAATTTCGAGAACGCAATCGGTGCACCGGAAATAGCCAGTGCCAGCATCAAGTTATACGGGATATACGCATATTGATAAAGTCCGATATTGTCTTTTCCTACCATGCTATAAAACGGGATGATATAAAGAACGCCAAGGATTTTCGATAAAAATAGACCCAAGGTTAAGATGGCTGTACCTTTAATTAATGATGACATTTTACACTTCCTGACTTGTTCGTGATAAAAACAATCTACACGATAGTTTACACCTATAGAAGAAATTACTCAACGTGTTTCGCTGCATCGTGTATACTTGAGAGAAAAACGAAAGCGAGTTCTTATTCTATGTATGACGTTATAATCATAGGCGGAGGTTCCTCCGGCTTAATGGCATCTATTGCCGCAGCTTCGATTAACCAAAAAGTATTGCTGATCGAAAAAGGTAAAAAATTAGGAAAAAAATTAATTATATCTGGCGGTGGACGTTGCAACGTCACCAATCGATTGCCACTCGATGAAATTGTTAAACACATTCCAGGGAATGGACGTTTTCTTCATAGCCCCTTTTCTGTATTCGATAACGAAGATATTATTTCCTTCTTTGAAGGACTTGGTGTTGCCCTAAAAGAAGAAGACCATGGCCGCATGTTTCCCGTTTCTAATCGGGCACAGGACGTAGCAGATGCCATGTTTAAAGAAATGGAACGACTCAACGTCACCATTTTATTGGATTCACCTGTGAAAAAATTATTAATGACCGATGAAAAAGTAACCGGTGTTCGTCTGCACACAGGTGAAGAATATACGGCGAAAGCAGTAGTTGTAGCGGTTGGAGGCAAAGCCGTGCCACAAACTGGCTCTACTGGAGACGGCTACCCGTGGGCAGAAAAAGCAGGTCATTTGGTGACAGAGCTTTATCCAACTGAAGTACCCCTTTTATCAAAAGAACCGTTTATCGTCAGTCGCGAGCTTCAAGGTTTGGCTTTACGCGATGCCGCTGTAACCGTATTAAACAAAAAAGGCAAAGTGCTTGTCACACATCAAATGGATATGCTGTTTACGCATTTTGGATTGAGCGGTCCTGCAATTTTGCGTTGTAGCCAATACGTTGTCAAAGAAATGAAAAAAAATGGTGGTCACCCAGTTGAAATGCGTATCAATACCTTGCCAGATGAAAATGCAGAATCTGCCTTTCAGCTGTTAAACAGTATGATGAAAGACGAACCCAAAAAATCATTGAAAAATGTTTGGAAAAGTTTAGCGCAAGAACGTTGGTTGCTGTTTCTTATGGGGCGTGCAGAAATTGATCCATTACTGACTGGTGCCGAATTGCCAAGTGACAAAGTACGCGCAATGGCTCAACAGCTAACCGCTTTTACAATGTTTGTTAACGGTACACAATCGATTGAAAAAGCGTTTGTTACGGGTGGCGGTGTATCGATCAAAGAAATCGAACCCAAAACGATGGCTTCTAAAAAGAAACCTGGATTGTATTTCTGTGGTGAAATTTTAGATATTCACGGCTACACGGGTGGCTACAATATCACGTCTGCATTAGTCACAGGCAACGTAGCCGGACAAAGCGCAGCACAATTTGCCAAAGAAAGTTAAAGAGAAGGCGGAGGTTAAACGCTATGGGTGACGTAACCGAGTATGTTCTGTTGCTAGTCTACTCCCTTCCACTGCTCATCATTTTCGGCGCCTTGTTAATTGGGCGTGCTTTTGGTAAAAAGAAAAAGAGTTAGTTTTCAAACAAATAAGAAGTGTCTATTTTGAATAACCTGCTCTAAGTGATTGCTTTTCACTCGTTCTCTTAAAAGCCCTTAGTCTATTTTTTGTACCATTAAATCACATTAAAGCTTATGTCCTATCAAAATTGGCCAAAGCCGTTCATAAAGACAAACAAGCTACTGGTAACAACACAAAAGAGGCAGACCGGAACTTCTCCGATCTGCCTCTTTTGTTATTCGCTTTAATAAATGCTACCGGAAGACTCCGCTTTTCTTTGTCTAGACTTTGTCTTCCAGCTCCTCGAGTCTTAAGTCAGCCCGACTGTGTGGCAAAACGCCACTTCGCCAGTCTGTCTTAAGCTTATCGGAGCTACCGGAAGACTCCGCTTTTCTTTGTCTAGACTTTGTCTTCCAGCTCCTCGAGTCTTAAGTCAGCCCGGCTGTGTGGCAAAACGCCACTTCGCCAGTCTGCCTTAAGCTTGTCGGAGCTACCGGAAGACTCCGCTTTTCTTTGTTAGCCTACTACGATGTTAACCAATTTCCCTGGAATGACGATGACTTTACGTACTTGTTTACCTTCTGTCGCTTTCTGGACTTGTTCGTCTGCAAGTGCAGCTGTTTCTAGTTGTTCTTTTGAGCTGTCTTTAGCGATTGACAGCTTAGTTTTTACTTTGCCGTTTACTTGAACTACAACTTCGACTTCATCGTCGACCATTTTCGATTCATCGAATTGCGGCCAATTTTCGTAAGAAATAGATCCTTCATGACCCAATTTCTGCCACAGTTCTTCTGCTACGTGAGGTGCGATTGGCGACAGTAATTTCACAAAGCCTTCTACGTATTCTTTCGGAATCGAATCGACTTTGTAGCCTTCATTGATGAACATCATCATTTGTGAAATAGCCGTGTTAAAACGGAGCCCTTCAAAATCGTCCGTGACTTTTTTCACGGTTTGATGATAAACTTTTTCCATTTTGCCATCGTTTGTGTCCGTGACTTTCGCACTCAATTGATCTTCATCCATCAACAAGCGCCAAACGCGATCTAGGAATCGACGAGAGCCATCTAGTCCGTTTGTCGACCAAGCAATTGATGCTTCAAGAGGTCCCATAAACATTTCGTACATGCGCAATGTATCTGCTCCGTGACTTTCGATGATTTGGTCTGGATTCACAACATTGCCTTTTGATTTCGACATTTTTTCGTTGCCTTCGCCCAGAATCATACCTTGGTTAAACAATTTCTGGAAAGGTTCTTTTGTTGAAACCACACCGATATCGTAAAGCACTTTATGCCAGAAACGGGCATACAGCAAATGAAGCACTGCATGCTCTGCACCGCCGATATAAACATCGACCGGCAACCAGCGTTTCAATAGTTCTGGGTCTGCCAACATTTCGTCATTCGTTGGATCGATAAAGCGCAAGTAATACCAGCAGCTTCCTGCCCATTGTGGCATTGTGTTGGTTTCGCGGCGCCCTTTCATGCCTGTTTCTGGATGAACAATATTGACCCAGTCCGTAATATTAGCAAGCGGTGATTCGCCAGTTCCACTTGGCTTAATATCCGTCGTTACCGGCAACATCAATGGCAAATCTTTTTCTTCAACCGGTGTCATCGTGCCGTCTTCCCAGTGGATGATTGGAATCGGCTCGCCCCAGTAACGTTGACGGCTAAACAACCAGTCACGCAAGCGGTACGTAATTTTCTTGTCGCCGACTTTCTTGTCAACTAGCCATGCAATGGCTTTTTCGATTGCTTCTTTTTTGTTCAATCCATTAAGGAAATCAGAATTGATCAATTCACCATCGCCAGCATAGGCCTCTTCTTTGATATTGCCACCTGATACAACTTCCACAATTGGCAAATCGAATTGCTGAGCAAATTCATAATCGCGCTCGTCGTGAGCAGGAACCGCCATGATGGCACCTGTTCCATAAGTTGCCAATACATAATCGGCAATCCAAATCGGCATTTTCTCACCACTCGCTGGATTTGTTGCATAAGCGCCTGTGAATACACCTGATTTGTCTTTCGCCAAATCAGTACGTTCCAAATCACTTTTCGTTTTAACGTCATCAATGTATTTTTCAACAGCCTGTTGTTGTTCTGCTGTTGTAATCGCAGCTACTAATTTATGTTCAGGGGCTAGTACCGCATAAGTCGCACCAAAAATCGTATCCGGGCGTGTCGTAAATGCGCGGAAAGAATGTTCCGTGTCTGCGACTTGAAATTCCAGTTCTGCGCCTTCTGATTTACCAATCCAGTTGCGTTGCATATCTTTCAAGCTTTCTGGCCAATCCAAGTCTTCCAAATCTTCAAGAAGACGATCTGCATAATTTGTAATACGCAACACCCATTGGCGCATTGGACGACGCTCAACCGGATGACCTCCACGTTCTGATTTGCCATCAATGACTTCTTCATTTGCAAGAACCGTACCGAGTGCCGGGCACCAGTTAACCGCTACTTCGTCAACATACGCCAGTCCTTTATTATACAGTTGAATAAAAATCCATTGTGTCCATTTGTAATAAGACGGATCTGTCGTGCTAATCTCACGATCCCAGTCATATGAAAATCCAAGTTCTTGAATTTGACGTTTAAAAGTTTCAATGTTTTTAGCTGTAAATTCAGCTGGGTCATTTCCAGTATCCAGTGCATATTGCTCTGCCGGTAGACCAAATGCGTCCCAGCCCATTGGGTGAAGAACGTTGTACCCTTGCATGCGTTTGACACGACTTAAAATGTCCGTCGCCGTATAGCCTTCTGGATGTCCTACGTGAAGTCCAGCACCTGATGGATACGGGAACATATCTAGTGCATAAAATTTTGGTTTTGATGGGTCATCCACCATTTTAAACGTCTTATTATCTTGCCAATATTTTTGCCATTTTTTCTCAACTAGTTTGTGATTGAATGTCATTTCCGATTCCTCCTCAAAATAAAAAAATCCCGTCCCTTAAAAATAAGGGACGGGATTTTCCCGCGGTACCACCCAAATTAGCGATTGCTCGCTCAACTTGATTCCTTAACGCGGAAAACGGTGTATCTTACTTAGTTTCACATACACGGACTCCAAGGCGAGTTCACTTGCGCATTTTACCAGCTTGCACCTACCGCCGGCTCTCTGTCAAAAATACACAAACTACTAGTCCTCTTCACTGTCATTGGTTATTGTCTCTATTTTAGACGAAGCGCTGTTTTTTCGCAATAGCTTAAGAAACTTTGACGTTTTCCGTATTCAACGGTGCGTCTGTAGAATCGATGATATCTTGAACAGTAAAGCCTTCAAATACCTCTGACAACACTAAACCACCTTTTGTTACTTCAATCACTGCACGCTCTGTGATGATTTTGTTGACTACGCCTTTGCCAGTTAACGGCAAATCACATTGTTTTTTGATTTTAGCAGACCCGTCTTTTGACACATGATCCATAATGACAATGACTTTTTTGGCACCATGCACTAAATCCATCGCTCCGCCCATGCCTTTAATCATTTTACCAGGAATCATCCAGTTGGCTAAGTCGCCATTTTCAGCTACTTCCATTCCACCAAGAATGGCGACATCAATATGTCCGCCGCGAATCATCGCAAAAGATTCCGCACTGGTAAAGAAAGACGATCCTGGGATTGTCGTTACGGTTTCTTTTCCAGCATTGATCAAATCCGGATCTACATTGTCTTCAGTCGGATAAGGGCCGATTCCTAAAAGCCCATTTTCTGATTGAAGCACAACACTTTTGTTATCGGAAATGAAATTCGCTACCAAAGTCGGCATACCGATTCCTAAGTTAACGTAATCGCCATCGTTGATTTCTTTTTCAGCGCGTTTTGCAATGCGTTCTCTGACTAATTGTTTATCCAATATTTCTCCACCCTCTCTTAAACAGTGCGTGTTGTAAGACGTTCGATGCGTTTTTCTTGGTCTGCTTGAAGCAAGCCTTGTACATAAATGCTTGGCGTTTGAACGTGATTCGGATTGATGTCACCGATTTCCACGATTTCTTCTACTTCCGCAATGGTAATTTTTCCAGCTGCTGCAGCAAGCGGATTGAAGTTTTGTGCTGTTTTGTTGTAAATCAAGTTCCCCATCTTATCGGCTTTATGTGCTCTCACTAAAGCAAAGTCAGCTCTTAAAGCGTGCTCTAGTACGTGTTCTTTGCCGTCAAACTCACGAATTTCTTTGCCTTCTGCAACTGTTGTGCCTACGCCAGCTGGTGTAAAGAAAGCTGGAATTCCGGCTCCGCCTGCGCGCATTTTTTCAGCAAGTGTTCCTTGCGGAGTCAATTCAACTTCGATTTCGCCCGACAATACTTGACGTTCGAATTCTTTGTTTTCACCCACATAAGAACCAATCATTTTTTTTATTTGTTTGTTTTTAAGTAGCAGTCCCAGGCCCCATTCGTCTACACCGCAGTTATTGGAAATGACGGTCAGATTGGTTATCCCTTTATCAACTAGTGCTAAAATAAGTTGTTCAGGTATGCCTACTAACCCAAAACCGCCCACCATAATTGTGGCACCGTCTTGAATTTGTTCAACTGCCTCTTTTGCAGAACTGTAAATCGGTTTCATTCCATTATGCCTCCTCTGACTCATCAACTAAAAAGTAATTAGTAAAACGCTTCCATAACTAATTTAAACAAACTATCGCACTAAACGCAATATTCATAAATATCGGCGCTACATTTCACTAGCATTGTTGATCGTTTCCACGGCATGCTACAATGTTGTTTAAGGAGTTGTTACGAGTGAATACAGAATTTCCTTTTTCATCTGATGGAAAACGTTATTATACATGGAATCGCCATTTGCGCGATCATTTTGGTTTTAAGGTTATGAAAATCGCGTTAGATGCGGGGTTTGATTGTCCGAACCGGGATGGTACCGTTGCACACGGCGGTTGTACATTTTGCAGTGTCGCAGGTTCTGGTGATTTTGCCGGAGACCGTGTGGACTCGATTCCTGAGCAATTTGATCAAATCAAAGAAAAAATGCATCGCAAGTGGAAAGATGCCAAGTACATGGCATATTTTCAAGCTTATACCAATACACATGCCCCTTTGCCTGTTATCAAAGAAAAGTTTGAAGCGGCACTTGAGCAAGAAAATGTTATCGGGTTAAGCATCGCAACGCGTCCGGACTGTTTGCCAGACGATGTCGTAGATTATTTAGCCGAATTAAACGAACGAACGTATTTATGGGTTGAACTTGGCTTGCAAACGGTTCATGAGCGAACGGCCCTTTTGGTCAACCGTGCGCATGATTTTGAAGCTTATATCGAGGGCGTAACGAAATTACGCACGCGCGGCATCCGGGTATGTACACATATTATCAACGGTTTGCCACTTGAAGACCGTGACATGATGATGGAAACTGCGCGTGAAGTGGCTAAACTTGATGTCCAAGGCATTAAAATCCACTTGTTGCATTTATTAAAAGGCACACCGATGGTCAAGCAATATGAAAAAGGCATGGTCGAGTTTCTTGAAAAGCAAGAATACATTAACTTAGTCGCCGACCAACTTGAAGTGTTGCCACCTGAAATGGTCGTGCAACGCATTACAGGGGATGGCCCGATAGATTTAATGATTGGTCCGATGTGGAGCGCAAACAAATGGGAAGTCTTAAACGGCATCGATGCAGAACTCGCACGCCGCGAAAGTTGGCAAGGTAAACGGGCTACAGGGAGTGTGACTTCATGACGGTACAACGTGTATTGCCTTTTACGAAATCATTGCTTGAACAAGTGGTCTCTTCTGGAGACATAGTCATTGACGGCACTGCTGGCAACGGACATGATACACACTTTCTTGCAGGTTTAACTGGAGCAACCGGAAAAGTTTTCGCTTTTGATATTCAAGCAGAAGCGATTGACGCGACACGAATTCGCGTGCAAGACGTTGACCACGTCGAACTTATTCATGACAGCCATGCCAAAATAAAAGACTATGTGTCAGAGCCCATTGCAGCTGCTGTTTTCAATCTTGGCTATTTGCCAAAAGGCGATCACAGCATTATTACGAAAGCAAAAAGTACGCTCTCTGCTCTCAAACAATGTTTAGACCTTTTGAAAATAAATGGCGTATTGCTAGTAGTTGTATACAGTGGACACGAAGGCGGCAGTGAGGAACGGGATGCTGTTATGGAATTCGTTTCCTCGCTCCCGCAAAAAACGTTTGATGTGCTAAAATACGAATTTATCAACCAACAACATTCCCCCCCTTTTTTATTAGCCATTGAAAAAAAACATGCAAGCAATTAAAAAAGCAGAAAAGAGCACTTGCTCTTTTCTGTTTTTTAAACTTAGTTTTCTATTCCTTCTTTTTCCGGCGGATTTGCTAGTAACGCCGCCACAATACCGAGTAGTGGGAAAATCATAATAGCCCATAACACTTCTTTATATCCGCCAAAGAAATCGTAAAATAAGCCGAACGGTAACGGTCCGAGAGCAGAACCAATGACCATAAAGGCCATTGAAATACCGGTAATGCTACCAAGGTATTGTCGACCGAAATAATTCGGCCATACAACACTCAGAGTTACCCGTTCAATTCCCAACATAAAGCCCCATACAACCGCAAACAGAATCGCGCCTGAAAACAGGTCCGCTTCTTTTAATAAAAAAATTGAGGCGATTTCCCCAACGAATACAAAAGCTAACATCCACTGCACACGTATTTTATCAAGCAAGTAACCTGCTAGAAACGTTACTGGAAAACCGATAATCGCCATTAAACTCAAGACAGTCGCAGCTGTTTCAGGTGCTAACGATTGAATTGAAAAAATAGACACCAAATGGAAAGTCATTCCCGTATTAACCAAAGCAGGAACCACTACACAAAACAACAAGAGCCAAAAAGAGCGGGTCTTTTTCGCTTCTTTTACTGTCCAACTACTATCTGAAGATAACGGCTTTTGTTGATCCTCATCTCTTACTAGAGGTCCATTATCTGGAAGCAAGCCGATATCTTCTGGTTGATTTCGGATAAAGAAAAATGCTAAAGGTGTAAAAAACAGGACAATGGATGCGCCAAGAATTTGCCAAGTCGTCCGCCAGCCATATGCTTCAATTAACCAAACATTGATCAACGGAAATGCAGCCGATCCAATCATCCCACCTAATGCAGCTAACCCAAGTGCACGACCTCGTTTTTGTATAAACCATTGTGGTACCAACGCATTTGGTACGAGCGTCATTGATCCTTGACCAAACAACCGTATAGCGAAAAACCCCATAAACAACATCACCCAATTGATAACAAAGCTATTAAATATACTGGCTGCTGCTAAAATTAAGGATACCGCAATTGCCATTTTTCGCGCACCGACTTTATCAATCATTCGACCGATAATAAACAATAAAAACCCTGCAAGAAGTGTCGCTGAAGAATAAATACCGGACACGGTTGAGCGGCTCCAGCCAAATTCTTCTATGTAATAATCAATAAAAATGGCATTTGAATAAGTTTGTCCAGGTCCAGAAAAAAAGTGAGACAATCCTGCGAGAATGACAATAACCCAGCCGTAATAAAATGGTGTCTGGATAACACCATTTCCATTAATCCTTTTTTCTTTTGTTTTCTTCACAACAACCCTCCTCCAAAGAAAAAAGAGCCCCTTTGAGCTCTTTTTATCCGTTCTATTATCACGCGTGTTGATTAACCAATAAATGACAGACTGCTCCTGCTGAGCGTAAAGTACTCGTAGAGAAACGTCGTCAGTGCATCCAGCCAAATCAGCGGTAAGGTGCCGGTCAATAGCGTTCGCTGAAAG
>NZ_JASISN010000039.1:0-5028 GCF_030063085.1 Planococcus sp. S3-L1 | reverse complement strand
GGGAACATGGTATTCTGTTTCATAAGGGACACCTCTTCCTGTAGTTGTTGGTTCGCACTTACAGTCTACAAGAAAGGTGTCTCTTTTTGTATTCATTTGGATGATTCTGGCTAATCAACACGCGTGAAAAAACATAATGGGTTTGAAAAACTGGTAGCTAAAGATGTACCGTTGTTTGATTTAACATCACCAGAAGACATTCGTGAAAAAGTGTTTAGAGAATTTGAGAATCTGCAGTTCTAAAATATATGAAAGTAGGAGAAATAGATGAAAGAAGTATTATCCGTACCTGGTGGCAAAACAAAAGAAATCGTCAAAAAGTATCTGATACATGCACATCCACACCCGCGATCTTACAAGAATGCTCAGTATTTAACGATTCGGGAGAATGGGGGAATTATGGATACCCTATACAGTGTTCGATGTGAATTCGTTTTACGTCCATTTAGTCCTGAATGGGACAAAGCCATTAAATTCTTGCATAAAGACATTCAGAGGGATGTAACAGGATATATCACTGAACGGGCAGCAGATTTTGGATTCGGAGAAAAAGAAGAATATAAGTTTTACTTATTAAATGTAGAGAAAGAATTAAACCATCTGCCGAGAACTTCGGGTCCTATTCAGGGACATACTTATTTTACTTTGGGTGAGTTGACGAGTGGCAGAGAAATTGTCCTTAGTGAATCGCTACTTAATAAAAAGTAGGAAATGGCGAAAGCAAGATTGCTTATACCAGTCTCAGAACTTTAGCGATGTAAATTGTCAATTCAAGTCGAACGTGGCAAGAAATTCATGAATACATCAAATGGTGTATTGTAATTTAGTACTTTCCGAGGCACTTGATTGAACGTCAAAAGAAATTCCATGGTTTCTTTCTGGGTCATGCGGCTGAAGTCGGTGCCTTTTGGATAGGTGCGACGAACACGGCCATTACTGTATTATTCATTTAATTAGAATCAATTACATATTGTGGAATTATTGGGGGGAAACTATGAAATTCAAATTACCTTATGGTCTCCGAGACGGGAAACTCGTGCATATCTCGGAGGTAGAGAAAGGGTTGAAATGTGGTTGCGTTTGCCCCGCTTGTAGGCATCCTTTAATCGCAAGAAAAGGAGAAAAGACTGTCCATCATTTTGCTCATGCTAATTTGGCAGAATGCGCTAAAGGGATGGAAACAGCTTTGCATTTATCAGCTAAAGAAATCCTTGAAAGACGTAAGGAAATTCTTTTGCCTAAAGTAGAGGTGGAATTCAATACTTATAGACCCAACTGGCTCATTTCAGACGAACGACTTATTCAGTTTGATGATGTCAAACTGGAATATAGAATGGATGCTATCGTTCCCGATGTCATCGTTTGGATAAAAGGAAGACCTTTGATGATAGAAGTAACTGTGACGCATAAAACGGATGAAGCAAAAATAGCGAAAATAAAAAAACTAGGCATTTCCAGTCTCGAAATCGATTTAAGTGCCATCAAAAGAGAAATTTCAGTTGAAGAGTTGGAACTAATTCTGATTGAAGAGATAGGCTATAAAAAGTGGCTGCATAATGAAAAAACAGATTTTTATAAGGCGAGAGCACTGACTTTCGCTGAAGTGAAAAAACCAATCGAACGCAATTGGGCTTTGCACATCGATGGGTGTCCTATTCGATCAAGAGTATACCGTGGAAAACCTTATGCGAACGTTATCGATGATTGCTTGTCTTGTGAATACTGTTTACATATAGAAGATGGAGAGACTGGAATTGGAAACATTCATTGTAGCGGTTCCACTGGAATAAAAGAACTTGTAGATTTACAAAGAAGATAAAGTGCTAGGGGAAATTATGAAACAAGGGTGAAAGTTTATGAATTCTGCCATTCATAGCTTGGATCGTACCGAGGGATTTATCAGTCAGTTTCTCGAGTAAACTGCGTTCCAGGGAAAGAAAGAACTCTAAACGATTCTGACAATACACGACAATTTATAATCCATACATTTCCACACTCGATGCATCAACATTTCGAGTGTGGTTTTTCGATTTTATTCATTCGTATAAATTGTGTTTGAATTGTTTGCAACACAGGGAACAATTAGGAACTGTGGGCAGGGCGAAAGCTTCTCCTTCTAACTCTGATTTGCAAATATATTTAATGAATCGCATCCCGGGGAAAGAAAAAATTCTAAACGATTCGGAAAATACGCTACAATTTATATTGTAAATATTGCTGTATATGCTGCGTCTATGTTGAAGGTGCAGCTTTTTCATATTATTCAGCTGTATAAATTGTGTGGAAATCATGTCTTTCCCTAAGGAAAGACATAAAGAAAACTATTTAAATATTGATTGATCTATGTTTAGAAACTCAAAAATAGGTAGTGCGACATCTGATATAATATTAAATTTCTGAATATTTGATGAAACTTTCTGACTTTTAATCCGTATATTTAGGTAAATAATAGTGAAAGAGGCGATAATATGGAAGCTTATGTAACAGAAGCAGTTGCAAACGAAGAAGTTAACACCATTAAAGTCCACATTTATAATTTCCCTTTAGAAAATCAAGATGATCGATATAAAGGAGTCTCAGAAATTTGCAGAACACTTAAATGGAAGAATAGAAACAATGTAATAGTCTACCGGGAAAGCAGTATTATGGCTATTGCTGAGATCAAGGATATGGCAGGCTATGAAGCAAAGTCATATGACTACCGCATTATTGATGAACGTAGTAATTTTGAGAGTGGTTTATTAGAACAACTTATCAAAGCGAGTTTATTAAAGGCGGGAACCCATCGTCTCGATTTAAAGCAGGTAGGATATGATTTGCAGAAAAAACAAGGGGAAAAAGCTGGTGAAGTACTCGTTTACCCTGCTTTATCTATTCATGTAAATATTATCGATAACAAGATACATATTGGATTTAATCTTACTCATAAATTTGAGTATACTATCACCCTTCAACAAATGATTGAACGCAATGAAATGATAAAAGACCAACTGGAATTAGTAGATACATCGAATCCTTATAGCAATTACACATATTTTTTTGATCATTTAGCTGATTATGGAGTTTATGATAATTCTCCTTTAATGAATCAATCCATTGTAGAATATTTTAAACAAAAAGGCCAAAAGTCTAAAATCGATCAACTCTCGAAAAACACAAAAGTTGCTCATGTGAAAACGCGAGATGGCAAAATAATTGTGATGGCAGCACAGTTTTTAAAACCTGTGTGCAGTTACAAATCAATGAAAGCGAATGAAATTTCAGCAGTAAATAAAGTGATAAAGCTTAAACCTTTATTTCGTATGAAACAGACAATGGAAGATTCATTGAATATTTTAAACAGCGTAAAGTACTTAACCTTTTCTCCTGAACCATTTTTAGCGGAAAACAATGGTTATGAAATAAAGAAATTAGAAGATTCAAGTGTCTTATTTGATAAGCCTCAAAAGTGGCCAGTACATGGTTTGAAGAACGGAAAAATTTATAAAGGCGGGGAAATGACAGTAAGTCTCTTTGTCGATGAAACAGCACTAAGTGAATCAATAGATAAGGTTTTTGTGTACAAGTATTTCTGTGTTTTGAGAGAAATTGCTAGAAAACATGGAGTTAGAATTGATATTAGTAACCAAACCAAGAGTATAAGTGGTAAGTTGAACCAGGAATTTTTCAAGAATTTCGACTGGCAGATAAAAGAGCATGAAGCAGTATTTGAAAATACGACTGTTTTAGCTGTACTGAGTGTGAATCATCTTGAACTATATGAACCTTTTAAAAAACAATTCGGAGGAAACTGGGATATTTCTTCTCAAGTTATTTCTGTTGACCGATTAAAAGAATTTTATAAGATGTTATCCAGTAATAAGGAACTTTCATTTAATCAAAATGACGATGAAGCTGTTAAACGGATAGCGTTAAGCGTTCAAAATGATAGAAACCTGTCTTATACTTTCTACAATATATTATTAGGCTTGTATGTTAAGAGTGGAATGCAGCCTTGGGTTTTGAATAAAAAAACAAATTCCGACTGTTTTATTGGTCTTGATGTCAGCCACGAAAAAGGCCGTAGCACAGCAGGTATTATTAACGTTATAGGGAATGATGGACGACTAATAAAGCAATCGGCAGTTGGTGGAGCAAATGCGGGAGAAAAAGTTAGTGATGAACTTCTAAAAGATACACTTAATGAAGTACTTCATAAATATAAAGTTCAATTTGATGTATTGCCTAAACATGTAACTATTCATCGTGATGGTTTTTGGAGAGAAAACACGGAGTTAATTTCAGAGATGCTAGGTGCAAAAGGAATTCAATTCGACATTGTAGAAGTGATTAAATCACCTAAACGTAGAATGGCTTACTACGATTCGAAAGAAAATAAAATGGAAACACGTCAAGGCACTTATTATTCTAGAGGCAAAGAGGCATTATTATGTGCAACGAATCCAAGGGAGAAAATCGGTATGGCACTTCCAATTAAAGTGGTTCAAAAAACAAATGCATTGAGCTTTGAGCAAATTATGAGTGATGTCTATGCATTATCCTTCATGCATGTACATGCGTTGAATAAAACGAGACTTCCGGCTACTACTCATTATGCAGACCTTAGTTCAACATTTTATCAGCGAGGCATGGTAGCAGCGAGAACTACTAACGAGACACATTTGCCTTTTGTGTAACTTATTACAATTTCGAAAGAAATATAATTATTTATCCTTTGGAAAATCGCGCCCCAGAGAGAGAAACAATTCTAAAAGATTCGGACAATACGCTACACTTTATATTATAGACATTACTGCAACCGCTGTGTCTATGTTGAAGGTGCAGCTTTTTCATATTATTCATCTGTATAAATTTTGTGAAAATTGTTTCGCTCCCTGGGACGAAATATTAAAAAATCGCGCCCCTACTATATGAAATAGATAGATAACGGCGCAAAGAACCATTGTTTTCTGGGTATACAAGAAGTACCAATCACAGAACTTCCGAAATACCCACCCACCCAAAAGGAGCTGAAAACAATGGTTCTGT
>NZ_JASISN010000038.1:0-7724 GCF_030063085.1 Planococcus sp. S3-L1 | reverse complement strand
TTCTACAGATAAATTTTCCGCAAAGCAACAGCAAATTAAGAGGAATTAAAAAATACGTAAAGCAATAATACATAGAATAACCTGCACAAAAGCATTCTTTTAAACTCTGTTAGGGAGATTCGGAGGAATTACCTTACACCCTTTACGGGTGTTTTTTTTTGAGTAATTACTTAAAGAAGCGATTCCAAAACCCTTTTTTTGACTTTTCAGCTGGTTTCTTCACTTCTTCTTCAATGGCCACTTTTTCTAGCAATAAAGGTGTTTTGTTTTTTAGCGTGTCTTTAATAAAAAGGTTCTGATTCTCTAACTTTTGAATGAGTAAGGTGTTAAACTCTTCTTGTTTCACTAGTTTTTCATTCATATCATTTAACAAGTTTTTAAGTTTCGCTACATCTTCAGTAGTTGCTAATCCTGACACAGTAGGATTTCCAGTTGTGTCAACATGCTTAGGATCATTAATAGTCATGGGGAATTCTTGTCTAATAATTTCTAGTACACCTATAGTTTCGTATCCAGCATTATATAAGGTTTTGATTCTTAACAAAAGGTTGATGGCGGAAGCATCATATTTCTTCGCACGATTACCACCCTTGCTAATAAAATAGGGATGAAACTTCGTAATATATCTTCGTAAGCTGGGTTCAGCAATACCGGTTTTCTCTGCTAATTCAATCACACTAAACCATTCTTCCGTCATAATCATCACCTCTCTTCACTCATCTATCATCATATCATCATGATTAGAGTGCTTTAATACCAATGTTTATATTGATTTTATCTTATCACAAGACTTAAGAGAAGATTAATTAGAGGATATGAAAAATTTGATACAGTAATAATAAAGTAAATGTCAAAATTTATATTTTTTGTAATCATATTATGGAACTTAAGTAATAATTTAACGTCTAACAATGAATTAAAAAGAAAGGGTGTATAACCGTGTCTTTTAAAAAAGTAATTTTGCTAATCGGAGCATTTCTGTTATTTTTCTTTACTTCATTGATTAGTTGGTATGAGGGCGGTCAACTACGCGATGATTCCATAGAATGGAAATATACTGCGATTTTCTCTAATTGGATTAACGGAGAAATAACTACTTCTAGCGATATCTTGATAATTGATCACTTTGTCTATGCTGCAAAATATGAACCTTTGTATCCAATATTAATGACAATCTCATTTTTTTATGTAATTTTTCAACTTGCATTTTTAGTAATTAAAAAATCACGAAGGTTGCATAATACCTTTTTGGGACTGATAGCTGTTGGTTCATTCACTATATGTATACTGCTGCTGAATTCCCCAACTACGGGTTTCAAACTTTTCACTTTATTATTTGGTTTAATAAGTTTATTTTCTATCATAAAAATTTTAATTTTTGAAGTGAAAAAGAAGAAGTTATCAATAACTCAAGTAAATTAGTAATCATTTATGTTATCTAAAATAAAGAGCACCTCCTACATTATATTTCTCTAGAATATTTGGCATAAATTTTTTAAATCATACTAATTAGTTAATAATTTATCCACTCAGTAAAATCGGAAGGTGATATTGTGAAAAAAAAACATTTTTTTAATTTAGGACTGATTTTCCTTACCTTTGGGTTAGTTATTCCAACAGTATTTGCGAAAGATGGCGAAAGACGTGCCCAAAAAACAATCGAAGCGAATCAATACATTTTTGGCCTACCTAAAGCAGCAATGAAAATAGAAGAGAAGCCCTATCTTGTAATGTACGATAAAAACAAGCAACCGATCCAATCGTATTCTGAAGAACAGTTGAAAGAATTAATTACTGAAATGCATATTTACAAAGACTCGGAAGAAAGCCAAAATGGCGAGCCATATGCTGAAATTTTCGATGAGAACGGTCTGCTCTTGAATCTATCTGCGGACATTGAAAAAGAAGTGAAGGAATTATCTGTTGCCGGTGCTCACAACCTTTTTGTTTTTCGGCAAAGTTCATTTTCCAATCAACTCAGCATTGGCCAGGGAAAAATCTTTGATCAACCCAAAAGTTTAATCATTGAGCCTGTCGAGGAGATTGAAATATTAAACGTGAACTTGATTGATACTACTGGCGAAATAATCGGCTCATTAGAACTTAACAACTTCACTGAAAGCCTGAAAATCCCTTTAGATTTCTACACAGAGGACTCTCCTTACTCCATTCAACTGATTAATAAAAGTCAAAAAGAGTCGGTGGATTTAATAGGTGGAGTGGTTATTTACAATTAAAAATAAATCGTACAAATAATCAATACCATTCGAAATATCTTGAATCTAGAAAAGAAGCCCCATTGAAATCTTCAATGGGGCTTCTTTTCTAGATTCAAGATATTTCTTTCTTAATCGCTAAGTATAAAACAGTTTTGAAACTATTGAATCTGCCTCTCCTTCGAATGTAGATAGACATAATAAAGAAGGAAATAGAAAAAGCTCATTTGCCTAGTTCGTATGATACAAAAGCTGATAGCGCTAAAGAAACTACTGTTCAAAAGGTACTCAATCTCGGTATCTCTCGTTTTCCAAGACTTTTACTTACTATCTCTATTTCATCCATGGAGTTTAGGATATAAAAGGATGTTGTAAGCGACTTATGAATAAAATTGTTAGTTGGCATGATATGTGCCATTGCTCTATTTAACCTATTTCTGATGTTTTATCTTTAAACAAATTTAGAAACCCATTAAAATAAGGAATCGAATGTAACATAAGTGCAGTTAAGTTACATTCAAATTGCTATAAAAAATAAGGAGGAAGAAAATGAAAAACAGTTCATCATTAATTATTGGTCTTGCAATTATAATAGGATTTGCAATTTTAGGGTTTTCTTTAGTAACGGCATTAGGAGAAAAAGAATCCGAAGCAATTAGCACTAATGCTGAACATAGATATGAATTAATTCCTGCGAATGAAAATAATCTCATCATTTTTGATAAAGAATCAGGTCAGTATTGGAATAAATTTATATCAGTTGATGAAGGACCAACAACTTGGGAAAAAGGAGATTCTCCAATAAAAAATAATGAGTAGTAACTAATGATAATAAGATCAGCAAATACAATTTGAATGTAACTTATTGTGAATTAAGTTACATTCAAAACCCTGGTTCTATTGACTTCCAGAGAAAATCGAGCGAAACTAAAAATACTAGAAAAAATGATACATTCAGATCACTGATTTTACTGGGCTCGCTTTTCCTTGGCGGCGCTCTTTTTCTTTTCTTTAAATTCTCTTGAGTAGTTCGCTACATAGGACCTTCAGGAAACTTACAAAACGTTTAGCTACATAGGGGAGCAATCTGCTAAGGAGGATAGTAATGGAGACATTAAAATGGATTCAACAATGGTTTTTTGAACAATGTGACGGTGACTGGGAGCATGGATATGGAATTCAATTTGAAACATTAGATAATCCTGGGTGGAGCGTAAAAGTTAGTGTCGAGAATACCAATGTACAAGAGAAATTCTTTGAAAGTATAACTATTGAACGATCAGAAGATGACTGGATTCATTGTAAGACTGACTATGTTCAAGACCGAGGTGATTTTTGCTTTCTCGGTTACGGTGGTCCAGAAAATTTAGAAGAAATTTTAACTGTATTTAAAGAATGGGTCGAGGAATAAAAACATTTTTCGTCACAACTGAAAGGAGAATCGCATGAACAAGCAGCAAGAAATTAAAGATGTGCAGCCGATCCGATCGCTCGAGAAAATTGAGGACATGAAATGGAGCTTGAAGAAATGGTGCGGCGAACGGGATTACATTCTGTTTCTTCTCGGCATCAATTCGGGTCTGCGCGTCGGGGACCTGTTAAACATTAAAATGAGTGAGATTCAGGGCAAGAAAGTCGTGTCGCTTCGGGAAGGCAAGACCGGAAAACGCCGGACGATTCACCTCGGCAACATTTACGATGAGTTAAACGGCTATATTGGCACGTTAAAAGGGGCTGAATGGCTTTTTCCGAGCCGAAAAGGGCAAAACTCGATTACAAGGGTCCAAGCGTACAGACAGCTCAATAAAGCCGCACAGATGGTTGATATGCCGGATGGCATCGGCACGCATACCCTACGGAAAACATTTGGCTACTGGCATTATAAGCAGTTCCGGGACATTGCCGAGCTGCAGAACATCCTCAACCATGCGCATCCGCAGATTACCCTGCGCTACATCGGCATTACGGCGGAACAAATCGAAAGCAACCTGAAAACGTTTCGCTTATAAAACAAAATGCCGTCTATTTTTATCAGAAAGAAGGAGCCGTTTTTCTAAAAATGAAAAACAGCTCCTTTTATTTCGTTTTGGCTCGTAAGCGATTTTGGCAATTAGTTGGCGTCTGCCGCCAGAATAATGGTCGGATGATGGAGGGGATTATTCGGTTAAATGGGCCAGCTGCTAAACGTGAGAACGTTTCGCCATCGGCTTGCTTTTTGGTTTCGGGAACGAGCGATCAGCTGCGTGCCGGAAACCTTCTTTTTGGGGTTTTGGGGGGAGGGTCAAGGGAAAGCATTTCCCATGTGGGTTTGGGCAACGCCCAAGGTCTTTGGGGGATTGGGGGACTCCCCAACAAGCTGTAAATGGGTACCATTTACGAAGCTTGCCAACCCTCTATGATGCTGATATACTCGGAGCACACCAACGAGTAGGAAGCATCATTTCAATCACAGATTGAACAAGGAGGGGCGGTCTTTTTGGGAGAGAACAGGAAAGACAATCGACAGATTAAATTTCGGGTGAACGACTGCGAATTCCAGCAACTTGAGCAGATGGCTCAAGCTGCTGGAATGAGTGTGCCGACCTTCTGCAAGAAGCAGGCACAAGGGGCGAGAATGACGCCTCCCAAGATTGATCGGGAGGGCGCATTTGAGCTGGCTCGGCAATTGCGCGCGATTGGAAACAACGTCAATCAGTTGTCCAAGCGAGCCAATGAGGGGGCGGCGGTTCCGAAAGAGGAAGTGCAGCGCATAGAGAAGGAGTTGCATGCGTTATGGCAACAATTCAACTCGGCAATACAAAAGTAGCGACGAAACTAATCTCTTATGCCGAAAAAAGGGCACACGAAAAAGGCGGCGTGGATTGTCCGGCACAATATGCCAAGGCACAATTCAAAGCCACCAGAGAGCTCTGGGGCAAGACAGAAGGCATTCAAGCCCATCACGTGATTCAATCGTTTAAACCAGGTGAAGTGACGGCGAAACTGGCCAATGAAATTGGGCAGGACTTAGCCCGAAACATCGCCAAAGGGCATGAAGCCGTGGTGTATACGCATACCGATAAAGAACACATTCACAATCACATTGTCATTAATGCCGTCAGTTTCGAAAATGGCAGCAAGTATCAATCTTCTAAGAAGGACTTGTACAAAATTCGCGAACAAAGTGACCAGCTTTGTTTGGCAAAAGGCTTGTCGATCGTTAAAGAACCTACTGCCCAAATTCGCTATACCCTCGCAGAAAAAGCATTGCTAGAAAAAGGCAAAGACAGCTGGAAAGACGAGATTCGCGAAAGCATCGACAGCATCAAAGGCCAAGCGAATAGCCTGCCGGATCTCGCCCATCAGTTAAAAGCGCAGTTTGGCATTGAAACCAAAATCACCCCCAAAAACATCAGCTTCAAGCACCCCGATTTCGAACGGTTTGTCCGGGGAACAAAACTAGGCTTAGCTTACGAAAAGGAGACGTTGACGCATGAGTTTGAAAGACAAATTGAACGAGGTCAAGAGCGAGGAAGCGCGAGTCTATCAGACGCAGCCTCTGCCGAACTCGAACGAACTGGAAAAACTGATGAAGGAAACGAACGAACTCAACACCCTGATGAAAAGCTACATTCGGGTTCACATGGACAAGGACGGGACCAGTCAAATGACACTGGACAACGAACTGGCCAAAATCACGAAAGTCAGCCAGGACGTGCAGAAACAGATGATTTCAATTTTGAAAGCGCTCGAGAGCACGCAGCGCGATTACGGGAATCAGCTTCTGCAGCACTTGGAGACTGGCAAGAGCGAGATGGCAGCAAACAACAAAACGACCGTCCAGAAAATGAGCGAGATCGAGGGCATGTTAAACAACAGCATGAACCAACTGAATCGCACCATGACCGAGAACATGAAAGACCTCGAGAAAAAGAGCGCGACCTTGGTCCAGAACGTTAGAAGAGGCGCGTTGCTCAACTACTGGGCAGACGTCGCCAAATACGGCTTAGGAACGGCTGTGTTCGTTGTTCCGGTCTACCTTGGGGTTAAGTTCCTTTTTTCGCTTATGGGCGTAGAAATGCCTTAAAACCGAGTTTGATTCCGTTTGCATGTCGAACAAAGACGTGCAAACGGAATTTTTTTGTTTACTTGGTCAACTTGAAGCTTTTCATCGCTTATCCGCGATCTTCTAACCAGTTGTAGAAAGGAGCTTTTGGTACTGTTGGCGGCTGAACAATTGGTTTTGGAACCATTACGTACCGCTGATTCATCATTCCTTCGCTGAAAACAGCCACAATATTGCGGATTTCCACGCCATTTATCATATTTATCGCCATTTTATTGAGTAATTTTAACGCCTGGATCACTTTTTTTGCGTCACAGTCCATTCCAACCCGTAAAGCAATCGTTCCAGCAACGGTTTTAATGGACTCAGGGAAAGGAAATGTCATAATTCGATCAAATAGCATAAGTTGGTATTCGTTTGCGTCATAAGTTTGCAATTTCTTCCGCATTTCATCGCGGTTTTGACTTGAATCTTGAACATCCTTTTCAATGACCGCTTGTATAATATCTTTTTCTTGTAGTGAATTAAAAGAGTTAATATGGTTAGAACTCGTTTTTTGCCCTTCTAAGCTTACAGTCTCAACGCTTTCAGCGTTTTGAAGAGGTGCAACTAGAGGTGCAGAAGGAGGTGCAATTGGAGGTGTTTCAGGCAGTGAATCCAGGAAAAAGACCTCTTTGAGAATTTGATTGAAATTCGGGTGTTCTTTGTACACAAAAATGTATTTCCCTGCTTTGCCATCTGCCAGTCTGCCTACAATCAGTTGATCGGTTTCTTTAATCGAAGCCACGGCACTTTTTACGGTTCGCGTGGAACAACCGACCTTTTCAGCCAATTTTTCAGCCCCAATTTTACAAATGCCCATGCCACTCAATAAATAAATGATTTCATCCAACACCTGTTTTCGTTTATTCGGAAATAAGTGGCTAAAACTTTTGCCCATCTCAAAAACTTTCTCTTCAATCGTGGAGAGAATGGTTTCTTTGCGAATCTTATTACAATAGCTGCCTTGGAAATAACGCTGTACATCTTGGTTATACGCCGTTAAAAGTGTCATTGAGATTTCTCCTTTTCAGGAACAGAAAAAGACACCGTTTCCCAATAAACATAAGGGGAAACAGTGTCTTTTTTACTCAAATCAGCTAAAAAGAAGTTGGAGTAAATAATATTCCTTGAAACTTACTGCATTACCTCGTAAAATAAGAGGTACGAAACAGGAAGTGACAAAGAACTTCGACAAGTGTTTTCCTACCTAGTATAGGGAGACGGTTACAGGGTGCGACCAACACCACTGTGACAGTTGAGGTTCTTTTTCCGTTCATATTCTAATTACTGACAATTCTACAGATAAATTTTCCGCAAAGCAACAGCAAATTAAGAGGAATTAAAAAATACGTAAAGCAATAATACATAGAATAACCTGCACAAAAGCATTCTTTTAAACTCTGTTAGGGAGATTCGGAGGA
>NZ_JASISN010000037.1:0-7780 GCF_030063085.1 Planococcus sp. S3-L1 | reverse complement strand
AACAAATACCATAAATTTCTCCTTCCTGGCGGGAGGATAGACGTCCTTCCCGTTGAACTATTCTAGTAATTTCACTGTTACTTTTTCTAGTTTTGAATGTAACTTAATTCACAATAAGTTACATTCAGTTTCCATCGTTCTCAATCGTTCTCAAAGCGTATTATTTTTCTTTCTTTTTCGCATCTCCATCTTCTTGCCAAAAAGCTGGCCCCGTTACATCTGACAACCAAAACAAAACATCTTGTTCATGATTCTCAGGCTTTAAGTTGCTAATGGGCCCGGGATTAAAGGCGTAGTCCCCTTGTTGAATTTTTTCTTCCCTTACGTAGTCTTTGAAATGGTAAGCTCCATATCCTTGTACCGTATTTGTTCCTTCTGGTTGAGGAGATTCTTCTCGAATCGACGTATGGACCTCTGCTAAATAGCTAAAGAACCTGGACAGTGAAAGATATCCTTCCGAATTTCCGACAAATGAAACGCCCACTTCATCGATTTTGATTTCCATTTTTGCTTTTTTTGAAAAATATGGATCGAAATCGTAAAATATCTCTTTCTCTTTTTTTACTTTCTTCTTTTTTTTCGCCATGTCATCTACACTCCTTGATTGCTTTTCATAGATTTGAATGTAACTTTTCTGCACATAAGTTACATTCAATCCCTTGATATTCTGTGTTATTTTGGTTCCTCAGTTTCTATGAGCTTCTTGCAGATATATCCGACGATATATTCTCTCTTTGTTATTTCTTCAATGTCCTGATTTTCAACTAACTCATCTACTACCTGATTTACTTTTTTCCATAGCTCTGTATTTTCATATTTTTCATATGGATGTGCCATTCTACTATTACCTTCACTTCCATTTTTGATTCACGCTTCTATAATACTTATTTTACCATTCTTGTGCTTTATAGATAGGAGTCTATAAATTGTTTCTCACTAAAAAAGCGTTCGTAAAAGTACACTTACATGAACGAAAAAGAGAAGATGCTTAGGGCCAGCACTTTCTCCAGTTTGATTTTATGGACTTCCGATAAGGTGTCATATGTTAACTAAATAAATAATGATACTAAAATCCAACATTATACTTTCTCTCTAAAGGTTTTTTTATAGACTTTAATTCTATTTTTATTGAATTTATAATTCAAATAATATAGAATAAATTTATTATGAAGACCTAGGAGGAATCCCTTTGAAAATGTTGAATTCAGCTTCACCTATCGAAACCATTCAGCTGAAAGTGGAACAGTCCCCAGTCTGGGAATTGATACTAGGAATCGCCGGTTATACACACAAACAGCTCCGGCACACGTTTGAATTGGATGAGGAGTGGATAGCCGATGCAGGAGTGATGCCCTCTTCACTGGTTCAGCTGTTAGAAGAAATAGAAGAAACAGACCTTTGGTACGGTATGATTCTCCTGCAAAATCAGTTTTCTGCAGATTCGGTTCAAGAATTTTCGAATTTACTTTCCACTGCTTCAACGACTGATTTTTACGAAGGGCTCCTTCCTTACCATGACCGCAAATCTGAGCTATTACGAATAGAAGCAGCCCGAGATCCCGACCAAACAGATTTATGGGAAAGGTATGCGAATCTATTTCAAGGGCATGAGTATCTACAAGGTTATATTCACCAGCTTCACCGGCTTTCACCATCAGACACAAGTAGTTTGATGATCTGTGTTTTAAGAGAATGGGAAAACTGGCTGTCAAAGAAAGAAGAGTGGGAGAAATGGCTCCAGGCACTCGCCTTTGAACAGAAACAGCATCGCCAACTGGATGCATTGAATTCGGTAGCTGAAATCGAGCGGGTAACAAGTGGTGTTGAGTACCTTCCGGAACCGTCAGTTTGGTCGGTCAAACTGATTCCGCAAGTTTCCTATCGTCCCTGGGTGCTGACGATTCGCACAACTGACACCAAACTCTTCTTTTATCCAGTTAACGAAGAGCATCTGCTCGAACCGGGCGTTCCTTCAAATGAGTTGATCCGCGGTCATAAAGCACTGGGAGATGAACTGCGATTAAAGCTGTTGTTTCAACTACAGAAAAATTCTTTATCCCTTCAAGAGTTGAGTGGTCAATTTAATACATCAAAAACAACGCTTCACCATCAGCTATCCTTGTTAAAAGCCGCCAAATTCATTCGGGTAGAGAAAGGGGTTTATTCGATAAACCTGGAAAAACTTGAAGAGTTCTCCAACCAATTGACCCGTTACATGAAAACCGAATTATGAAGAAGTATTCCAAGTCTTTCAAATCTTTATGGATCGGTGAAATCGTCTCCGAATTTGGCGGGGCTGCCGGCGCTATTATCAATGGATTGTTGTTATACGAACTGACCGGTTCGCGGGAGTGGATGGGTATCCTCTGGCTCGTGTACTTTATTCCTTCTTTGGTGTTGCAAGGCATCAGTTCACCTTTTCTTAATCATGTGATCAAAGAAAAAATGTTGAAAAATATACAGTTAATTAGAGGCACTGCTTATCTGTTGCCTTTAATCGGATTCTGGATGGGAACGGAAACAGGAACCATCATCGGTTTGGTGGTGCTGCAGTGTATCTTAGGCTTGCTGCAGCCCATCTTTGCCAGCCTGTCGTTTTCCCTGCTACCGGAAATCTGCACCGACGAAGAATTGGTCGATGCCAATGGCTTGCTGGATGGAACGCTCCGGCTGATGGGTTTTCTAGCGCCAGGTGTGACTACTCTTTTATTGCTGTTGGTGCCAATGCAGTGGATTTATAGCATTTCAGCACTCTTGTTTTTCCTTAGCTTCCTGGCACTTTCACGCATTCCGCAATCCAGCAAACAAAAAGTGGCAGTTTGGACCAAGAAGTTCTGGTGGTCAGAAATGAAAGTGGGCTACCAGAGTTTTTTCAGCTACCCACAACTCCTGCGGCTAACGCTCCTGTCTTCGACTGTTCAGTTTGCAGTGGGTGCAACACTGGTTTTGAGTGTCCCCTTCATTCGTGGAGAACTGGGAGGTGAAACCTGGGAATACGGCATTTTCAAAGGGGCCTTTCCAATTGGTTATGTGTTGGGAATGATTCTTCTGACCAAACTCCCAAAAAACCCTCAAACGATGTACGTTGGTTTGATTGGAGGTGGCTTATCCTTTGTGTTGCTGTATTTTGTCCACTCGGTTCCTTTCGCATGGATGTGTGAATTGATCGGCGGAATCCTGTTTCCTCTGTTCAATGCTCAAAGTGCCGCCATTTTCCAGCGGGAAGCTCCGAGAGACCGGCTCGCGCAATTGAGCGCCGTCCGCTTGCTGTTCCTCCGGGCTACCATGCCATTAGGAATCTTGTTCGCTTCTTTGCCATTCTTAACGCTAAATATTCGCCATACCTATATTGGAATCGGTGCAATTATTATCTTGCCCGGAATATATTATTTGATTGCGTCCCTTCAACCTAAGAAAACGCTAATTCCAGATGAACATAAGAGTTAGCATAAGTAAAATCGTTTTGATTATTATTGAGTTTTCTTTTCAATAAATTGAAAAAGAAGCAAAGGCAGAAATAATCTGCTGTTGCTTCTTTTCTCTCTGTGTTGCTAACTTCCGATAATCTGAAATATGTAAACTAGAAAGATTCATATAGTCCCTTGTCAATGCAATACACCGTTCATATTGTATTCCATCAAGTTTAATTCATTGGTAATTTCTTTGGTCTTCTTAAAACCACATTTCTTGTAGCTTTTAATTGCACGGATATTATCTTTTTTCACCTCTAAAACTATCTTCGAGGCACCTTTACTTCTAAGATGATTTATCATCATTAAGATCATTGAAGTACCTATTCCTTTGTCCCATAATGTAGTTTCTCCAATAAATTGGTCTATTCCATAGATATTTTGATTTGAAGTAAAATCGTATTTTTTCAATCCATCTTCCTGAATTTCATAATATTGTATATAGCCTAAAGGTTGATTGTTGTATTCAACAATACAAGGAGTAACATAGTGCTTTCCTTCAACCCTTGGACCGTATTTCTTCTCCACCTTATCAAAGTTTGAAGGTAGTTCCTCGTAAAACTCCAGTACTCTCTGATTATTTAGCCATTTAACCATTACCTCAAAATCATTTCGGTTCATAAGTCTAATTAGAAGGTCGTCATTTTCAATCATATCTAGCTTCCCCTTTATTCCTCGCTGTTTAGGAGGTAATCTTTTGAAATTATTTAATGAAGTATTTCCCTCACTTAGTCTTTTGGAAATTTTTGATAACATGAGTTTATCATAAGGCGTATCGGCTAAAAAAAGGACACTTTTAATAATTAGTCCAACTACCGTCATTACGACGTTAGAGTTATGATATTAAGCGTTCGTAAAAGGTCACTTTCGCATACAAAAAGGAGAAAAGATACACTACGTACAGCCTCTTCTCTCCTTTTCACTATAAGTAACTGCCGATAAGGGGTCATATGTAAACTGATTAAACGATTTCTACTGTCATTTTTGGCTTCTGGTTTCTGAAAAATTAAATAGGAAGCTCCTTTAACCGGTAATCCAATCCCATATCGCTATACCACTCATTCAGGCCGGTCCATAGCTCTTCACAAAGGGGATAGATTTTTTCTTTGCCGTGCAGTTGCCCTTCCATAATGAACCTTAAGAGTTCTTTGTATCCAGAAGGAATCGATTCCATTTCCAACGACTCTTCAAATGTTCTGGCTCTTGTAGTGTAATAGGTCTTATTGGCAAGCCCAATCAGTTTTGCCGTTTGCCAGAGCAAATCCCTCGCTCCTAAGTCTAGATAATTTAAGTTGCCACTGCTATAATTATTTCTTATTTTCGCAATGGTTTCATACGGCTCCCAGACCATGAACTCTTTCATAACATCCCTCCTGATGGCATCCAATGCTTCAAAAGGGAGGACTTTGACTTCCTCGAACAAATGGGTCGGGTCATAAATCGGAAGGATATGAATAAACACACCGGTCTTGATGGCCCATGAATCATCCACTTCTTTTGCTTGCTTGATAAATGTACGGCGGTCTTTTGCGCTGAGTTCGATTTTGAATTTATCGTAGATGAATTCCAGGCTCTCTAACTGACTGGCACCTTCTGTAATGACATGCAATTCGATATCGGAAAACGGTCCATCCGTTTCCAAAGCGATAGATCCATAAGCACCGATGGCAAGGATGGCATCCCCATGGGCAGATAGCAGTCTCTCTTTTATAATATGGATCATTTCTAATTTTTCTTTTCTCGTCGTCGAAACCGGGTAGGCTAGCATACTGTTCCCTCCATTTTAAATCCCTCAATACATCCTCTTCGCAATGAGATGTCTATACTAAGTTCCCTTGGAATACATGGCGTAGTTCTACTTACTATATCCAATTATTTCTTTTAACGCCATTTATTTTCTACTAATTTCACGTATAATAGGAATAATCAAACTTCTCGATAAATCTAAGTCCCCCAAGATTTATCTTCAATCGGAAAGGAACAGCTGAGATGACCATTAGTCCAATTTGATCCATCCCCTTTAGTAGAAATCATTTACGAATTGACTTCTTGGGGGAACTGAATAATGAAACGGAATCGAAATTTCAACTTACTGCTGACCGGGCAATCGCTTGCCAACATTGGCGATGTCTTGTACATCGTCAGCATCATTTACGTTATTTTTGACTTGACCGGATCGGCTACTGCAGCTGCTTTTGTTCCATTCACTATCACCAGCTCGATGTTCATCTCAAACGCCTTGACGCCTTTGCTGATGCAACGATTTAATCTGAAATGGCTACTGGCATGCTCGCAGATGGGGAAAACGGTGTTGCTAATTGGGCTGGCATTCTTTCTGCCGCAACTCTCGCTGTTCAATTTTTACGGCCTATTTTTGGTTATTGGCCTAGTTGCCTTATTGGACGGTTGCGCCAATCCGGTGACCCAGTCGCTCATTCCGAATTACGTGAAAAGCGAACAGCTGTTGAAAGCGAATGGCATTACGGAAACCATTACCCAATTAATCCAGACTGCCATGTGGTTTGTAGGCAGCTCGTTATTAATTTGGCTCTCTGCGAATGAATTGGTCTGGTTAACAGCCGGCTTATTTTTGGTCTCGAGTCTGCTTTTGAGCTTTTTGGAGACGGTCGACTTTACGCCATCAAAGGAGCAAGGAAAGTGGAAACAAATCAGCCAAGGATGGCAGACCGTCTCCACTTCGCCTGTACTCAAGCGAATTGTCTGGATGGATGTGTTAGAGACGATTGCTGGTACGGTTTGGATTGCTGCGATTCTCTATGTCTTTGTCAGTGATGCCTTATTGGCAGATGAAAAATGGTGGGGATTCATTAACGGCGCCTTTTTCTTGGGATTGATCGCAGGCAGTCTGTTTTGTCTACGGTTTTCAGATTGGATTGAACAGAAACTCAGCCAATTTATTTTTATCGGAGCCATCTCCAGCAGCTTGGTCACCATCTTCTTTGGATTGACGAGCCTTCCAATGTTGGCACTGCTTTTTTCTTTTTTGGTTGGGGTTTCTGGCCAAATCAAGAACATTCCGCAACAGACGGTGGTCCAGACGAGTGTTCCGAAAGCTCAATTGCCGACCGTGTTTACTACACTCGGAGCAATTGGTACGGGAACCTTCGGTATTGCTTCCCTCTTGATGGGTGTTCTAGCAGATGCATTTGGTATTCGGGGTGTCTTCATCTTATCCGGAATTTTATTGGCCATCGTCAGTTTGATTGCTTACAAAGGCAGAGTCTTACTATGGCGAACCGTATAAGCTTTAATTATAAAAAGGAGACATTCGGCAATATTTCGAGTGTCTCCTTTTTATTTGTTAGCTTCCGATAACTGATGATATGTAAACTAATTGTGCTGTCTTTAATGAAATTACAGTCAGCTAACTAAGCAATTAGTGAAACCAACTCTCTAGTTATACGTATTTGTATCATGTTATCAATTTACATATGCGTACGAAAGGTCAAACTAGCAATCGTTAGATTGGTTCAATGCTTATCTAGAGAAAAAGGAGATAAAACATGAATTTTTTAGTTAACTTCATGATCATTGGTTTGTTTATTTTTCCTTTTGTTGCATTTATTCATGAGACCGGACATGCCTTTTTTCTTAAGCTATTTGGTGGAAAGATCAATGAGTTCAGTATTGGGAATGGTAAAATTCTATGGAAAAAGAATAACTTCAATATCAGAAATGTTTATTTTGCCGGCGGAAGAGTCGTCGCAAATACGATCAACTGGATGAGCACCACTCAAAAGTCCTTCTTCTTTTTAGGTGGAGTGCTATTTAACTTAATTTGCGCACTGGTTCTGGATGTGACCACTGGATATGAGTTCGGAGTTTTCCGTCATTATTTAGATAGCTTCATATTCGTATCTTACTTAAATGTTTTTATCAATTTAGTTCCACTCACTACTATCTTTGGTGAAACCGACGGTAAAAAATTAGTAGAGCTATACAAAAGGTGATCAGAACTACAGCTTTCATTCTTTTTCTAATAGCAGGTATATAAAAGTATCAAGTGAATTAGTGAAAATAGTTAAGCCTTTTAACATATTTTAAATAACTGTTCGTAAAAGAATGAATTCACAAGTAAAAAGGAGAAAAGATATGCTACGCATAACCTCTTCTCTCCTTTTCTCTATAAGTAGCTTCCGATAAGTTGCGATATATAAACCTCATAAGCCATTTCAATACTCGTCAAGAAAATAAAGAAATACCTTCCGCTAATAAATGGGAAAAATATTTCCTCCATTACTCGGGGTCATTCCAGCTCTTTAATGGGAAGATAATATAGAGAATAAGTG
>NZ_JASISN010000036.1:0-10163 GCF_030063085.1 Planococcus sp. S3-L1 | reverse complement strand
TGTATGGACGAGCTGGATTTCAAGTATTGAAGAATCGGATTCTTTACCAGTGGTAACTATTTTGAAATAATGGCCTGATTTTTTACTCAAGGTCACAATCAATTTCACCAAAAAAGCGTAAGAACCTTTCTAGAATGCCATAAACAAAGCGTTCGTAAAAATATGCATTTCCAACAGAAAAGAAGAAGCTCAGCCACAAGCTTCTCTCTTCCAATAAGGTTTGATATGTGAACTAATTCTATAGAGAGACACTACTTACTTAATAATTCAACTCTCTCTATATTGTTTTTTAATAATAATCATAATCTCTATCGCATTTTTTAAAATTAATGTTTTACTAGTTCATTAATTATTTTTATGATTGCTTCGATTAATTCGTCTTTTGACTTTGTTGAGTCGCCTAAAATCTCATAAAAAGGTTTTAAAGAAGGTACACCAACATATTTATCGAAGTTGTCCATTACATTTTTCCACAAAGTATGCGCAGTAAAACCGGTGGCACCTACAGGTATTGGTATTGTGCCATTTTCTGTTGAAATTTTGAATTCTTCAATCATTCCATTAGCCTCTAAGATTTTACTGGAATCTTTATCTTTTTTATTTCCAAAAATAAAGACGGAAATACCTACATTGGAAAGCATTTCTTCGCGATATTTTGTCCATAGTTCATTAAGTGGAAGTTTTCCAGAAGTGTTTTGTGGGAAAGGTTTTGGCTTTAGCCTACCTTCTATATTCCTAGAGTTATTTTGGTAGAGTTCCTCTAAGGCTCCTGAAATCAGAGAACTTCCTATTCCCAAGCCAAATCCTGTTACAATATTATTTTCATTTTTAATTATTGCTTTACTTAAATTTGTACTAAACTCAAATGCTGACGTTTCTTCCCATTCCCCATATACTGTCGCACTTCCTGAAATGAATACATTCTTTCTTCTAATAATCTTTTCTATATGGTTCAAAATAGCTGTAATTTCTTCATACTGATCTACTAGTAGCACATTAATTTTATAACGCTTTAAATCTCTTATTCTTAATTCTTGTTTAACCTCCGCATACCGATGCTCATCTTCAACTTCGTAATCACTTTTGGCAACTTTCTTCATAAAACAATAATGATTTCTAGAGTTTTCACCTAACAGTATTCGGATTCTGCTAAGAATATATGATAAGTTCGGATCATCAAAACTAAACCCAATAAATAAAAAGGT
Organism: Planococcus sp. S3-L1; assembly: GCF_030063085.1. Lineage (NCBI taxonomy): Bacteria > Bacillati > Bacillota > Bacilli > Caryophanales > Caryophanaceae > Planococcus > Planococcus sp. S3-L1. The sequence continues at coordinate 8,958 of NZ_JASISN010000036.1, read as the reverse complement.
TTTAGAAACTAGGTCACCTTGCAGCGCTGTACTAAATAACCTTCTTGTTAAATCATATCCTTCATAATCGTCTTTTGTTAAAACCGCTTGATGAGCCATGGTGCTATCTCCATGCATTTTATAAACAATAGCATCAGTATTTGTCATTGTATGGCTAAGATTCTCGGGAACCATCTTTGTATCTACTTTTTTATTGTTATTTTCTAAATTTAATTCTATTAACTTATCATAATTAGTCGTCCAGTAAGTTTTTATTGGTAGTCTAGCTAATACTTTATGATTTTCTGTGACCTTAACATCTTTGGTAAACTCATCTACTAAAATTTGATTTATTTTAGAGCGTCCTTCAAATTCGTTAACGTGATATTGAGCTAAAGCAATCAAATCATGTTCGATATCAATGTCTAAATCAAGATCTTCAGCTACTTCTCTCATTAAATCTTTCCAATTAACATAACCTGCTGGTTGAGATAATCCTGCACCTGCAAAAATAGCAGCGTTAGATTCACTCATCGCTCTAACATAAGTTCTTATAAATTCTTTGATTTTCGCATTATACATTGATTAATCTCTCCTTCTATAAAGAAATAAAGAGTGGTACTTTTTAAAGTATCACTCTTTCCGAGTTTTTCTATTAATTTGCTGCTGTATATGCTTCCTCTACCCATTTCGAGAACTTTTCACTGTCAAATGGCCAGTTATAAACCTTATATCCATTCGCAAGCAATTTCGCCGGAACCGCACCTTTGATATCAATTTCGCCCTCTCTATTTTTAATATTATTTATATGAATTCCCAAAATACCATTGCCTCTTTTGATACTTTCTTCAATTTCATAGTTTATATATTTTCTTCCAGCTGACTTTGCTCCTATCAGTACAACAGTTACAGAGGTGTTTTTTAAACCCTCATCAATCAAATTTTTAATTGCTGTGTCTCCTTTTTCCTTTGCCTTCTCCCAAAGCGAAGCATCATGAAATCCTGCAGCAGAAGAACCGATGACAACCCCACTATTCCTTACTACATTTGTTCTCCAAATATCTCTCTGATAATGAAAGCTAAAAAAAGCTCTTTTTGCCATGTCAATTCCTCATTCCCTATTTTTAAATTTTAATATTTTAATTATAACATTTTTCCCTATATTTAGAAAATTATTGAGGTACCATTTATTTAGCTTTTGTCATTTAGAAAAAGAGATAAGTAATCGGAATTTAATTAACCATGAATCGTGCACTTGCTATCTATGTTCCAAAACTCGTCCTTTTCTGAACACGACACTCGTCGGTTTGAAAAGGATCTTTTTTCATGCGTTTCGTGTTATAAAACCCTGTACAGTATTCTATGTACATTAAGCACTCGTTTTTTATCTTATGGTACAATAAATTCAACGAAAAAGAAGAGAAGAGGGATCAAGTGCTCATTGGATATGCGCGTGTGTCTACAGGATTACAAAATTTGGATTTACAGATGGATGCGTTAACAGCTTATGGCTGCGATAAAACATTTCACGACAAAATGAGTGGAACGAAAAAGCAACGGCCCGGTTTAGAAGAAGCCATCTCGTATGCTCGTGAAGGAGATACGATTGTCGTTTGGCGATTGGATCGCTTGGGACGAAATATGCAGGACTTGATTCAACTGGTAAATGCCTTAAATGAACGGGGTGTCGCCTTCCATAGTTTGCAGGAAAACTTGACGATGGATAAACGCAACGCAACGGGGCAATTGATGTTCCACTTGTTTGCAGCGTTTGCCGAGTTTGAACGGAACTTAATTGAGGAGCGTTCGGCTGCGGGACGAACTGCTGCCAGAGCAAGAGGCCGACTGGGTGGCAGACCAGAGAAATTTGGACCGAAAGATATTGAAATGATGCGTTCTTTGATTCAAGGGGGGACCCCCATTAAAGATGTGGCTGAAAGATGGGGCGTTTCTCGTACGACCATCTATCGTTACTTGGAAAAAAAGGAATCCTCAAGAATATGAGGCATAAGAGATAAGATAGGAGAAGAACAAAAAAAGCCTCTAACCGAAGTTAGAGGCTTACATATTTAGGGGGTTATTACCTGGGCGGCGTATCCAGGATCTCTGGTAACTCATCGTGAGCGCGTGGGGAACCTTTCCCACCTTAATAACCCGTATAACCTGATTAACATTCTTTACAAATAATCTTTTCTTACCTCAATCATAACACAAAACGTGTTTTATTCAAGCTGTTGGCTTATTCGTATACTTGAACCCGTCCGCTTGCCAGTCTCTTCTTAATTTTATATTCGGCATTATCTAATACATAAAAAGAGGACACGAATACATATCCACTCGGGTCCAATTTAATGGCCAATAGAAGATAGTTACTAATGAATTTATACAGTTCAACGCTATTTGGAACTTTTGGGTTTTGGCCGATGTAATCGGGATTTAACAGAATAGATGGAAGTTCATCCTTATATTGATTCCAAACGAGTGGATGATTTCGATTAATATGCTTGATGGCACCAGGATAGATAAACACATCTTCTTCAATGAAGGTAACGCCTGTTAGTTTAGTAATTTTTTCTCGATTTATTTTTCCGACTACTAATCGGCCAGAAGAATTTTCGTTGAACTGATTAATATCCATGACGGAACCTCCACTGCAAAATAGCAAACTCATCATAAGACCCACCGTGGTCCGCATTATGAAGAGGCGTGGTGGGTTCTGTTAACAAGATTATATCATATTTTGATGCTGTTCCTTCTATTATATAGTGTTCGAAAGAGTGGATAGCAATAGGCGAACGTTCGTAAAGCCTTTGGATAGGTTTCCGAACGTTTATTACTTGTTATTTTAAAAGGATTAGAGCGTTCGTAATGGTGTACTTTTACGAACGATTTTTTAGTGAGAGACAATTATATCGACTTCAATCTATAAAGCTCTAGAATGGTAAAATAAGTATGATAGAAACGTGAATCAAAAATGAAAGTGAAGGTAATAGTAGAATGGCACATCCATATGAAAAATATGAAAATACAGAGCTATGGAAAAAAGTAAATCAGGTATTAGATGAGTTAGTTGAAAATCAGGACATTGAGGAAATAACAAAGAGAGAATATATTGTTGGATATATCTGCAAGAAGCTCATAGAAACGGAGGAACCAAAATAACATAGAATATCAAGGAATTGAATGTAACTTATGTGCAGTTAAGTTACATTCAGTTAGAACAATAAAAAGTGACGATATGGGTCATTTAAAAAAGGGGTTAGTAGATTGGATGAATTTTTACATAAACAAACATATCAATTACAGGACAAGAATCTTAGCTTTACACTAGTACCAAACAAAGGGAATGTGCTAGAGCAAAAATGGGAAGAAGCTTTTGCCAAGGGTATCAGCCAATCTCAAAAGCGTAAGATAGCTTTTAAGCAATGCATGTGGAATGTCTTTAGCTGGAGGAAAATCGAATGTTTAAAAGAGCAACAAGCGATAGAAGCATTTGATTTGCAGAAAAAAGCAGGATGCTATCTTATCTGCACATCTAGCGAAGAAGCAATACATATTACAAAGGCTAATCGACTCAAAGCGAAAGATATCACTCATGTAGGCAGTGATCTCTATATTGTCGATGAACACTTCACCTGGACTTATGTTCTAACTCACGAAGAAGACTGCGGTCCTTATTTTTATAGCCCTTAAGATTCCTCTGTTCTTTAGTTAAGCTAGAGAACAGGAATGAGATGATTGAGCATTTCGAAAGATAGAAAGCTGTAAGATTTTTTTTCAATCATGACGAAAATAGGAAGTGAAGATATGGGACGTTTAAAAAAGTTTTTGCATAAACTGTTCTTTGAAAAATACGATCAATTTGCAGAGGAATTAGGTTATCCGGATTGGAACATTGCTTCAGAAAATACTTTTGGCATCTATGAAATGGAAGGAGATACTTGGTACCATGCTACTCAGCTTCCTGATAAAAAATGGACTGTATGGAATGATGATGAGGCAGAACCACCATACGCTTTTGAAGTATTTCCGTCTTGGGATGAAGCCATTAGAAAGCTGCGGAAATTGTTTGAGGAGAGTGAATTGCCGGAAGATCATTGGAAGCCTGAAGGTTTTGATGAAGGTGAAGATGCTTTTTTGAAAGAACCTGATAGAGAGAGAATGTTGTAATCGACCGTGATTTTGAATGTAACTTATTGTGAATTAAGTTACATTCAAAACCCCAATACCATTGCAACCATAAAGAAGACCCTGATACTCGAGTCGATTTTTTTGTGTTGATTATTTACATGGTTATGTGAAAACGCTTTTGGTTTTTCGACTCTTAATCACCTTCGTAAGATAGCATTAAATAAAGCCATTAACACGAATAAAATGATCAGTAAGAGAAATAAATGTAACCAGAACGATGGTTCAACTCCATACATGAAATGTCCTACCTTTAAGTTTTCAATAAAATTAAAAAGCGCTGACAGTTTTCAATGGGAAGCTGTCAGCGCTTTTTAATTTTAATTAGGTTTATTCATAATTTGTTCTGTCATATCTTCATTTACATCGAAAGAGATTTTGCCAATTTTGCCCTCTTCTGGACAAATAGCTGATCCAGTAATTTCGTATTCTTTAGTTTCACTATCGTTTTGATAATTAACTTGAACGACAAAACTATAATAATCTTTATTAGTTGAGCTCTGATCAATCTCTATATTTTCAGTTTTCATCTTATAATCATTTGTTGAATGGTAATAGAAAGCAAAAGGTTTAAAACTAGAGTAACCATTTTCTGTGAAATACTCTCCATAAGTCATTTCTAGATAATCCTCATATACTGCTAATTCAGGCGCACCATCTTCATAAGTTTGGACATCGTCTTTTATCATATTCTCTTCAATATCGTTAGTGATTCGAAGATATTCCTTATCTGGACCATTAAATTCTTTTTCAAGTACAGCGGTAATTGCAGATAAGTTTCCATCACCAGTGCTTATTTCATTTAATGTATTACTTTCTTTTTCTGAAGTTTTATTTGTACATGCAGCAAGTACAAAGCAAAGAACAAGTAAACTCAATATAGGAAATAGGCTTTTTCCTTTTAAGTTAATAATTTGGTCCACTCCCCTTTTTTTCCTATAAGTAAGATTAAGATTTTATCAAATTAAATTTCATTTGTTAGGAAAACTTAATTACTCTTGTCTGTTTCTTTTTTTCATCTATGGAGAGGTCAATAATTAATAATTTAGCACGTTACTTCAAATGAATGTTCCATGTATATCCATCGAATGGAGAAGCCTTTAAGGAAGTGTTAGTACGCAATTTATCGATATTTAGTAATTTAACAGTCGTGCCAATTTTATTGCCAAATGCTTGAGACGCATACTTACCGAGTTTAGTTGCTCCATTTGCCCAAGGGCTGAATTGACTAACTATTACATCCATACATTTTGTACATTGACTAGAGTCACCACGTAAAACATCTACCCCATTGACATAAACATTTCCTTTGCCACGAGGAGCCATCACATGTTTCCCCCCAGATGGACAAGGTATATATAGGACTCCAAAATCTCCACCTTTCGATGTTACGTTACTTTCATGACTTTCATAATCATGCAAATTAGTGCGAGTAGATGCATTAACTGGAGATAAAAAAACAAAACTTAATAAAAGTAACGCAAAAGTAAAGATGATTAATTTTTTCATCGTTACACCCCTTTTTTATTTTATTGATAAAAAAATTATTATTTCTGATATCAGTAATAAATGTAACTTAATTAACAAATTATGTATATACTTATTTTAGAAATAATAACAAATATTTTATAAATGCCCTATTTCAGACTTTTTACTTCCAAAACAAAGAAAATTACTGGTTGACCATATCAAATGACTTCAATTAAAGTTTTAATTTATTAGAAAATAGAAATTCAGTGAAATTTTTTATTCTTTTTGTTATTCGGCATTACTTTCAAATTTCGCTTTGTTCAGATCGTTCTTTTTTGCTAGGGTTTTTTATTCTCCAAATGTAGAAAATCGTTAGTGAAATATAAAAAATTGTAGCTAAAATAATAAAGACTTTATCTTGAGGGTAGGAAAAGACGTCATTAGTAAATACTATCAAGTAAGCAATCCAAATACTGATAATCTTAAGCAGCTGATTCGCAAGATTAGATTTAAACATTTCATGGTCTCCTTTACTAGAAAATACTATTACTTTCACTTGATAATATGTATACCATTATTCTCCATAAAGGTTTCATTTTTCTAAAAAATTAGTCTCCAAAGGGATTTTTCTATTGAATTTGAATGTAACATAAGTGTAATTTAGTTACATTCAAAGTCCTTATTCCAGAGAACTTCAAAGCATCAGAAGTGAAAGTAAATTTACTAGAAAAAATGACACATTAAAAGTACTTGTCACAATTTAAGCGCAAAAAGGAGCATGACGATGAAAAATAAGCTTTTGATAGGGTTATTAATCGTCAGTTTGGCCATTAATTTATTTCTGCTGGCGGATTGGCTTTTATTTCAACCTACAGAGGAAGAAGAAATCGTGTTAAGCGAAATGGTCCAGAAAACGGTGGAAAGTCCCGATTACCAAACGATTTCCAGTAACGAGAAGATTATTGCGATCAATGGATTCGTTGAGAAGTCAAAAGGTGGCGCATTCCCTTATTACTTTACCGTAAATGTTTATACAGATACGCAAACCCATACTTTTGATTGTGCGGATACGGATTGTTCAGCCATGAAAAGAATGGGAACCATGTATTCCATTTACCAAGAGGAAGACCCACGCCTGCCCTTTGATCACTAACTAGGCTTGAAAGAAGTGTAAACTATGCGGAATAAACAGGATGAAATCAAAGGCCTACAACCGTTCCAGCCATGGAAAAAACCAAAGACATGAAATAAAGGTTGAAGAGTAATAAGAGAAAGTAAGTTTGCTAAAAAAATAATACATTTAATAAGTTGTTCCATGAATTTTAAAGCGGTGTTTCAAGAGGAGGCAAGTCTACATATCGCAGCTTATCGGAACTCTATAAAAGTAAACTAGAGAAGGTGCTGGTCCTGAGTATCTTCTTTTTTCGTTTAGGTAAGTGTACTTTTACAAACAGTTTTATTTTCAGAATCATCTAGCTATTGTTTTAAATTCTGAGTATATTTAAGTTAAGAATTCCGATTTTATCTTAGGGGGTTGAGCTATGTTTTCAACACATCCGAAATTAGTCATTGCCACTTACGTCGTATTGACGATCAGTATGCTTCTGCTGTTGTTCCTGTTTCCCAACAACGAGTACAAGATTTGGCTGGCCATCCTAATCTCGTTCATCGTCTGGCTCCCATTCGATATACTCTGGTTGAGACGCAGACGAGAACAAAAACGCAATTCAACAACAAACTAGTTTAATAAAAATAGACAGCCAGTAACTAAGGCTGCCTATTTTTATGGCAAAAAACAATTGAAACGGATGGTTAAGCTATGGGATTGGACATGTATTTAGAAACCTTACCGGAAGTCCCACAAGAAAAATAAAAAAGAAGATGCTATGAGCTCAACATTTTTTGTTTTAATTTCTTCCGATAACCTGTGATATGTAAACTTGTCTAACTGTATTTAAAAGGTGTTTATATTTTTCTCTGTTTACTTATTATTTACTTTTTATTAATTAATATTAACTTTTCTGTTTGTCCATTCCACGTAATCTCAACTTCTATTTCTTCATCTTTTTGAATAACTGCACAGCCCTGACAGGCTCCTCTTCCAGTATTCGCTGTTCCATTTACTAAAGGTACGTCGATTCCCGAAGAACTTCCCCCAGAGTATTTGATGCTATAATCCATGGTTTCCGGACCTGATTCTTCTCCTCTAAAGTTAATGGTGCCAGTTTGTTGCTGCTCAGTCGGATTAGAAACATCAACTACATAAAATACATCCCAATTGTCACTGCTGCCTGAAAAATTATACCGATCACTGCCGTTTCCACAACCACTCAAGATAAATAGTAAAATTATTAATGAAATACTTTTTTTCATTCGTCTTCCTCCTAGGAATTAATAATTTTCTGTACTGAGTTCTGTTATCAATATACCAAAATAAACCAATCCTTAATATAAAAAGTGGAATATTCATTCTTCTCTATTCTGAAATTCGTGCACTTAACTATTTCTTCATTTTTACAAACTCAATTTTGAAAAAGAGATGCAAGCATAACGGAACTCTTATAACATGAAAATAAAAGAGGTGGTGAGCGATTGATGATGACTCCCAGTGAAGTTTGTAAGCAATTAAGTATTTCTACTTCGACGTTAAGAAAGTACAGCCTTCGCTTTGAATCGGAAGGGATTCTTTTTAAAAGAAACAAAAGTAATAGCCGAATTTACACCGTCACAGAGGTCGCGGCGTTACGGGAGTCTATGACGCTCACAAAAAGCGGTGGCAAAACGTTCGAAAATGCTGTCAGAGAAGCTGCTGAAGGGCTAAAAGGCGCGTCTACAATAACGCCAGAAAACGGCGTCACAAGCACACCGCCGCGGCGTCATGACGACGTCGCGACAGCCGTTATTTTGAAAAAATTGTAAGACATTGAAAAAGAGAATCGAAGTTTGAAAGAAGAGATGCGAAAACGGGATTCTTTGTTTGTAGAAGCCTTAGAAGAGATGAAGCATCAACTGGATCAGATAGAGGCACATCAGCAGCAGCTAGTTGCACCAACACCCGAAAAACCAGAGATAGATGCATCAGAACCGTCCTCAGAGGAGCAAGAAAGCGAACCGGAACCGATAATGCCTAAAAAAGATACACGAAGTTTATGGGCGAGGATCTGGAACAAATAAAAGGCACTGATTTAGGGATTTTGAATGTAACTTATGTGCAGTTAAGTTACATTCAAAAAATTTAAGAGAGTAGTTTTACAAACTTTAAATAACCGTAATTATTAGGCGAGCAGCTAGATATCAGCCAAGTTCTCTTGTTTGGTGTCG
>NZ_JASISN010000035.1:0-10446 GCF_030063085.1 Planococcus sp. S3-L1 | reverse complement strand
GCATCATGGACAATACCTGAAAGTATGATTAATGGATTTATATACATACCCATAGCTATTGGCGTTTTTTTCTTTATACTGGCTATTATTGTTTTCACAATTTCTTTTATAAAAGTACAAAAAAAATGAATACATAGTACTCGCTAAGAGTTCAATCTTTTCTTTTTTTTAAGGAGTGTTAAGGGAAAAATCTTACTTCGATAACTTTTTTTATTTAATAATGCTTTAGCAATTAACAGAGATCACTTTATTCTTATGTATGTTCTCATCCTTATCATTATTGTGTATAAAGGTTTATAAAAATACTATGTAAATAGAATTAAAAAAACCGTCCTCATGAGGCGGCTTTTTTTAATTCTATTTTTGTATAAGAAAGAATTAATACTTGATAATTTCAACTGATATAGGATTTTTGGAGGTAACGGATCTGTAAAAATCATGAAAAAGAATTTCTGTTTTTGAAATTAGTTTTCATTAACTAACTTCTTAACTTTTTAGTCGTAATAATTTATAAGTTTGTATTCATCAATTATAGGTGTTTTGACCGTATAAGGAAGTCTGCTGATAACAAAACCATTCCTTGTAGCAACCCTCGTTCCGGTTTCTACAGAATATTTTACTCTATATCCCATATACACTCGAGTATTTTTGGCATGAGTTAAAGTGTATCCCGTGATACTAGTCTTTGTTTTGTTTAAAGATAATCCTAAGTTACTATATGCACCATTGACTACTACACCAAATGCTTCTGATTTAGTAGCTGAAATAGAACCGGGGCCATTTATGATGCCTGATACTTTTTTAAAATTAGACCATGTCGTGGAAGTCTTTACATTTGTTTTTGTATATTTAATAGCTCTGGCTGCAAGATTTGAGTCCATACAAATTGGTCCACCGCATGCTGGACTTAATCCTGATACAAGACCTTCTTCTTCTGGTGTTAATTGATATACACCTAATAAATCAATACCTTCTTCCGCAATATAAGGTGGTAAGTCAATGCTTTCTTCAACTGGATACTCATTAGCAAATACTGATGAGCCTACTCCAAATGAAAGTAATACCACTGATAAAAACGCCAATACAAACTTTTTCATTTTTCTCCAACCTCTCGAATACTTATTTTTAAAACATTCTATCTAAAGAACTAAGATTATTCTAAATATTCTTTCTTTATAAAGATATAGAAATATTTTCAAATAAATAATTATAGCTTGAAAAATAGTAAAAAAATAGAAAAACGTTGTTCTAAAGAGCATGTTAAGTTATTTTGGTTCCTTTAAGCTGAAATCAGCATCTTTAAAACTGATGCACCTGTTTATAGGGTTCCAAATCTTTTAGAAACACTTCTAGAAAATAAAGCATTTTGTTATAAAAAATACTCATTAGATTCTTAAAATTGATGAAATAGCTTTTTTCTATTGAATTTGAATGTAACATAATCCTAATTAAGTTACATTCAAAATCCTGTTTTCATTGACTTCGACGAAAAAAACGACGAAACTAAACATACCTAAAAAAATGATACATTCAGATCGTTGATTCTACTGGGCTCGCTTTTCCTTGGCGGCGCTCTTTTTTCTTTTGATCAAAACGCCTTGCGTAGTTCGCTACATACGTCTTTTCTAGAAATAAAACCTCAGTAAACAATCAAAAGGAGTTCTCCCATGAGCAAACAAAATGAACTGAAAGATGTGCAGCCGATCCGTTCGCTCGAAAAGATTGAAGACATGAAATGGAGCTTGAAGAAGTGGTGCGGTGAACGGGATTATATCTTGTTTCTCCTGGGCATCAATTCGGGACTGCGTGTCGGAGACTTGTTAGCCATCAAAATGAGTGAGATCAAAGGCAAAAAAGTCGTTTCTTTACGTGAAGGCAAGACCGGAAAACGCCGGACCATCCATCTCGGGAACATCTACGAGGAACTAGACACGTATATTCGCTCTTTAAATGGCGCTGAGTGGCTTTTTCCTAGTCGAAAGGGAAATGGACCCATTACTCGTGTCCAAGCCTACAGACAGCTTCAGAAAGCCGCACAGATGATCGATATCTCGGTGGGCATTGGTACGCATACCTTGCGCAAAACTTTCGGCTACTGGCATTACAAGCAGTTTAAAGACATTGCCGAGCTGCAGAACATCTTGAATCATGCACATCCGCAAATCACGTTGCGCTACATTGGCATTACCGATGAGCAAATTGAAAGCAATTTAAAAGCGTTTCGCCTGTAAAACTCCCAGATTGGATTCTGTGGAGTTTTTGTTTATGAAAAACCGTTTTTAAGGGGGGTTTTAGGCGTCTTAGAAACATTTGCTTGTATGTATTCAATTTAAACCTTAAAAACGCTTTTAGGGTGGTTTCTGTGCGTTTTAAGATGATTCAACATGCGAACAACAGCTGTCTTTTTCTAGTAACGGTTTTTTTGGGCTTGAAGTTGAAAGGTAACACTTTTGGTTCCATTTATTCCACCACCGTCTTTCGCGCGTACGCGTGTTGTTGGTGTTTTAATTACTTTGTTTATTACTTTGTTTTAAGTGTTTTAGAGAGGGTCTGAGCCCATGGTATGACTAGTTTTTTTAAGACTAACTATTACACTTTCGGTGTTAACTATTACACTTTCGGTGTTAACTATTACACTTTCGGTGTCTAACTATTACACTTTCGGTGTTAACTATTACACTTTCGGTGTTAACTATTACAAATCGTAAAAAGTGTATTTTAGTTGTTGTTAAAAACTTTTTTAATGATATAGTCAATTTAATGATTACAGTTTTATAAAAATGTAATAGTGGGGTGTTTATTTGAATAAAAATCATTTAGTTACACAGTCAAACAGCTTGGTAGATGCACGTTATCACGAGCCTTTAAGCGCTAGACAACAAAAAATAGTATTGTCAGTGGTTAGCAAAATTCAAATTGATGATGAAGATTTTAAAATTTATGAAGTACGTATTCGTGATTTTCATGAAATGCTAGGGCTTGAGGGTGAACCTAAATATACTGAAATGAAAAAAATAACTGAGGAACTACTAAAGAAATCATTAGAGATTACTAGAGAAAAAGGACGTTTGCTGCAAGTAAACTGGTTTTCAAGTATTGAATATTTTGAGCATGAAGGCAGAATAGAATTCTCGTTTGATCCTAAATTAAAGCCTTATTTGTTAGATTTGAAGAAAGCTTATACTTCTTATCGGTTAAGTAATATCCTTTCTCTTAGTAGTGCCTCATCTATACGTTTATACGAACTAATGAAGAAGTGGGAGTATCTAGGGAAATGGGAAATAACTATTGAAAAACTAAAAGATCGGTTGGGAGTCAAGCAACAGTCTTACAATGTCTATGGTAATTTCAAAAACAGAATAATTGTGCCTTCTATCAATGAATTAAACGAAAAAACTGATATTCAAATCAATTTTAAAGAGATTAAAAAAGGTAGAAAAGTTATTGGTTTTGAATTCACTATCAGGCATTCTCCAGAAAAAGAAATAAAATTATCTATGTCAGAAAAGAAAGAAGCCGAAAACCCTAAATTGCTTTCTAAAGAAGATGAATTAAGGAATCGATTAAATGCACAAGCGGACGGTTATCAATTCGATACAGCATTCTTTGCACAGCTGCACCAAGGTGCGTCCCTTATCTGGAAAGAGGATGCCGAAAAGGAATTAGAATTCCTGATTCGCTACGTCAACGAAGAACAAAGCGTGAAAAACCCACTTGGATTCATCAAAGCCAAAATCACTTCGGCATGGGATGTTCATGAAGCTGGAGGGCACATTACGTTTGCGGATCTGCAGCCGATGAAAGAACGTCCAACCGGACGACAAGAAAGATTACCGGATTGGTTCACGTCTAGAGACCAACCTAAAGTCGCCGCCAAACCCAATCCTGAATTTGAAAAAGAGAAAGAAGAAACGCTCAAACGATTAGCCGCTAAAAAAAGAAAAGATACGTAAAAATATGCTGCAGGCGTTCACGCCTTAAAAATCCGCCTTTGATTTTTCTGAAGACAAAAAATCAAAGGCGGATTTTTTGTGGATGCCTTTTCCTCTTTTTTAATTTGGTGAAGGTTCTTTTTTACATCCGAAGGCGACAAAAAGATGCCAGTCACCATCCCAATTTTGGGGTGGTGTATAACTGGGCACTCTCGCTTTTTGCTTTCGGATTTTTTCACCCCTTTTAATCGTTTTAGGAAATCGCGACGCGTCCAATGCGTAGCATTATTTACAGCTGGAAGCTGCCTGTGATAGGCCTAATTTGTTTAGGGTGTATAGATGGGTACTCGCTGAATTTTTAAATGCCTGCATTTAAGTTTTGGAAAAAGAGGAGCCAGCGAAAGGAAAAAAAGACAGCAAACCAACTCGAAAATTTCACAAGATCAATCCAAAAACAGCGAAAGAGCATAAGAGAAACATGCCCCCATTTTCAATGTGGAACTAGGCAGAGCCTAGTGTTTGGATGGGTACACGAGATTTCGTTTTTGGCACAAGCTTGTGCCACTTTTTTTCCGGGTTGGCACAAGTTTGTGCCACGAGAAATTGAAGAATCGAACATAATAACGGATGTTTTTCTAGAATTTTTTTAGTTCCAGAACAAAGTTTTAAGCCTCAAAACAGTAGCAAGAAAAAAGATAAAGCATATGGATCGGCTTTGAAAAGTTGGTGCAAAAGTGTACCAACTTGTTTTTTTTGTGGTACAAAAGTGTACCAAAATCAATTTTGGGTGCAAGCAAATAAACCCCTGGCTCTGCCAGGTCTGGCAATGCAATTGCAAGCACGTTTTCCTTATGCTCTTCCGACTCTTTTTCCTTAATTCATAATTTTTTGTATTTCTTGTTAGCCCCTGTGGGAAACCATTTCAGACGCATCTGACTACAAAGTAGGCAGGTGCGTATAAATGGGCACTCCGTTTTAACTTCGTGATTTTATATTTCAAGATGAACTGATTACTAGAAAGCCTTATAAGCGTTTTTAGATGCGAAGATCAGATACAGGAGACTCAGAGGTAAGGAATGTATTTAAAAAGCCCTCACAGAAGCTGTTAAGAGCTTCTGAGGGCTTTTTATGTGTGTGCATATGGTATTGGCCAAACCGTTTTTTTGAAATCATTTACAACTCTACTTTTCTTTTTTGAACAACCGTTTCCATCATGCCTTTTTTTCTTCCTGGTGTGAAGCAGCTGTAAGTTGTTTTTGACTTTCGTCTATCGCTGCACGCAATTGTTGCGTCAATAATCGATCACGCATTTCAATCGTATCACTCATTCTTTTCTCCAATGCGTCCAGAAGGATTTCCCTTTCATCTTCAATTTTCGATAGACCACCGTCTAAGCGTGGAGGTCGTAATCTCTAATTCAATGGCAACATCTTTTGAGAAATACCCAAACTCGTTTTCCATAGTGTTTATTTCACCTCGTTATTCAATTCTAGAAAAACTACTCGAAACCTTCTGAATTAGAAACTTGTAGAATCTAGTTGCATGAAAAAAGACAACCGATTTAATGGCTGATTGCCTTTTTTGAATGAGCAACTGTAGCGAACTTGGAGCTCAATAAGTGAAGTTTCAACTTCCATCTTCTTATGAGGAAAGAGTAAAACAAGAAATATTTTAGAAGCAAGCTAGGGGATTGTCTTGTTCGAAGATTTCTATGACCTTTATAAATATGACCGCGCTTGATTTTTTTAAAAAAGAGGGTGTTGTAAAATGAAAACAAAACGAAAAGTATATTGATGAAAGTGACTAAATTGTAGCCTGATTACTGATAGTGCTTGACCTTTTCATCTGTGTGTAATAAAATACTGTCATATGATACATTTTAATGACGGTAACGAATTACTCCTAATTTTAGAGGCTTTATCTAACCCTCATCGGTTAAAGATTATTAGCGTACTATCTGATGGGAAACAGTATGTTAGTCAGTTGGCAAGAGAACTAGGTATTAGTAGACCATTACTTTATTTACATCTTCAAAAATTAGAGGAGGCTAATCTTGTTTCGAGCGTTATGGAAATTTCGGAAAGTGGGAAAGCGATGAAATTTTATATGCTTAATTCTTTTCACTTTGTGCTTGATGAAAAGCTAATACAACTACTAACACCATCCTTAACAATTAAGAAAAAAAGTTAGTATAAAGGAGTTTCATAATATGGGTATGGTAAGTTTACTTGGACTAGTTAATTTAATTCTATTTTTGATTATCCCAATCATTTTGATTTATGCATTGTTTAAATACTTCAAACGTGCAGAAAAGCGAGCTGATGAAAAATTAGAACTTGAAAAGCAAAGCACTCTAACTTTACAAAAACGTGTAGATGAATTAAATACACGATTAATCATCATTGAAAAAATATTAAAAGAAGTAGAGTAAGATAGAAATTCAGCATATTAAATATATAAAATCCACAATAATTTAATTCCATAGAGCGATATTTTCTTTACAGTATCTTAAAAGCTCAAGCAGGGTATATAAACGTTTGGTTCTAAGTAATTACAGTTAAGAAATACTGAAGATGGTTTTCCGTCACACAAAGTAGTAAGTGAAAACCTATTTCTACTATAAATAATTGTGTTTAATAATGAGGAAATGTTATCGAATAGGTATTTTAAAAATACAAACTATTTAATCTAAAAAAGGATAGGGGTGCTGGAATGAATTCTATGTTCTCAATTGGATTATTCGGTATAATAACTAATTTATTGTTTTTAGGAGTATTTATATTTGGTGTTATTTATATAGTGAAGTCTAGTAAGGAACGAAATAATTATTTAAAGGAAATTTTAAATAATTATAAAGAAAAAAAATAAAAAAAGATGGCTAAAAGCCATCTTTTTTTATTTTTAGAAGCTATGAGTTTCTGAATATGAATCTTTTCCAACATTTAGCTTTAACCAGCCGTTTACACTTCCCGTATTATTAAAGTTTGTGAAATTGAACGAAAGTTTAGCTGATGCCTTATTATCTAAAGTTTCTTTAGATCTAGTTACTCCTAAAGTTATATCACTGGCTGATCCACCTATAGCTGTGACTTTAGGATCGTAGGCGTTAGAAATGTAATCGTTGCCTCCTTGGACAATGGTAAAGTTTGCATAGAAATATGCGTTTGCAACTCCCCCATTATAGTAAACCTTGGCTTTTTTGAACGTTTTATAACCAGAACCAGAAGTTGCTGTTCCTGGCGTTATACCAAGTGGACTAATTAAGTTATTATCTGAAAACTCAACAGTTCCGTAATCTACAGATGAAACTATAATAGAACCATCTTTATATTCTTCTACTTTTTCAAAAATATCGTTTTTCTCTACTTCAAAAATATGTACTGGTCTTTCATCCTTTTTAAATGAGTCCCATAGTTCACCAGCGTTAAGTTTTTCAAGCAGGATGGCTTGTGTTTCTTGGTTTACATCATAGTCGTTAAAAAACGTTTTTAATTGATTGATTTCATCCTTGGAAATTTGAGCACTTTCCTGAATAGCGCTTTCTGTTCCGTTTTTAAGTTCACTTGCATTTACTGTGCTACTGCTTGCACCTAAAATTAGTGACAGAGCAAGTGCAGATGTTGTGAGTGATGTTGTAATTTTTTTCATTTCTTCTAAAACCTCGCTTATTCGAACTTTTATAACAGGATAATATTAACATTTAATTCTTTACATAAAAAGGGTTATCTGAAAAAAGGTAAAAAATAATAAACTCATGAGGGAACTGCTATTACTTTGCTTGATAGACTTAAGTAAAGCCTAATGTTAGTGTGATTCTCTTTTGAATTCTAAAAAATGGGGCATTAATCAAGGGTTATAGCACTGATTAGACAAAGTTGACTGAATTACTCAACTTTCGCATCGATATAACTTGAGCCAATCGGTGCGGCTGTAAAGCGCTTCTGTAATTCAATTGGTTCCTTGACAAGTAAATTGGCGAAAAGAAAAGCACCTCGTTCTTTGGTATAGTGAGATGATCTAATACCAAAAATAGTTGATACTGTTTTACATCAGTTTTTATGGGCTTTAGAAGAAGAGGAATCCTTAACTGTATTGGTGGCGAAAGAAGATGGCGATGCCATTAATATTGAAGAAGCTAGTGACGGTCTTCCAGGTGAACTATATACAGAAGACGGATGGATTTCACGGTATAGTTCTAAGTAAGCCATTCCCTATTTAATAGAAAATGGTTTTCCGGGTTCTCAGTTTCAGTACAATAGATAATTTGAAATAAATATTGCTATTTTGTTTACATATCATCAGATTATCGGAAGTCTTATAAAAGGAAATTGGAGAAGATGCTGATGGCCAGCGCCTTCTCTTTTTATTTTTCTGAAAATCCTTCTAAAGCAGTGTCTTTCAGGTTAAAAGAAGGATAAAGTTATGTTAAATTTAAAATTAATTAAAGCTAAATTTAAGGGAGGGAAATCATGCGTATTCCAATTAGTCGAATCGTCAAGGAACTGAATCTGGAAGCCTATCAGCTGCGGGAATGGGAGAAACGGGACTGGCTCGGTGAAGTCTTAAAAGACCCCCTGCAGAACCATCAACGCGTCTATACGGAAGAACAGGTGGAACGCATTCAATTGATTTCAGAAACCATTCAAGCCCAGCGAGCAAGAGGGATTAAGCGCACCCATCTTGAAGAAGTAGAAGCCCGGCTGCTGGAACGGTTCGGGGGAGAAGTGAAACGGATGGATGCTGATTTGGTGGTTGCTCCGCAATCCCTCAATCAAATTGTCGAATTGCTCATGGGGCAAAACCAAAAAATCAACGATCTGCAGCAACTCATGCAACAGCAGCCGAAAAACCAATTGCCGGATCCGGTGGATCACACCGATGTGCTGACCGACATGAAAAATGAATTGAAGAAGAGCCAGGAACGGGAAGAACAATTGCTGGCTATTGTCCAGCAGCTGCAAAGTGATCTGGATGAATTGAAAAAAGCCCCATCAAAATCCAAGTGGAAGTTTTGGGGCAAAGACTAGGTTTTGAATGTAACTTAAGTGCAGTTAAGTTACATTCAGTTTAAAGAAAAACAGGAGCAATCAGAGGAGGAGCAATGATGTCTAAAATAAAAACTACTTTAGAAATCTTAAGGAAGCGCTTGGATTCAAATGGCCTGCTAGAAATTCAACAGGAAGACGGCTATATCGGAAAAGCAGAAATGATTTTTAATCCTCCAGCAACTGAAGAAGAGTTGCAAAAGTTGCCATTTACTGTGCCGGAAGACTATAAAGAATTTCTGCGGCTTCACCATGGTGGACTCATTTTCAACGATCCTAAATATGGAGGAGGATTTGAACTCTTCACCATAGATAAAATTTTAGAATTTAGAGCTATTCCTGGCTATGATTTTCCAGATGATTGGTTTCCAATCGCCTATGGATACGATAGTTGCTGCTTGATTATTACGGACAAAACGGTAGGCAATGGTTATCTGTATGTCATGGAGACCGGCGTTAACTTTGAAGAAGATGATATGTATATCGGTATGACCTTTGAAGACTGGCTTGAAAAGTTTATTGTGGCGCAAGGTTCGAAGTTTTGGGAATGGGGTTTCAGAATTCCACCTATGCTAAGTTTTTAAATTGACCATGTTAGTAAACTGAATATAACTTATTGTGAATTAAGTTACATTCAGAACCAGCAATAAAAATAAATTCTGCTAGGTGGATTCCATGTTAAAACTATTAATTTTCCCTATTTCATTAGCCATTTTATTCTTTTCAAATGCTTTAATTACTTCTAATTTGGTGTTACTCATAGCAGGATTCTTGATTTTCTTTTACGCAACTGAATTTTTGTTAAAAGGTGATCGGGATATTTTCAAAGTTAAAAACAAAGCATTTGCTTTGGTTATTTTTACGATATTCATTGGTTCAATTTTATTTTCAGCTTATTATGTCAGCTTTAGATAAGGGATTATGAATGTAACTTAATAGCAATTAAGTTACATTCGAAGTTCTAACTCCTCTAACTTCTCAAACAAGTTTGAAAGATTTTGTTTTATAATGTAACTTCTAATTCTGAAGCTTCTGATATATTTGAGACAAACATAGTGGAAAGTAGTAATATGAATGAATAACGTTATTAACTTTTAAACATCAAAGCATGCCTTTTTACCTTATTTTGGTTATTGTTTAATTTTACCAAAAATTTCAAAAAACAGTATGTGATGATTTTTTAAAATTATAATTAAAAAAATAAGGAGAATTGAACATGAAAAATAGCTTTTGGGATTCATTTAAATTATTTTTAGTTTTCTTTTGTTTAGGTATTTTAGCTTTAATACTAAGTGTAAATGGGGAATCAGTTGCCATATTTTTTTCGAGGCCTTCGGGTGCTGCATCATGGACAATACCTGAAAGTATGATTAATGGATTTATATACATACCCATAGCTATTGGCGTTTTTTTCTTTATACTGGCTATTATTGTTTTCACAATTTCTTTTATAAAAGTACAAAAAAAAT
>NZ_JASISN010000034.1:0-12717 GCF_030063085.1 Planococcus sp. S3-L1 | reverse complement strand
TCATTTCCTCAGTGGCTGACAAACGGAATAACATCCCACGGAAGTCGCTGGATTATCGCACACCCTTGGAGGCATTTTTGAGTCACCTGAATGGAATGGGTCTGTCTAGCTTAAATTGACAAACGGATAATTTTAAAAATAGAAGCGAAAAAAAAGAGAAAAGAACAACCGGGCCGAATCCGTTTGTGTTTGGCTCTTTTTTCGATTAGTTAGCTAATTTCTTTTTTCTCTTGATGCTTTCTTGACAGTATCATTTGCATCCACAATCTATTCCATCGATTTTTTAGTTCAATCACTACCATTCCACCGTCCAAAAGATATTGCTAATAATTTTCCCTCTAGAAAACACCCCTCACTCTGTCCACCTGCATAACAACTGCCGTTGAACTTTAACTTAGCTTTTTGGACCCTTTGATATATCAAATATGGCCTAGCTGAAAGTGATGATTCATCTCGTTCTCTTTAATACCCTAAAGTATCAACAGCCAACATTTTTACTATAGACTCCAAGTCTGCTATGGTTGCCAGTCTAAAATCTATTTAGTTCTCCATCTTCTCCACTCTTCTTACATTCGTTAAATTGGATACCGTCAAGTTTTTATCAAAAAATAATGCTAGTCAAGAAATAGTTTGAATGATGGCAGTACTACTGCTTACTAAGTCTTAGAATTTCTCAAAAGCTTACAGGCAAGCTGGATATTTAATAACTCATCGGGATTTTGTAAATCTGTATTTAATAGTTCTGAAATCCTTTTTAATCGATAATGCAGCGTATTCAAATGAATATGCAATTCTTTTGCTGCTTGACCTGGAAATTGAATAAATTGTGTATAGGCTATTAGCGTTTTTAAAAGCTCTGCACTTTTTTTCCGATCATAGTCGATGACCGGTCCCAATGTCGAAATAATAAATGCTTCAATATCCTTGTCTTTATTAGATACGAGAAGTCGCTCGAAACCAAGTGATTGGTTGTCCATTACTTTATCTTTAACTCGAGAAGAGCGCATAAACGTTAATACTTTCAAAGAGTCTTCTATGGAATCCGGCAAACGATCGATTTGCGAAACGCACGGTCCAACAGCCAACTTGACAGTAGCATCTAGCTGTTGATGCGAAATAGCCACTTGCAAATCTTTTGCCATGCGCTTAACTTTTTCCAATAAGTCATGTTTTGTGGCTTTGTCCTTGATTGACAACAAAAAAATAAAAGACTGCTCTTTTGAAACGATTAAACTTCCTGGAAAACGTTGGTTTACTTCCATCTGAAACAAATGAGCGATTTCTCTTCTAGCCATAAGTGCTGCAAGTGTGTTACTATCCTCTTCCATTATGGCTTCTGCAGCGACTGGCAAAAATCGGAAACGCGTATCTAACCCTAAATCTTTAGCTCTTTTGATAAACGTATCACTTAACATTCCTTTTAAAAGGTCTTCCATTAATTCAGATTTAAAGCGGTGTTCCACTTCACGGAGTGCAGCGTTCCGGTTAATTTCGAGAGTGAGATACAGAATACTTTGCTGAATAAAGTACACCTCTGAATCGGAAAGTTGTTCATTCTGTTTGGTAGCTACTAGCAATTTGCCCAACAAGAAACGTCCACTTTGTATGAGGAATTCATGTTTATGAGTGTGTTTTTCTTGGTCTCCCATTTGCAAATCTTCACCATAAATTGTCAATATTGATAAAGGTTTCTGAATTTGATCTGCTAATTGTTCGAGCATTTGCATCAAACCGACACCATCACTCATTTTTATGAGAAGTTTTTGCTGATACTGGATAATTTGCTCGAATTGTTCATTTTTCTTTTTTACATCTTCGTGCAGACGAGCTTTGGCAAGTGCAATGGCTGCTTGACCTGCAATTGCCTGAAGTAAACGTAAATCTTTTTCTGTAAAAGTTCCATGTTCTGCAAACCCATTCAGCGTAATGACACCGATGCACGCATCATTTTCTGTAATTAAAGGAACACACATAGCCCGGTAAGCATAAGGACCTGTATGTTGAGCAATTGAAGCTGCAAGCAGTGCTTTATTCTGATCACTCATTGATTTCGTTCCGCCTGCAAGTTGAGAAGCAGAAGTGATTAAAACGGGTTCTCGCGTAGAAAAACATTTTCCAGTAAACGATTCATGTGAATCTAAGCAAATACCTTCTACATCACTTGTGAAATTGACATATGATAAACAGACAAGTTTCTGTATGCTTTCATCGTACAAAAAGAGCACGCCTCCATCAGCATCCGGAATTGCTTTGATCGCTTCTTTTAGAGTTAACTGAAACAATTCATTCATATTTAATGTAGAATTAACTGCTTCCGCCACTTTAATAAGCGCTTCCATCTGGGAAGGAGAAAAGTTTTTTTCAGGTATCTGGTTCATAGCAATCCTCTACTTTCTCTAGTTATGTAGTGAATTCTAGCTTATCACGATGACAAGAAAAAACAGACAGGGAAAAAGAAACTCTTTTTCCCTGTCTGTTTTAGATTAGAGGCTTATGGGACCGTTACAAAGTTTATTTTACAAGCTCATATTCAAATAAAATCGCAGCAAATGATTTGGCTGTATGGAGCATTGCCGTTTCGTCAAAATCAAACCGAGCGTGATGATGTGGATACACTCTGTCGTCTTCTGCTAATTGAGCGCCCGCGAAAATAAAAGAACCCGGTCTATGTTGTGTATAGTAGCAAAAGTCTTCACCGGGCATGACTGATGGGGTTTCGATCACCGCTTCAGCCCCAAGAATTCCCTCCATTGCACGTTTGGCTAATTGGGTTTCCTCAGAATGATTCCACAAAGCATCATAACCTTTTTCAATTGCGGTATCGGCTTCAGCCCCAAATGCTTTTGCCACTTGATTTGCGATTATTGTTAATCTTTCAGTAGCGAGAGCGCGTATTTCCGGTTCATAAGAACGGATCGTCCCGGTCATGACCGCTGTAGTAGGAATGACATTATTGGCTTGGCCGCTGTTAATAGAGCCGACAGAAATAACGAGTTGCTTTAAAGGATTTGTATTACGGCTGACGACCGACTGAAGTGCTGTAACAATGTGTGACGCTGTGACAATGGGATCGATTGTTTCTTGCGGTATAGCACCGTGTCCACCTTTGCCGTTAACGGTAATGACAAAGGTATCAACCGCAGCTTGGATAAATCCTTCTTTGTAGTACATGGTTCCTGAAGGCATCGTACTTTGAAGGTGGCACCCATATACTGCGTCAACGCCTTCAAGGCAACCATCTGCGATCATCGCTTGTGCACCTCCTGGGTATTCTTCTTCACCAAATTGATGGATAAAGACGACATTGTTGTTCACTTGCTCAGGATTTTCAACTAAGCTTTTAGCAAAAACCATTAATGCCGCTGTATGACCATCGTGACCACAAGCATGCATAACACCAGGAATTGTCGACTTGTAAGCGACATCTTTTTGATCTTGAATCGGCAAAGCATCAAAATCTGCACGGAAAGCAATGGTTTTTTGCGCATGAGCACCATTGAATTTAGCGACTACACCTCGCCCGCCAACACCGGTTCTGACTTCTAATCCTAAAGTTCGGTAGTACTCAGCAATGTATTTAGGTGTTTCGACTTCTTGATGAGAAAGTTCAGGATATTGATGAAGATGACGACGGATACTAACCATTTCAGAATATAGATTTTCTAATCGACCTGCTAACTTTTGGATTTTTTCATGTTGTATAGACGTTTTCTGAATATTAGTAGACATGGACAACTTCTCCTCCTTGATATACGGTTTCGACTGCACGAAAAGCAGAAAGCTTATCTTCTGGGTCTTCAGACAGGATAATAAAATCGGCTGTTTTGTCTTTCTCCAATGATCCCGTTTCGTTTTGAACAGTGAGAACGGAAGCGGCAGAAAAAGTTGCAGCAGTAATAATGTCACGAATAGACATCCCACCTTCATGCATCAACTCAAGTTCTTTAGCAAAGTCACCGTGCAAGTTAAACGGTGTACCAGCGTCTGTGCCCGCAGCAATTTTCACGCCAGCAGCTACAGCTTTTCGAAAACTTTCTTTGTGAACTTCGTAACAGTACCTAGCTTTTTTGACAGCGTGTGGTGGAATCGCTCCTGAATCTGCATTTTGCACAATATAATAAGGTGCTGCAAGAGTGGGAACTAATACGGTATTGTGTTTAATCATTAGTTCAATCGTTTCATCATCAAGAAAAATACCATGCTCAATCGTCGTAATTCCCGCACGCACAGCATTTTGAATGCCAATAGTCCCCTGAGCATGCGAAGCCGTTGTCTTACCAGCATGTAGCGCTTCTTCAACCGCTGCCCTCATTTCGCTTTCCGATAGCTGTGGAGAACCTGGATCGACTCCAGGTGTCATGACACCTCCAGTTGCCATTAACTTTAATACATCGGCACCCTGTTTCAAAGTTTGGCGTGCCATTTTACGGACTTCGTCTTCCCCATCAGCCTCAGAAGCGAGTGGATATCCGTGGCCACCTGTCATGACAATAGGTTGACCAGAGCCATAAACAGTAGGCCCTGTAACAATTCCGTTATTTACGGCATCCCGGTAGGCCAAATCAATGTGCCATTTAGATCCTAAATTGCGGACGCTGGTCACGCCTGATTGTAACTGTTTTTTTCCGTTAGCTTGATGACGATACGCAGAAGTCGCCTGACTATCAGTGGCAATTTGAGAAAATGGGTCAGCTATTCCGTCCATGCCAAGATGAATATGCATATCAAAGAATCCAGGTAAAATGGTTTTCCCTTGACCATCGATTACGGTTTCAGCTTCTTTATCAATGGCTTCTTCTCCAACCGCTATAATTTTATTTGCTTCAACAATGATAGCTGATTGAATGAGCTTGTCACCTCTACCTGTGTAAATCGTGACATTTTTTATCTTCAAAGACATTGAAATTCCTCCTTTAGTTTACGGTAAATAAATATTTCCTCCAGGACCGAGCGGCAAACCGAGTAAGAACCACACAGTGAATAAAATTAGCCAGAAAATCGCAAAGGCTATTGAATATGGCAACAAGGCTGCAAGTAAGGTACCAATCCCAATATTCTTATCGTATTTTTTTGCAAACGTCAATAAAATTGCAAAGTATGCAAGCATAGGCGTGATTGGATTCGTGATCGAATCGGCAATGCGATAGGCCACTTGAGTGACTGCAGGATCGTAGCCAAGCATCATGAACATGGGAACAAATATCGGTGCAAGTAATGCCCACTTAGCAGAAGCACTAGCAATTAGTAAATTAATTAGTGCTGCGATCATAATAAATCCAAGAATCAATGGTAGACCTTCAAAGCCAATGCCCTTCAAGAAACCTGCACCTTCAATCGCAATGATGGGTCCCAAATTGCTCATACCAAAAAACGCAATCATTTGAGCAGCTACGAAAGCCAGAACAATATAACCACCCATTCCAGACATGGCCTTTGTTAGGTGCTCAGCAACGTCTTTATCATTTTTCAGTACTTTCGATCCGAAACCATAGGCTAGGGCAGGGAGTAAAAATCCGAAAAGCATAATGGGTACAATCCCTGTCATAAATGGCGAAACAATAATGCCGCCGGTTTCTTGATTACGCAAAATACCGTTTTCTGGAAGTACTAAAAGCAAGATCACAACTGCATACAGTGCAAGCGCAATACCAGCCCACAACAAACCACGTTTTTCTGCAGTAGTTGTTTTTTCTAACTTATCGACTTTTCCTGTATATACCCCAAGTCGTGGCTCTGTAATTTTGGTCGTTACAAACATAGATACAGGAATGATAACAAAGGTCGAGGCAATCATAAAATACCAATTGATTGCCGGGTTCGCAACATAACTAGGATCAATTAAATTTGCTCCTGCTTGTGTAAATCCAGATAATAGTGGATCGAGCATGCTGACGATTAAATTAGCACTAAAAGCGCCGGTAACGGTTGCATAACCCGCGACCAGACCAGCGATTGGATTGCGGCCAAGTGCTGCAAAAATCATAGCGGCAATTGGAGGTAGCACAACTTGAGCGGCATCAGCAGCTGTATTTCCCAAAACGGCAATTAAAAGAATCGTTGGCAAAATCACTTTAGCCGGAGCGTTCAAAATCGTTGTTTTCATGAACGTCGTAACAAGTCCTGTCGATTCTGCAAGACCTACGCCTAACATGACCACTAACACCAAACCGAGTGGCGGAAAACCGGTAAAGTTTGGTACTAGTGTTTCAAAAATTGTACGAATACCATCACCATTCAACATATTGACAACTTGAATTTCTTCACCGGTACCTGGATGCGTAGATGTAATTCCTAGTGACGAAAAAATAGCAGATGCTACTAAGATAATGAGTGTAAAACTAGCGAAAAGAGTGACGGGATCCGGCATCTTATTGCCGTACACTTCTACTTTCGTTAGCATCTTTTGAAAAAAGCTTGGTTTTTCACTTTTTTGAAGCTTAGCGGTTGATTCTGCAGTTTTGTTCATCTTCTCACCCTCCAGTAGTTAGAATAGTTAAAATACTATTGATTTTCTCGCGATTACTATATAGATTTACATACGAACTATTGAATTATTATTTGTGGATAGTCACAAATAATGATTGGTTTTATAAGAGCTGAATCGGTAAACGGAACTAAACGTAATCGAAAATCACAACGGTAAAATAGTTTATGCATAAAATGGACTGCCCTGTAAGTTTCTAACATAAAACAGACTGAGAATCCCGAACTCGATGTGCAGTTTTCAAGGTGCCGAAGGTAATTTCTTTGAAACGACCGATTGTCCCTGATCGTCATGAACCCACTTGCTGCATCCATTTTGCGCCTGCCATGGAAAGCGGCCGTTGCAATCGACCTCTGCTTGTTCTGTCGCATGCAAAAAGGGCTGTCCCAGAAAGTCATTGTTCATGACCTTCTGGGACAGCCCCTTCAACTATTTATCCGTTTTAGAAAGCTTATCTTATATAGAGAGATGGATCTACAGCATTAGAACGTGAACCGTTCCAAGTTCCCACATGAACCTCAAAGTGTACATGGGTTCCTGTAGAACGACCGGTGCTGCCCATTCCTCCAATTTTTTCTCCTTGGGACACGGCTTGACCAGTTGAAACATTCATTGAACTCATATGACCATAAACGGTTGCATAGGTTTGTCCTTCGATTGAGTGTGTAAGAATCACAACTTTTCCATAGCCACCCATTACTCCGGAGTAAGAGACATATCCTGTTGCTGCGGCCACTATAGGCGTGCCAGTTTCATTGGCAATATCGTATCCTAAATGTGTTTCAGCTCCATCTCCAATATCGCGTCCGCCAAATCCTGATGTATGACGACCGTCTGCTGGGCTAATAAAAGGAGACCCCACAACTGGAGTTACCGGCAGTGTTGCTACAGGACTGGATGCGCCCGAAATCTTGTTTCCTGAGTCTTTTGCTGCTTTACGCTCTGCAGCTATACGAGCTTCTTCAGCTTTTCGCTGTCGTTTTTGCTCAGCTGCTAACTTCCGCTTATGCTCTTCTTCAGCTTTTCTTGCCAACTCGGCGAGTCGAGCTTGTTCATCAGCGATTTGTTGCTCTAATTCGGCACTAATTTCTATTTCTTCTTCGAATTGATCTTCAAGCTTCAACTTTGCTGCTGCCAACCGTTTCTGTTCTGCTGTTACCTCTTTTGCAAGTCCATTTTGTTTATTCTTTTGATCAGCAAGTGAATGATTCAATGCCAGAAGCTCTTTTTGAAGCTCTCTTTGTTGAGTCACCTTCGTTTCCACAATCGTTTGTTGTTTAGACAAAAGCGTTTTATCTGCTGTTTGCTGAAGCATGATTTCTCGGTCTGCTTCTAGTAACGTATTTACAGCAGAGATGCGATCGATAAAATCAATAAAACTATGAGCTCCTAGCAAAACATCTATATAATCTACCGAGCCGCCACTTAACTGAATTGCACGAGCACGTTCTTGTAACAGTTTATCTCGTTCTGCAATTTTCTTTTCCAATTCTGCAATTGATTTTTTCAGCACATCAATTTCATTTTGGGTTTGGTCTATTTTTTCTTGTACATCAGCTATTTTAAATTCAACTTCTGTGATTTTATTGTCTAATTCTGTGATTTCCATCATAATTCCAGTTAACTTTGTTTGGTTTTCGTTAATTTCATTGGATTTTTTTTGAATACCCGAATTTAATTCACTCTTTTTTTGCTCAGTATCTTGCTGTTTTTTTTCAAGTTCACTCAACGGACTTGCATCAGTTGTCGGCAAGCACAGCGTAATCGCCAGTGCAGATACTAGACCGGTTACGATCCACTTTGATTTCAGACTCAATTTTTTGTTCCCCTTCCAATTACTCATTTTAAGCTAAGCAATTTAAGCCTTTTATTATATAATACAGGAAACTTATGGAGAATCTATTAAAATCAAAAAAATAGTTGCCATTCTTATCTTTGCTGAATCTTAAAGCTACTCTTTTCTTCTCATGCGCTTAAATCTTATAAAGATGTGGAATTCAACAGTGGTTAGCGTGTATAAACAATCCAAAAAGCAACTAGTGAAACATCACTAGTTGCTTTTTTATGAGATATGCCTTTACTACTGATTTATCCGCGTGAAAATGCTTTTTTTGTACAGGCTAAAAAGGCAATTTTTTTGATTTTCTTGACCAATGAAACGCAGTGTTCTTTGAATAGTGCATGGTTTTTGAAACTTTTTTATATATTCTTGTTATAAATTCTTTACGCAAATAAAATGCTGCATACTCTCTACCGAAGGCTTTCTTGAATTCCTGTTGTCTCAGCAACAAATAGAACATATTTTTCTTTTTTGTCTGGACAATCGTTTCGTTGTATTGAAAATCTGTATCGCCGTTTATTGCATCTAACAAACTTGCTACTTCTTCATTTCGACGAACTTCCTTCATCACAGTGGACATCGCACTTTCAGACCAGGCGCCTTTTACGTCTACTCGGTAAACAGCCATGGTTTGGTCTGTATAATGCACTTGACCATGGTGTGCTAGGTGAATGGTTAGAGGATAGTCGCCAAAACCCGCATCAAAATAAAAAGCGGGTACATAATCGGCCACTTCACGCCGGTAAACCATCGCATTCGTTGGAAAAAGTTCGCCACCACCTTCAATAATTTCGTTAATCGAAAATATTCGATCTCTACGACTTGGCCTCACTTTCCCCACTACTCGTTTGCAGGTATCGGAAATTTTAAAAGCAGAATGAACACTCAACACACACTCAGTATTTGCTTCTAAATAATCAACTTGTTTTTGTAATTTGTAAGGATCAGTCCAGTAGTCATCACCTTCGCAAATAGCGATATACTTGCCATTTGCTCGGCGTTGATTTATTTGAAGCATCGTTGCACCTTGAGAAAACTGATTTTCTTTTTGGTAAATAGGTTTTATCAGATTCGGAAAATCTTGTTCATATTTCTTAATGATTTTAGCCGTGTTGTCTACTGAAGCATCATCGTGAATGAGAATTTCAAAGTCGAAATTCGTTTTTTGCATTAAAAATCCCTCAATCGTTTGTGCTATATAATTTTCATGGTTATAAGCCAGGCAATCGACACTTACTAGAATATCTTTTCTCATTGCGGCTGACCTCCTAACTTTCCTTGCCTTTCTCAAACTAATCGCTGATGCTCACGGAATGAATTTGAGGGGCGAAATCTTTAATCACTGTGAAATCATCCAACATAGCGCTAATTTTCACAGGACTATTGAACATCATCACATCAATAATGGATAAATTAGGAACAAAGTTCGCTAACTCTTTTTGTGGATAAGCAATATCGTTTGTTTTGATGAGCTTTAATTTAACGCCCTTCGATTCAAAGTCCATTGAAGAATAAAGGGATAGACCTCCATAAGCGTTAACATATTCTTTTGCTGAAAGCAGTTCGCAAATCTCTAATATTTTATCTTGACCTTTAAGCACCTCATTTTTTTTCAAGTCAGAAGAAAGCAAAATAGTTGTCTGAATATTTAAGTATTTGCAAATCTCTTGAATCGAATTTGTAAGGTATTTAGCCAAATTCGTCTCTTTTTGGTTGATAACATTTTCTATCAAGTTGAAAACTTCATGAAAATAAGGAGCCTTACTATAGGTTTCTTTGATCGTTTTCAGCAATTTTTTGTTATAAATAACGTCATTTTCAATTTCAATTTCATTAATTCGTTTATTTTGGCTTACTTTAGTTATTTTTAACGAGATAGCCATTTCTTCTCCATTCACTAAAATAATGTTTCGATTGATCCACCCTTTTTTCTTATAATTCACATCATCATAAATCACATAGGTGTCAACAGTTTTAATCAATTGCCAGTATCCGATGTACGGGAAAAAGTACGGTTGCATAATGCCTAGTTTCATAACCTCATCCCCTTTATTTTAACGCCGAAAAAAGCCGCCTCGTTTTTTTTCTAGAATTTTACATCTTGTCATGTTGATTAACGCGCTCCCATGCCCCCATCAATACGGTATTGGCTACCTGTTATAAACTCCGAATCATCACTTGCCAGGAATAGAAGAAGTTTTGCCACTTCTGACGTGGACCCATATCTTCCTAAAGGGATACGGGATGAAATTCTTTCCCGGACTTCTGATGGATTGTCGCTGTTAATGCCTTCTTCGTTTTTCCTCATCATTGTGGAGTCTAGAGGTGCTGGGTGAATTGAATTTACTCTGACTGATTGGTGACCTGCTTCTAAAGCTGCTGTTTTAGTCAATCCGACTACTGCATGCTTTGAAGCCGCGTAAAGCGAATTCCCACCACTTCCCATTAAACCGGAAACAGAAGAAGTATTAATGATACTGCCACTTTTTTGCTCAATCATGATAGGTAGTACTTTTTTCAATCCGAGGAAAACACCTTTCACATTGATATTCATAATCAAATCAAAATCTTTAACAGATTGTTCTACTAAAGGTGCAACTCTTCCTAAAATGCCTGCGTTATTCAAAAAAACATCAATTCTTCCCCATCGCTTCACGACTTCATCAACATAGTCTGCAACTTCTTTTTCTGAAGTCACATCAGCTATGATGCTAAATAGTTCACCAAATTGCGAAAGGTATTCTCTGGACTCTGTAAGTTTTTGTTGGTCCCGATCGATTAGCACAACTTTAGCGCCTTCTTTCAGAAAAATTTCTGCAGCAGCTGCACCTAAGTCTCCAGCTGCACCTGTAATTACTGCAATTTTCCCTTTCAATCTATCAGTCATTTCTTCACCCTCCAAAATAAAAGCTGTGATTTAAGCCTTTAAAATAAGTAACTTTCGTTGGATTGATAATTTTATATCCGCTTACTTAAAAAATCCTCAAAAACCCGATTAACTGTTATCACACAACAGCTTGATCGAGTTTTATGACTTCATCTCATAAGCCGAGGTTTGTTTATCAACAATACAATTCTCAAAAAAGTTAACTGTCTGCCTTCCAATAACCATGTTCCAAACATAAGTGATCATATTCTTTCTTTAAGATACTGACGATTACCTGGTCATAATAGCGGTTGTTGCGGTATGCATAATCCCGTTTTCTACCTTCTTCAACCCAGCCACATTTTTTTAGAAACAAATTGGAAGAAGGAACATTATGTTCAAGGATATCTCCTTCTAAACGATGTAGTTGCAGTTCTTCAAATGCATATTTCATGGTAGTCATAACCGTATCACGCCCATAACCGTGTCCACGCATGTTCTTTTTTCCTATTAAAATTCCGTGATGGGCTGAACGATTTCTATAATCAATATTTAAAATATTTGAAATGCCGATAAAGCCATCTTCTTCTGTCTCAATCGCCAAACGTAGATTTCGATTATCAAATTCTAAGCGGTCGAACCATCGATTTTGTTGTTCAGAAGAAATTGGAATTGTCCATCCTCCGAGAAGGTGGGCTACTTCTGGATCATTATAATAACTACGCAACTCTTCCATATCTGCTCTTTCTAATGCTCGTAAAGTCACTTTCTTCCCTTTAACATTCATCTTCTCATCTTCTTTCTTTATAGTTTTTTCTCTCTTAGTCCTTCTATACTTGCTTGAGTATCCAGGTTAGTAATCGTCATCTTCCGAGAAACACTTTTAATAAGATGTAACGCGTCCGTTTTGTCATTAACTCACAAGTTAATGACAAAATGAATTCAATTGGTGTATTTTCACGATTTTATATAACTTTTCATTTATGCGAAAAATTAACCATTACTTCTGTTCCGAAAAACTAGTAGTAAAATATTATACCCAGTTCAATAATACCATGTTTACTGAAAATTTAGACATATTTTTTTATTTTTATTTTAATTTAATTTTTTGACCAATCAAAGTATGCATACTTTAGAAAATATAGTTTTAATTTTTATCTAATAAATTTATTTGGGAGGGATTTACATCAAAAAAAAGATCCCATGCTTTCACATGGGATCTCAGACTGTAGACAAAGTCTTATTAAACTGAATCGTGATGTATAACCTCCAACTAGGCTGGCCACTTCGCTTTTCGGTGGGCTCAGCTTCAGCCCATAGCTGTCAACTTAAGAAAAAGGACTAACTTCTCTCGAAAGATGGTATGGAAGAATACCCATCAACGAGAGGAGTTTTTTCTATGACAGCTCCAACTACGCTCAGCTACCTAGATGCACTATTTGCATTCCTGGAACCAGAAAAGGTCGACGCCCTAGCCAAAGAAACGGGATTTATTCAACGTAAGAGAAAACTAACCGCCAGCGATTT
>NZ_JASISN010000033.1:0-16340 GCF_030063085.1 Planococcus sp. S3-L1 | reverse complement strand
GGCTTCGAGGCGCCAAACGTACATGGATCTTTTTCAGACAAGGCAGCTTGCCTCGCGGTTCACCTCGTTACTCTTTAACTTTCTTTGCGGATCAGTAGCTTTTGGGACAGGTTGAACAAGCCGAGAGCCGCGTACCGGTAACGCTCGAAACACGGATGGGAAAAGGTTTTAGATGCATTTTCCAGTACCGTCACGAGGCATTCTGGTGACCAATTGTACTTTAGTTTGGACAGGTTATAATCGACATCTTCTTGATTGACCGATTGTCTATCACGTCTGGCCTTGTAATCAGCCTGTGCCAACAGAGCGTGGCAAAGCTTATAGCGTTTCACTTCATAGTGGAGAGTGCTTTTGCTTCGTTCTAGCTGTTTCGCTATATAGGACAGTAGTTTTTCTTTCAGGCAATAACACTCGATTCGCACACCTTCCCGTAATATCACAGGGGCATCGCTCGTTTGGGAACACTCCTTTAGTTGATTCGCATTAACTGCGGTGTATCCACTTGAGCTATTTTTATTTTCTAGCCTTCCAACTTACTATGATAATCTATAAAAAAATAATATTTTACTATTCTAAATATTTTTTCTTTTAACAGTTTCTTGACACACCATATCTACGCTGATAACCTTACAATAATATTTAAAGGAAGCAGGAGGCGCGTCTACTTATGTGGGAATCAAAATTTGTAAAAGAAGGCTTAACGTTTGATGATGTATTGCTTGTACCAGCCCATTCGGAAGTTTTACCAAAAGACATTGATTTATCAGTTGAATTGACACCAACCCTTAAGTTAAAAATTCCAGTGATCAGTGCAGGTATGGATACAGTAACGGAAGCTAAAATGGCTATTGCTATGGCTCGCCAAGGCGGATTAGGAATTATCCATAAAAACATGAGTATTGAAGAACAGGCTGAACAAGTCGTTACTGTAAAGCGTTCAGAAAATGGCGTGATCACCGATCCTTTCTTCTTAACTCCTGAGCACCAAGTTTACGATGCAGAGCATTTAATGGGAAAATACCGAATTTCAGGTGTACCTATTGTTAACAACGAAAGTGAATTAAAACTTGTTGGAATTATCACAAACCGCGATTTACGGTTTATCCAAGATTATTCTTTGAAAATTAATGATGTAATGACAAAAGAGCAATTAGTAACTGCTCCTATTGGAACTACCTTAGAAGATGCTGAAAAGATTCTTCAGCAATACAAGATTGAAAAGTTACCAATTGTTGATAACCAAGGCGTGTTAAAAGGGTTAATTACGATAAAAGATATTGAAAAAGTAATTGAATTTCCTAATGCTGCGAAAGACCAGCACGGTCGTTTGTTAGCAGGCGCTGCTGTAGGCGTTACTTCAGACACTATGAAGCGCGTTGAGCATTTGGTGAAGGCTTCTGTTGATGTCATTGTACTGGATACAGCTCATGGTCATTCAGAAGGCGTTTTAGGAATGGTAAAGCAGATCAGGGCAACTTATCCAGAATTAACGATTATTGCTGGAAACGTAGCCACTGCTGCTGGAACAAAAGCATTGATTGAAGCGGGTGCAGATGTAGTTAAAGTTGGAATCGGTCCTGGTTCGATCTGTACAACTCGTGTTGTCGCAGGTGTTGGGGTTCCTCAGATTACAGCGGTATATGACTGCGCAACAGAGGCACGTAAGCATGGCAAAGCCATTATTGCTGATGGTGGAATCAAGTATTCTGGAGACATCATCAAAGCCTTAGCAGCGGGCGGACATGTTGTAATGCTTGGTAGTTTGTTGGCGGGGACGACTGAAAGTCCAGGAGATACTGAAATCTTCCAAGGTCGTCGCTTTAAAACCTATCGTGGTATGGGATCAATCGCTTCTATGGAAAAAGGCTCGAAAGACCGCTATTTCCAAGATGATGCAAAAAAATTAGTGCCAGAAGGAATCGAAGGTCGCTTGCCATACAAAGGACCACTTTCTGATACAATTCATCAATTACTAGGTGGTATCCGTGCAGGAATGGGTTATTGCGGAACTAAAGATTTACAGGTGTTACGTGAAGAAGCACAATTTATTCGTATGACTGGAGCAGGATTACGCGAAAGTCATCCGCATGATGTTCAAATTACTAAAGAATCTCCAAACTACTCCATTTAAGTTTATAAGACATCTTGCTCTTCATTTAATCGAAGAGCAAGATGTCTTTTTATGTTTTCGTTTTTAAGCATAATGAATGTGATAAAATAGCATGTGGAATCTTATAGATGGAGGTATTCAAATACGTGAAGAATTTTTTAACTAAAGGACTACTTATAGCATTACTCGTCATACTTACTGTGCTAGCAATTGTTCCGCAGCAAGCCTATGCGGAAGACGCATTAACTATAATGGCCGAAGCCGCTATTTTGGTAGACGCTCAAAGTGGCAAGATTCTTTATGAAAAAAATGCGGAAGCGCCTTTAGGGATAGCTAGCATGACCAAAATGATGACAGAGTATTTATTATTTGAAGCGATTGAAAATGGTAAGGTTACGTGGGATCAAGAGTATGAAGTGACGGATTACACGTACAAAATTTCTCAGGACATGCGTTTAAGTAATGTGCCATTTCGTGAAGACGGCTCTTACACCATTAAAGAAATGTATGAAGCGATGGCTATTTTCTCAGCTAACGCAGCAACAATCGGTATTGCCGAGACGATTGCAGGAACAGAAAGTAAATTTGTTGACCTAATGAACGATAAAGCAAAAGAAATGGGCTTAGAAGAAACGACTTTTGTCAATTCAACGGGTCTTAGTAATTCAAGCTTGATGGGCATGCATCCAGAGGGCACGAAAGAAACAGATGAAAACATCATGCCGGCGCGTTCAGTTGCCAAACTAACGAAACGCTTATTGGATGATTATCCAGAAGTGTTAGAAACGACTAAAATTCCGGTAAAATTATTTCGTGAAGGAACGGCAGACGAAACGCGTATGGAAAATTGGAATTCAATGCTTCCTGGGCTAATTTACGAATACGAAGGTATGGACGGATTAAAAACCGGCAGCACAGATTTTGCCGGTTATGCGTTTGCAGGGACAGCAAAGCGTGACGATACCCGGTTGATTGCTGTGGTTATGGGAGCAGTAGATAATAAAGGGGCCGGTTCGTATAAAGCTCGCTTTGATGCGACCCGTACTTTATTCGATTATGGTTTTGGTGAATTTACAACAGAAGAGGTTATTCCTGCAGGCTATCAATTTGAAGGTCAGCAAACGCTTGCTGTTGAAAATGGATTAGAAGAAAAAGTATCGATTGCGGTCAAAGAGCCAGTAAAGATGATGATTCGGACAGCGGATAAAGAATTGTATCGACCGGAATTACTGTTAGACGATTCAGTAGTTAAGAACGGCAAACTAGAAGCAGGTGTGGAAAAAGATTTAGTTGTAGGAACGCTACAGCTTAAGAAAACAGATGGCACGGAATATGGCTATTTGAGCGGCAGTACGGAAAAAGTTGAAATCGTGACTACTGAAGCTGTTGAACGTGCTAACTGGTTGTCTTTATCGATGCGCAGTACAGGAGAGTTCTTGTCTTCTTTGTGGGATGATGCAGGTAGTTTTGTAAGAGGGTTATTTTAATGATAAAAAAGCTGTTCATCCAAATAGATGAACGGCTTTTTTTATTGTATTTTCCAACAAGCCATCAATTCAATAATTCCTAAATGAATTTCTTCTTCGGATAGACCACCGAATCCGAGCACAATTTTTGGGTAAATTCCAGATTTTTTGTGGACATCATAAGAGTTTAGACCTGTGACACGAATGCCCGCTTGTTTAGCACGTTGTACCAGTTCTTCTTCGCTTGACGAGGTTTGGATGGTTAGCACGATATGCATGCCTGCTTGTTCACCGGAAACCGTGACGACCGGAGAGAATAAAGCGAGCGACTGACTCAGTTGTTTGATTTTCTTCTGATAGAGCTTGCGCATGCGGTTCAAGTGGCGCGAAAAATGACCATCTTTCATGAATTTGGCGACTAGTTGTTGATCATGTCTGGGTACCGATGAAGAGTAATGAAGAAACGTTTGCTGATAAGCCCGTAGCAGTTGTTTAGGCAAAACCATATAAGCGAGACGCAAAGAAGGCATGAGCGATTTAGAAAAAGTACTAATGTAAATAACACGGTCGCTTAAGTCCATGCTTTGTAGCGCGGGAATGGGGCGGCTAGTGTATCGAAATTCACTGTCGTAATCGTCTTCAATAATATAACGTTCAGGCTTAGCGACAGCCCAGTTCAGTAATTGCGCACGTTTGGTGGCACTCAAGACCGAACCTGATGGAAATTGGTGTGATGGTGTGACGTAAGCTACATCAACGTTAGATTCTTCTAACTGACTAACGTTGATGCCGTCTTGTTCGAGTTCAATCGGGATAGACTGGCGGTCGTGATGACTGAAAATGCTATGGGTCAATGCATAGCCAGGATTTTCATAGCCGTAAACCAGTTTTTTATGAAGTAGACGAATGAGTAAGGGCATTAATTGTTCTGTACCAGAGCCAATCACGATTTGTTCTGCATCACAAACAACTCCGCGAGACTGGTACAAATAACGGGCAATTTCTTGGCGCAAGGCGTCGTCTCCTTGAGGGTGCCCAGATAATAATAAGTGATGATTAGAGTCATCTAAAATGTCACGTGTCAGTTTGCGCCACGTTAAAAATGGAAAAGAACGTGTATCAATACTGGCCGAGTTGAAATCTATTTTGTAAGCAGTCGTTTCTTTGACGGTAGGCTCGTCATGCGGAATATCCAAGTACGCCAGTTCTTCGACGGGTTGAGCATAAAATCCTTTACGTGGTCTAGATTCAATAAATCCTTCCGCGACAAGTTGAGAATACGCCAGTTCGACGGTCGTTTGACTAATTTGCAGATAATCTGCTAATTTGCGTTTGCTTGGTAATTTTGCCTCTATGCCGATTGTGCCGTTTATAATGGCTTCTTTTATTTCTTGATACAACTGTTTGTATAACGGGGTTTGTGACTGTTTTTGAAGTTGAAACATTAGCATATCCATATGAATTCCTCCAACTGACCTGATTGAAATGATTGTAACTGAGTCTTTTTATATGGTCAATCTCTATTATACTGAATTTATTAATGAATAGGGGGAATTAGTAAATGACTCAACATGGAACAAATCGTGTAAAAAGAGGAATGGCTGAAATGCAAAAAGGTGGCGTGATTATGGATGTGGTTAATGCAGAACAAGCACGTATTGCAGAAGCTGCAGGCGCAACGGCTGTCATGGCACTTGAACGTGTGCCATCAGATATTCGTAGAGACGGTGGAGTAGCACGTATGGCAGACCCACGCATCACAGAAGAAGTGATGAAAGCTGTATCGATTCCAGTGATGGCAAAAGCGCGTATTGGTCATATTGTGGAAGCGCGTATTTTAGAAGCGATGGGTGTCGATTATATCGATGAAAGTGAAGTGCTGACGCCAGCCGATGAAGAATTTCATTTATTAAAAAACCAATACACGGTTCCTTTTGTTTGCGGGTGTCGGAATTTAGGTGAAGCGGCGCGCAGAATTGGTGAAGGCGCTTCGATGCTACGAACAAAAGGCGAACCAGGTACAGGAAATATTGTCGAAGCAGTTCGTCATTTGCGACAAGTAAATGCAGAAATCCGCAAAGTAGTCGCAATGAGCGAAGATGAATTAATGACAGAAGCACGTAACTTAGGAGCTTCTTATGAGTTTTTAAAAGAAGTTAAAAGTTTAGGGCGCTTGCCGGTAGTTAATTTTGCAGCTGGCGGAATTGCCATACCTGCAGATGCAGCGTTAATGATGGAATTAGGAGCGGACGGTGTGTTTGTTGGTTCTGGTATTTTCAAATCAGATAACCCTGAACGATTTGCCCGAGCGATTGTGGAAGCGACGACACATTACCAAGATTACAAATTGATCGCTGAACTGTCAAAAGACCTGGGCATTGCAATGAAGGGCATTGAAATTTCAACCATTGCTGCCGGTGAACGTATGCAAGAGCGAGGCTGGTAACCTGAAACGAGTAGGAATTCTTGCGTTGCAAGGAGCTGTTCGTGAGCATATCAAGTCGGTTCAGGCGTGCGGAGCGGAAGCGATTGCTGTTAAATGGCCGAAAGATCTTAAAAATTTGGATGGCTTAATCTTACCGGGCGGAGAAAGTACGACGATGCGCCGTTTAATCGATCGTTATGGCTTGATGGAACCGTTAAGAGAGTTTGCGCAAACCGGAAAACCGATGTTTGGCACGTGTGCGGGCTTAATTTTGCTTGCTGAAACAGTCGTTGGTAGCGACGATGCGCATTTAGGTGTGATGGACGTTACAGTGGAACGAAATTCGTTTGGTCGACAAGTGGATAGTTTTGAAGCACCGCTTGCGATTAAAGGTATTGATGGATCTTTTGAAGCCGTCTTTATCCGAGCGCCCCATATTGTTAGTGTCGGAGAAGAAACCGAAGTGTTATGCGTGCATAATGAAAAAATTGTGATGGCGAGAGATGGCCAATTTCTCGGTTGTTCATTCCATCCCGAATTGACCGACGATCACCGCATTACGGCTTATTTTTTAAACATGATTAAGAACAAGTCAGACCTTCTCTTGCAAAACCTATCAACTTATAGTAAAGTATGATTAATTTAAAAGACGAAACGTTGATGGGAATTAGTAAAATGACTGTTTTTCCAAAGAGAGCCGGTGGTTGGTGCGAACCGGTGAAAAACACATTTGAATCCACCCCGGAGTTGCATGGCGAAAAAAGCCATTGCCGGTTTAAATGCCGTTATGTGATGAAGAGGATTGGCTTTTGCCGATCAATCAGGGTGGCAACGCGGGTAGCTCTCGTCCCTTTACCAAGGGATGGGGGCTATTTTTGTTGTCTTTTTTTATTTTGAAATTTTAAGGAGGAAACAGTATGTTGGATATTCGTTTTGTACGTGCCAATTTTGAAGAAGTAAAAGCAAAGCTTGGAAAGCGCGGGGAAGATATTTCTGTACTTAATGATTTTGAAGGATTGGATCTAAAACGCCGTGAGTTGATTGCACAAACTGAAAAATTAAAAGCAGAGCGCAACGAAGCGTCTCAAAATATCGCAGCGATGAAACGTGCAAAAGAAAATGCAGACGAAGCCATTACAAAAATGCGTGAAGTTGGCGATCAAATTAAAGTGATTGATGAAGAGTTAAAAGCAGTTGAAGAAAGCTTGCACTATATTATGATGCGTGTTCCAAATATTCCGCACGACAGCGTGCCGTTTGGCGATTCTGAAGATGATAATGAAGAAATCCGCACATGGGGCGACAAGCCTGCATTTGACTTTGACGTTAAGCCACACTGGGATTTAGGAACGGATTTAAACATCATTGATTTTGAACGCGCAGCGAAAGTAACGGGCAGCCGGTTTGTCTTTTACCGTGGACTTGGTGCTCGCTTAGAACGCGCATTGATCAACTTTATGATGGACCTCCACCAAGAAGAGCATGGCTATGAAGAAATGTTGCCTCCTTATATGGTTAACCGCGAAAGCTTGACAGGCACTGGCCAATTGCCGAAGTTTGAAGAAGATGCATTTTTGATTGAGAAAGAGGATTATTTCCTCATTCCGACTTCTGAAGTACCGGTAACTAACTTTTACCGTGATGAAATTTTAACGGCAGATATGTTGCCACAAGCCTTTGCGTCTTATAGCGCGAATTTCCGCTCTGAAGCGGGTTCTGCAGGTCGCGACACACGCGGACTAATCAGACAGCACCAATTCAATAAAGTCGAGCTAGTGCGCTTTGTAAAGCCAGAGGATTCTTACGACGAATTAGAGAAATTGACAGGACATGCGGAGAAAGTACTGCAACTTTTAGGACTACCTTATCGCGTCTTAAAAATGTGTACAGCCGACCTAGGGTTTACAGCTGCCAAAAAATACGATATCGAAGTATGGATTCCAAGCCAAGAAACATATCGTGAAATTTCTTCTTGCAGTAACTTTGAAGATTTCCAAGCAAGACGTGCAAATATTAAATTCCGTCGTGAAACAACAGGAAAACCTGAATTTGTTCACACATTAAACGGCAGTGGATTAGCAATTGGTCGTACGGTGGCAGCTTTACTTGAAAACTGTCAGCAAAAAGATGGATCAATCCTAATTCCTGAAGTATTACAGCCTTATATGGGTGGCAAAAAGACTATTGGATAAAGTAGCTTTCATTTTTCTTCATGGCTTTTAAGTAGTGGAGCGATTTAATAAAAAGACTCAAAAGCAATTTTGCTTTTGAGTCTTTTTTTAGAGAAAAAGGGTAAAGAGAAGTTAAGGAATCTGAGCGAAGGAGTTGTTTTTATGGAAAACCTAAGCTTTCAAATTATAGAAACAAACGGTATCCATCTTCATATAGCTGTAGCGGGACCAGCAAATGGACCGTTAGTTGTCTTGTTGCATGGCTTTCCAGAATTTTGGTTTGGTTGGAAAAATCAAATTCAACCTTTAGCAGAAAAAGGATACCGGGTCGTGGCGCCTGACCAGCGCGGCTATAATTTGAGCGATAAGCCAAAAGGAATCGATAATTACACCGTGGATTATTTACGTGATGATGTGATTGGCATCATTGAGCACTTCCAAAAAAAGACAGCTATTATTATCGGACATGACTGGGGCGGAGCAGTAGCTTGGCATTTGGCAGCCACGCGGCCCGAGTATGTGGAAAAATTGATTGTCTTGAACATCCCACATCCCAAAGCCATGCCA
This sequence comes from Planococcus sp. S3-L1, assembly GCF_030063085.1. Lineage (NCBI taxonomy): Bacteria > Bacillati > Bacillota > Bacilli > Caryophanales > Caryophanaceae > Planococcus > Planococcus sp. S3-L1. The sequence continues at coordinate 7,601 of NZ_JASISN010000033.1, read as the reverse complement.
AAAGTACTCAAAAAAAATCCACTACAATGGATGAAGAGTGCCTACATTGCGTTTTTTCAGTTACCTAATCTGCCTGAGAAGGCTCTTGGCATGGGGGGATTTAAAGCTATGCAGCAAGGAATTGAACAGTCTAGCAAGCCGACTGCTTTTTCAAAACACGAACTTGAACTATACAAAGCAGCGTGGTCACAGTCTGATGCATTAACAGCGATGCTCAATTGGTACCGGGCAATCCGGAGAGGCAGCTTTAGGCAAGTGCCGGATACGAAAATCAAAGTACCAGTCCGCATTATTTGGGGAGTGGGCGATCAGTTTCTGTCACCTATGCTTGCAAAGGAAAGCATGTCTTTTTGCGAAGAAGTCAATTTGGCCTTTGTCGGAGAAGCAACGCATTGGATTCAACACGAGCAACCGGAGATTGTTAATCACTTGATTGTTCAATTCATCAACGAATAAAAGCGGAAGACCCTATAACTGGGTTTTCCGCTTTTGCTTCTTGGCTTCTCGAAGATTTCGGAAAAACTGCGTTAGCAGCTGTCCACATTCTTCAGCAAGAACGTTTTCGGTTACTTGGCATTGATGATTAAAGCGCTCATCATTCAGCAAACGGTACAAGGAATCTACACTGCCCGCTTTCGCATCGCGCGCGCCATAAACAACGTGGGGAATCCGAGACTGCAAAATGGCACCTGCACACATGGGGCAAGGCTCTAACGTAACGTAAATCTTTGTGTCTTCGAGTCGCCAGTTGCCGAGATGCAGACAAGCTTCTTGTATAGCTAGTAGTTCGGCGTGTGTTACAGCGTTTTGTGTCGTTTCACGTAAGTTGTGTGCACGCGCAATAACTTGGTCTTTGTAAACAATAACAGCACCAATGGGTACTTCTCCTTTTACTCCTGCTTTATTGGCTTCGTCAATCGCCATATTCATGTAATAATGATCTTTTTCCATCCCGTTCATGATGCATCGCTCCTTAAATCCAGTGTATCATTTTCTACCAATTAAAAAAGTCGAGCAGACAAAAATCATTGAACAGCGTAAACTAAAGAAATTAGCTACTAAACAGTGAGGGGTGTTCGAAGAATGAAACAACATAAAAAAGAAAAACCTCTTCATTTTACTCTACGATTTGTTTTTATTTTTATTGGAGCTACGTTGGCGGCGGCGGCTATTGAATTATTTTTAGTTCCGAATTCGATTATTGATGGTGGTATTATTGGCGTTTCTTTAATCTTGAACTATTTAACGGTTGTTCCTTTTGGCGTATTGATGGTCGCAATCAATTTGCCGTTCCTTTATTTTGGTTATAAGCATATTGGTCGTAACTTTTTTGTCTCTTCTATTTTTGCTATTGTGACCCTAGCGTTAATAGCAATTCCGATGCATAAAATCGAACCTTTTGTGGGAGATCCACTTCTTGCTACAATATTTGGCGGGTTACTTCTTGGTGTGGGGGTTGGACTGGTCATTCGGAACGGTGGCGCACTTGATGGAACCGAGATTCTCGGGATTTTATTGACGAAAAAATTACCGTTTTCCATTGGTGAGTTTGTTATGTTTTTCAATGTCTTTATCTTTGGATGGGCTGCTTTTGTTCTTGGACTGGAGCAAGCGATGTATTCGGTTTTGACGTACTATATTGCTTCTAAAACGATTGATGTGGTCATTCAAGGTCTTGAAGATACAAAAGCTGTACTAATTGTATCAGAAGAATACGAAGAAATTGGTTCAGCGATTAATGATCGTCTTGGTCGAAGCTTTACTAAGCTGCATGGTCAAGGGGGCTATTTGAATACTCCTAAAGATGTTATTTATGTGGTAGTTACTCGTCTGGAACTAACCAAGCTCAAACAAATTGTCACAGATGTTGATTCGAAAGCCTTTTTAACGATTATGGACACTCAAGAAGTCCACGGGGCAACCTTTAAAAAACCGATTCATTAATAAATCCTTCGATTTTCTGCTCTACTTTTCGCGTGAGTGGTGTGTTAAAATAAATGGCATTGCAATTTACTTGAAACCAAAAAGGAGGACTTCGCATGCCGGTACCATTCATCACGGTAGAAGGTCCGATTGGTGTAGGCAAAACGTCGCTGACGAAAGCGCTCGCCGATCAAAATCAATTTCAGTTGTTAAAAGAAATTGTTGACGAAAACCCATTTTTAAATAAATTCTACGAAGATATAGAAGAGTGGAGCTTCCAAACAGAGATGTTCTTCTTATGTAATCGCTATAAACAGTTGGCGGACATCCAGAAGAAATTTATTTCAAAGCGGGAACCAGTCGTAGCAGATTATCACATTTTCAAAAACCTCATCTTTGCTAAGCGTACATTGCCAGAGGCAGAATATGCTAAATACGAAGCCATCTATAAAATTCTGACGGTGGATATGCCAAAACCGAACATGGTCATTTATTTACATGCTAGCCTGGATACCTTAATGAAGCGTATCAAGTTACGAGGTAGAGAATTTGAACAGATGATTACGCCGGAATACATGCAACAGCTAGCAGCTGACTATCACGAATTTATCGAACGTTTTGAACGCGAGCATCCGGAAATTCCTGTATTGCGCTTTAATGGAGATGAAATCGATTTTGTTCAAAACGATGACGATTTGCAGCTTATTTTGGATAAAGTGGATGGAACTTTACAAAAAAGGAGTTTGACTTTATGAATTTACGTGAAAAATATGGCATTCCACAGAATGCGGTAATTACAATAGCGGGTACAGTAGGTGTCGGGAAGTCAACGATGACTAAAGCTTTAGCGGATGCATTGCAATTCCGAACGTCCTTTGAAAATGTTGACACCAACCCGTATTTAGATTTGTTTTACAATGATTTTGAGAAATGGAGTTTCCATTTGCAAATCTATTTCCTGGCAGAGCGTTTTAAAGAACAAAAGCGGATGTTTGAATATGGCGGCGGTTTTATTCAAGACCGTTCGATTTATGAAGATACCGGGATTTTTGCGAAAATGCATTGGGATAAAGGCACGATGAACAATGTAGATTACGAAACCTACACAAATCTGTTTGAAGCGATGGTCATGACGCCTTATTTCCCGCATCCAGATTTATTGATTTACTTGGAAGGATCGATTGAGGATATCCTTTCACGTATTCAAGAGCGTGGACGTGCTATGGAGCAACAGACACCAGTAGATTACTGGCTAGAGATGCACCAGCGCTATGAGAGTTGGATCAATTCCTTTAATGGGTGTCCCGTACTGCGTTTAAATATCAATGACTACGATCTTCTGACAAATCCGGAGTGTTCGGAACAAATTGTTGAACGCATTGGTGGTTTTATGCAACAAGCTTCAATTCTTCGCAAATAAACAAATCCCTTGAGCTCAAGCTTAAGGGATTTTTCGTATTTCCTGGGAAATAAAAAAGATACAAAAAAACCGGAAAGCCTAAGCTTTCCGGTTTGCTATATCGAAGTTATAAATTAGTTGGATTAAAAAATGGAGGAGGAAGAGGGATTCGAACCCCCGCGGGATTTGACTCCCCTGTCGGTTTTCAAGACCGATCCCTTCAGCCAAACTTGGGTATTCCTCCGTATCAGACAAGAACTAATTTATCATGGATGAACAATAGCTGTCAACAGTTTTTCAGTTCTTTTTAATTTATTCATCTAAAAACGTGAGATATGAGTAGTAGTACAGGTAAGGATTAATCGTTATTTCGTGTTTTACCTCTTCAGATTCCTAAGTATTTACGCAGTAGATGTAACTTAATTATATGAGAAAAATCTAAGGAATCGTGATCGTGGTGCCCTGAACAACACGCTTTGTTGCAAGCTTTGGATAGACGCTGGTATCTTTGGTTTGGCTCATATCGTATTTCTACATCAATTGAGTTCAAAAGAAATTATCGTCAAAGGAAGGTTACGGATTGATTTTTTTGTGATTCATTTGTATACTAGTAAATGCCGTGCTAGGTGGGAAGATAGCGGTGTCCTGTAACCTGCAATCCGCTTTAGCAGGACTGAATTCCTTTCTGAGGCTGTTTGTATGTAAGGTCTGCCTCTTGCACGTAGTGTTGACATCTGGGTCCTGCGCAATGGGATCCCATGAACCATGTCAGGTCCGGAAGGAAGCAGCATTAAGTGGAATATTCCATGTGCCGCGGGATCGCCTAGATCGAGCCAGCGACAAGGGTAACGCTTATGTACAGCAGTCGAAGAAAGGTGCACGGCAATAATCGTAAATTCAAACCTGTCCGCTCTTGCAGCGGACAGGTTTTTTATTATTCTGTTCGTAAAATTCGTGTGTATGAAGCAGGGAAACGTTCAGAAAAAACGAGCTTTTATGCTATAATGATAGGATGAAAAACAGATTAGTTAAAAGGAGAGAATAAGTTGGCGTATCAAGCTTTTTACCGTGTTTACAGACCGCAGTCCTTTTCTGAAATGACAGGTCAAACGCATGTCAAACAAACCCTCCAAAATGCTCTCCTTTACAATAAGACAACACATGCTTATTTGTTCTCAGGGCCAAGGGGGACAGGGAAGACCAGTGCCGCTAAAATATTTGCCAAAGCATTAAACTGCGAACAAGCTCCTGCTTCGGAACCGTGCAACGAGTGTGCTTCTTGCAAGAGTATTAACGAGGGATCGAATACGGATGTTATTGAATTTGATGCAGCGTCTAATTCACGTGTAGAAGAAATGCGAGAAATCATTGAAAAGGTTCGTTTTTCACCAGCAAATTCGCGGTTTAAAATTTACATCATTGATGAAGTGCATATGTTATCAAACAGTGCCTTTAATGCGTTATTAAAAACATTAGAAGAACCACCAGAACATGTAGTTTTCATTTTGGCGACGACTGAACCGCATAAATTGCCACTGACTATTATTTCTCGTTGCCAGCGCTTTGATTTCAAATCACATACACAAGTTGATATTGTGGCACGTATGGTCGAAGTCTTAACAGATGCTGAAATTCCGTACAATGAGCAAGTGCTTAAACTTATTGCACAAGCGGCTGCAGGTGGAATGCGTGATGCATTGAGTCTATTAGATCAAGTGGTATCGTTTAGTGGCGATGAAATGACGATTGAAGATGCTTTGTTAGTTACAGGTTCTGTTAGTCAGGATGTATTTTATGGCATTGCCGAAGCATTACTCGCTAAGGATGTCGGAAAATCGTTAACATTGTTAGAACAATTGGTACGCGATGGCAAAGATCCCGTTCGCTTGGTTGAAGATTTTATTACCTTTTATCGTGATTTGCTGTTGATCCAAACGGCTCCAGATCTTCATGATATGTTGGAGTTGGTCACGCATGAACCGCGATTTGAAGAGTTGGCCAATCGATTTGAACCGGCAACATTGTACACGTGGATTGATATTTTATCTAAAACGCAACAAGAAATGCGTTTTTCAAATCATACCAAAATCTATATGGAAACAGCTTTATTGAAAATGGCTCAAGCAGATGTACCGGTTCAAAGCGGGGCTTCTGCAGTATCGCCTGAGCTAGAAGCAAAAGTGATCCAGTTGGAAAATTTAGTGCGCGAGCTACAACAACAGGTTAAAAATGGCGTAGCTAATGGTGCGCAAGCAGCACCGGCTGAGCAGAAAAAACGTCAGCGCGTTCAAAGTAGCTTTAAAATACCGACAGGACGTATTCAAGACGTCTTGAAAAATGCCACTAAAGTGGATATACAAGCGATTAAAACCAATTGGGCAACAGTCATGAGCCAATTGCAGCGATCGCATTCAGCTTTATTGAATGATGCGGAGCCAGTAGCAGCCTCAGCGGATGCATTTGTGTTAAAATTCAAGTATGATATTCATTGCCAGATGGCTTCTGACAATCAGACCTTTGCTGCTACATTTAGTCAATTGCTGGAGCAGTACGCAGGCAAAGCGTATACGCCGGTTTTTGTTCCGGACGTCAGTTGGCTGAAAATCCGTGAAGAGTTTATTAAGAAAAGTGGATTGAAGGCGGGCACTGAAGAAAAACAGTCAGAGTCTGAAGAAGAAAATCCGTTTTCGGGTGAAGGAGCAGTAGCGGAAGAAGATCCGTTTGTTTCAGAAGCTGAACGGCTTTTCGGAAAAGACTTTGTCGAAGTTCATGACGACTAAAATGAAAATTCTAAGGAGGAACTAATTATGCGCGGTGGAGGAAATATGCAAGGTATGATGAAACAAATGCAGAAAATGCAAAAAGAGATGGCAGTTGCCCAAGAAGAACTTGGAACTTTAAAGTTTGAAGGAACAGCAGGTGGTGGCATGGTTAAAGCTACTGTGTCGGGTCATAAAGAAGTGTTGGATATCGTACTTGATCCTACAGTAGTAGATCCAGAAGATATTGAAATGCTGCAGGACTTACTGGTTGTAGCAACAAATGACGCATTTAAAAAAGCGGACGATCACGCGAATTCCACAATGGGGAAATTCACGAAGGGCTTGAACATGCCAGGAATGTTCTAGGAGGCAATAACGATGCATTATCCAGAACCTATTTCGAAATTAATGGAGAGTTTTATGAAACTGCCAGGGATTGGGCCGAAAACAGCGGCTCGTCTGGCGTTTTTTGTGCTCGGAATGAAAGAGGACACAGTGCTTGATTTTGCTAAAGCCTTAGTGGATGCGAAACGGAACTTAAGCTTTTGCTCAGTGTGCGGCCATATTACGGATGTAGATCCATGCCATATTTGCCAAGATCAGCAACGTGACCGCACGACGATTTGCGTAGTACAAGATCCGAAAGATGTCATTGCGATGGAGAAAATGCGTGATTACAAAGGTTTGTATCATGTTTTACAAGGGGCAATTTCTCCGATGGATGGTATTGGTCCGGAAGATATTAACGTGCCGTCTTTGCTGAAACGTCTTCAAGATGAAGAAGTAGAAGAATTGATATTAGCGACAAACCCGACAATTGAGGGAGAAGCGACAGCGATGTATATCTCTCGACTCGTAAGACCTTCAGGAATCAAAACGACTCGGATTGCACATGGACTGCCAGTAGGTGGCGATTTGGAATACGCTGATGAAGTGACTTTATCGAAAGCGTTAGAAGGGCGACGTGAGCTCTAATACAGCAACAGCTATCAGGAACTGCCGGTTTTCGCTTCTGAAAAAATGGAAAATATTCTGATTTATTATGTTCTTCATATAATTATTGAGAAAAGAAAGATTGTTGGTAATAGAGAAGGGAAAGAAAGAAGTCGAGTAGAATGGCTTTTGATAGCTAGTTTTTCGATTTCTTTTTTTATGCTCTTCTATAGAAGGAAAAGATAATTCAAAGAAGAATGTTTTATAAATATAATTTTATTTGCCAAAAGTGTTGACAGTCTGAAGTTTATGCTTTAGTATCATAGGAGTCGTAAAGAACGACAACAACAACACAAACGATACAACAACTTGAACCTTGAAAACTGAACAGCAAAACGTCAACGAAAGACGTCACGAGCACTTCGGTGCGAGAACGGCTTTTGCGAAGCTTGCCTTATGGCAATCAGAGTAAAGTTGTTTTCCTTCTCGGTGTTCGTGACGACAACTTACTGATCAGCATTGCGCAGATCAAAGCGAATCGTGCGTCTTCGGACGGCGATACGCCAGCAGTATTGAGCAATCAA
>NZ_JASISN010000032.1:0-17571 GCF_030063085.1 Planococcus sp. S3-L1 | reverse complement strand
CATCCGTGGTAAGATGGGTGTAGGTCATTCGTGGTCACTCCTCTGTTTTTCTTTGGTCGGAAAATACATGTAGAGTGTACCATGAATGACTTTTTTAGTTGTCTAGCTTAATTTTACAATCGGCGATTATAAATGTTGTTGAATTATTTGAAATAGAAAAGATTATTCATAAAGATCCTTAAAGCGCCTCATAAACTTTCGGTCGATGCGCTGCTTGAGCTTCCAAGGGATTTTGCCATGTAGCAGTTGCTTACCATAAGAAAGAAATGCTTCGCCTTCGCCTGTCGATAAGATTGCGATGAATTTTTTTTGTGGATGAAATGGCAACAGCTGGTCTTTGGAGAAGTGGTTAGTTAAGTTCTTCCAAAGAATCGGACCTTGCCGAACAGCGTATACCCCATTTTTCGCAAGCGTCGGATAGCGGGCGATTGTGATGCAATCCCCGGCACCAAAAATATCGGGGTACAGAACGCTTTGCAACGCCTCATTGACTAATAGAAATCCACTGGTATCTGTGGGTAATCCGGAAGTGCGGAACAAAGCTGCACTTTTGGGTCCTGTCAGCCAAAGAACGGCTGATTGGGGATGCTGTTGATTTGTGCTGGTGGTAACACGGGTGTCATCAATCGATTTAATTGACACGCCTGAGAAAAAAGACAACGCTTTTTGTGTAGCGATCGCTTCAATTTTTTTCGAAGCCCGTTTGCCTTGTCCAATCAACAAAGCAGTTGAACTAAACAAGGCGATGTTTGCCGGTAAATGTTCTTGCTTTCTCCACGCAAGAACAGAAAAGGCCAATTCAACACCAGAAGCCCCTCCTCCAACAATCACGGGGTGAGCAGCATTGCGCACGTGTTTGAGTTGTTCTGGGAACCGGTAGTTGGGTTTAATCGATAAGGCGTGTTCTGATATAGACTCTGGGACATCTGTTTGGGATCCAATATCAAACGATACTGCGTCATACGAATAGATCGCATCGTCTGCACCAGTTAAGGTTTTCGCTTTTGGATCAATCGAGATAATGGCATCTTCTACAAACAAAGCACCAATTTTTTCACACAGCTTTTTCAAATCAATTCGAATATCATCTAGGCTGTAAACACCTTCTGCGTAACCTGAGAACATGCCAGAATAATACTGATAAGAAGAAGCAGAAATCAACAAGACGCGCCAACTTTTCGAATGATCATTATTTAGCTGTTCTAGACAATGCAAATGTGCATGGCCGCCTCCTACTAAGATCAGAGTTTTCATATCATTTCACTTCTCCCTATTTCAAAATCCGCCTAGCTTCAGCCATGCGTTGACCTATCGTAACAAGCTGCACCGCGAAAAAAATCAGGGCAATCGGTGTTAAGTATGTTGAAAAAACAATCATTAGGGTAAAGAGTATAAAGCCTTCTGTTCTTTCAGCTAGTCCTGCCTGGTAATAGAATGATTTCATTCCTTCTTTATCTGCCAATGCACCAACTGTCAGAAAAACAGTCATGGCGACAATAATAGAGGCACTCAGCAACAACAATGCCCACATGGAATCGGGAAAGCGGAAGGCAAGCCCTAAAATGACACTGATTTCTACGAGACGATCAAAGCTTATGTCGAGCAATGTCCCCCAGGCAGACGGCTTGGTTTTTCTGGCCATCGTGCCATCGACTACATCCAAATAACCAGAAAACCACAAAACAACAACTGCCCAAAATGGCTGGTCTAAATAAATAAAAAGGCCTGAAGACATGCCCACAATAAAGGCGATTTTTGTTACACCATCCGCAGTGAAACCCAATTTAAGTAATAAATCTGCCGTCTTTTCAACAGTCGGCTGAACGTGTTTCCGTGCGTGCGTATCCAGCATCAAATGCACCTTCTTATTTTCAAGATAGTTTCAGTATATAATACAGAGCCGTTTCTAACCCGTAATTCCACTCGGATTTGAAAGGAACTGGATTTAAGACTAAGTATAAAGGACCGAGGGAAATTAAGAGTAAGTTTTAAGTATTTATTGTTAAGATAGAATTAATTCAGAAAAGAAAGGGAATGATATTGATGGTTAAAAATTATGATATCGCAATAATTGGAGCTGGCGCAGCTGGACTAACGGCCGCATTTACAGCAGCGGGGTTCTCAAAAAGCGTTGTGCTAATCGATAAAAATCTACCGGGCGGAGAATGTACTTGGTCGGGGTGTATTCCGAGTAAGTCATTAATCAATATCGCAAAAGAAGTTCATCACGCCAAGAAGTACACGCCAAGTCTTCAAGTGGATACTTCAGTCGTGTTAACAGACATTCAAGAAGTTATCCAAAAAGTTTATGCTGGTGAATCTCCGGAAGTATTGCAGCAATCGGGCATAGACTTTATGAATAGCTACGCCAAATTTGTTGGACCGCATACATTGGAGGTAGACGGTGAACGGATCGAAGCAAAGAAAATCATCTTGTCTACAGGGTCATCACCAATGGTGCCACCAATAGACGGATTGGACAACGTGTCTTATTTAACGAATGAAACCATTTTCACACAGAAATCGTTCCCGAAAACGATGACTATTCTTGGTGGTGGAGCGATCGGAGTTGAACTGAGTCAAGCGTTAAACCGAATAGGTGTTAAGGTAACGCTTGTTGAAAAATTCGAACGGATTTTGCCGAAAGACGAAGAAGAATTAGTATTGATGATTCAGCAGCGTTTAATTGATGAAGGTGTCATCATTCATACAGGTGCGACTGCTGTGCGAGCTGAGCAAAAAGACGACATTATCGACTTGAAAATCGAAAAAAATGGCAGCGAACTGACGGTTTCTGGTGAAGGACTGCTTGTTGCGCTTGGTCGTCAGGCAAACGTTAAAGGATACGGTCTGGAAACAGCAGGCGTTGAGTTTGATTCCAAAAAAATTCAAGTAGATGATCATTTAGAGACAACAACTAAAGGGATTTATGCGATTGGGGATGTTGTGGGTCCTTATCAATTATCCCATATGGCAAACGCACAAGGGATCACCGCTACTCAAAATGCCATTTTGCCGATTAACCGAAAAATGGATTACGAGCATGTGACTTGGTGTACATACACAGATCCTGAACTCGGCAGATCTGGTTTATCTGAAGAAGAAGCGCGTGAAAAATACGGCGATTCAATTCGCGTTTATGAACACCAGTATGCGGATTTAGACCGTGCCAATACGAAAAAAGATAGCATTGGCAAAGTGAAAATTATTTTGGATAAAAAAGGCTATATTTTGGGCGCGAGTATTTTGGGGGACCGTGCAGGTGAAATCATTAGCCAAATCCAAACCATTAAAACCTTGAAAATTAATATGGGCAAATTATCAGGAGTTATCCATCCGTACCCAACTTATAGTGAAGTATTGGTGAAAATCGGCAAGAAAGTTTATGTAGATAATTTATTGAACCAACCCCTCGTTAAAACTTTTAATAAAGCTAAAGATGGGGAATTATCAGTCGAAAAAATGGCCATGTATGGTACTGCGGCTGTAGCAGGAATTGGCCTAGCGAACATCGCCATTCAAAACAATGTTAAACCGAAACTCGGCGTAGAAAACGGTCGCTTAAAAGAAATGCCTTCATCGCCCAATGCTGTGTCATCACAAACTACTGCTAAAGACAAGTATGTCCCAGCATGGCCTTACAACGGCAGTAAAAATGATGCTAAAAAAAGTTTGATCGGTATGCTAAAAGGTTATGAAGGTGCAAAAATTCGACAAAATGATGAAAATTACGTTTACGTTGTTGTTACGTCTAAAGCGCTTAAATTTAAAGATGATATTGAATTCTTCTTTAACGATGCTACTCAGCGAATTGAGTTCCGATCTGCTTCACGTGTAGGCTACTCAGATTGGGGCGTCAACCGAAAACGGTACGATGATATGAGAAATCGCTACTATAGCATCTCGACCCATCGCCTTAACTCATGAGTAAGAGTAGAGCGTTACAAATAGCTAAGTGGCTACTGATTGCTGTTGCAGTGGGACTGGTGATTTGGCTTAGCCGTTCTGTATTTCAAGTAGATGCCAATGACCTCCGTAAATGGATCCTGTCATTTGGATTGTGGTCACCAGTGATCTATATCTTAATCTATACAGTTCGACCATTGATCTTTTTTCCGGCATCGATCTTGTCAATCGCCGGCGGCTTAGCCTTTGGCGCCTGGCTGGGAACGCTTTATACCATTATCGGCGCGACACTCGGCGCGATGCTGTCATTTTATGTTGCCAAAACACTAGGCAACAAGCTAGTTCGCAAAACTTGGACTGGAAACGTTAGAAAAATTCAATCTCAAATGGAACAAAATGGCTTTTTTTACGTGTTGCTATTTCGTTTTATTCCAGTCATTAATTTTGATTTGATTAGCTATGTTGCCGCATTTGCAAAGGTTCGTTTCACTTCCTTTGCTCTGGCTACTTTTATTGGTATCATTCCGGGCACTTTCGCTTACAATTTTTTAGGAAGTAGTTTTGTTAGCGGAAACCCGAAAATTATCATTCTCGCCGTTGTCGTTTTTGTTATTATGACAGTGGTGCCGATTACGTTGCGAAATCGCTGGAACAAAAAACAGCTACTCGATAAGTAACCACAAATTCATCAACGGATTTAGGAAGTGAAAATCATGAAGAACTACTTAGTGGTGACCTCTAGCCTACTCGCTCTGTCTTTAGCTGCATGTGCTCAACAAGATCCAACTAGTAATGCAGAAGACGCGGATAACTTACTGGTAGACGACTGGCAACAAGTTTCGGAACTGGCCGCTGGACAAAAAGTTAACATTTACATGTGGGGAGGTAGCGAAAACATCAATCGCTACCTTGACGAGTGGGTCGCTCCTCGTTTGAAAAAAGACCATAATGTTGAGTTGAATCGTGTACCGATGAGTGATTCACAGGACATCATCAATCAGTTGCTTGATGAAAAATCAGCCGCTAAAACCGCAGGTAGTATGGACATTATTTGGATCAATGGCGAAAACTTTAAAACCGCTAAAGACAACGATTTGTTGTGGCAAGAATTTAGTGGGCAATTGCCGAATTTTAATGATTATGTCGACCAAAATGCACCTGATATTGCCAGTGATTTTGGTGAACCTGTAGAGGGATTAGAAGCACCGTGGGGCAAAGCACAATTTGTTTTTGTTCACGATAAAAATAAGTCGGAAAATCCTCCGAAATCGATGGAAGAACTGGCCCAGTGGGTAGAAGCTAATCCCGGACAGTTTACGTATCCTGCGTTACCTGACTTCACAGGAAGTGCATTCGTCCGTCACGTGTTATACGAAACGACTGGCGGATATGAGCAATACCAAAAACCTGCTGCCGATATTGATGATTTAGCTACTCAATTAGAGCCAATGTGGGATTACTTAAACGCGCTTGAGCCGTATTTGTGGCGTGAAGGCGAAACGTATCCAGAAAGTTTAGTCAAACAAGATCAATTGTTTGCAACTGGCGAAATCGGGATGACGATGAGTTACGATCCGATACTTGCTGCGAGCGAAGTATTGAAGGGGCGTTTTCCTGAATCGACACGAACATTCGTGTTAGACGCAGGCACACTTGCTAATACACATTTTCTATCCATTCCATTTAATTCTTCTGCAAAAGCAGGGGCTATGGTCGCCATCAATGAAATGATGTCACCTGAAGCTCAAACTGCTAAATTGGCTCCTGAAAACTGGGGCAATTTAACAGCACTCGACTTAGATAAATTGTCTGCTGAGCAGCAACAAGCCATGAACGATGTCGAGTTAGGTGCGGCAACATTGTCACTTGATGAGTTGGAAGAACATCAAATACCAGAACTGTCAGCGGATTATATCGAAATTATCGAAAAAGGATGGATGGAAAATGTGGCAAAAGAATAAACCCTATCTTTTGTTGCTGCCAGCCATCAGTGTCATTGTCCTCCTTTTTTTTGGAGGACTTTTTGACGGCTTGTTGAAAAGCTTCGGCTATTTTCCTGCAATCGGAGAAACGCGCTTTACACTGACCGCCTATACTGCGTTGCTGCGGTCGTCTGAGTTTTGGGAATCACTTGAATTGACGCTACGTGTTGCTACGCTGTCTTCACTTTTAGCTGCAATATTAGGTGCTGGCATTGCCATTTCTTTATTCATGTTGAATAAATCAGCGAATTCTGGTGGTACGCAAATTTGGCACCGTCTGTTTCAATTGCCGTTAACGATTCCGCATCTCGTGGGTGGTTATATTATCGTGTTGTTGTTTATGCAAAGTGGCTTTATTTCGAGGATTTTTGCGAATCTTGGCATGATTGATGCCATAACAGAATTCCCGGTGCTGGTAAACGATTCGTTTGGCTGGGGCATCATTTTGACTTATGCATGGAAAGAAGCGCCTTTTGTGTCATTACTGATTTATCCAGTGCTGTCGCGTATTCACAGGTCTTGGCGCGACGTTGCTCGTGTTTTCGGAGCAAGCAACTGGAATTTTATTCGTGAAATTGTCCTGCCGGTTATCTTGCCAGCGTGGACTATTGCAACGTTTATCGTCTTTGTTTTCACCTTTTCGGCATTTGAAATACCATTTTTACTAGGCGTTACATATCCTACTGTGTTGCCGGTGTATTCGTATCAACTTTATACCAGCGGCACATTAGCTGATCGACCAGAAGCGCTTGCCGTCAACATCGTGTTAGCTGTGTTAACCGTTTTACTCGGACTGGTCGTTTATTATTTCAGTAAACGCTGGAATGTCTTAAAGGGGTGGGATTGATGAAAAAGCCCTGCTCGTTAATGAAGCCTATTGCATATAGTCTATTGTTCATTTTTATCGTTCTGCCTTTTGTTCCTTTACTATTATCGAGTGTTTCTTTCGGATGGCAGTGGCCCGCTATTGTGCCAGAATCAGTTAATCTTCGCGCGTGGGAATATGTGGTTAATGGGAATTCTGGTACTTGGCAAGCGGTCGGCGTTAGTCTAGTGATTGCGTTTATCGTCACAGCTGTGAATGTTCTGTTGGCAGTTCCTGCAGCAAATGCATTGGTGCGTTATCCGCTCCGCGGCAAGTGGCTCTTCGAAGCAATTATTTTTGCGCCGATTGTGATTCCACCTTTTGTCGCCGTGATGGGCATTCATTTGACGTTTTTGCAGCTCGGATTGACTGAGACTATTTTGGGGGTCGTGTTAGCGCATATTGCACCGACTTTACCGTACATGGTGCGCGCGATTATGATCAGCTATCATACCTTATCAACCGACTGGGAAGATCAAGCGCGAATGCTGGGTGCGGGAGCTGTTTCTCGCTTTACTTTTGTGGTGATTCCTCATTTATTGCCAGGCATTGCGGCAGGGGCGAGCTTGAGTATCTTGATTTCACTCAGTCAATACTTAATCACGTTCATTATCGGTTCAGGGCAAGTCGTAACCTTGCCCATTCTATTATTTCCGTTTATAAGCGGAGGTGACCCAGCTGTTGCATCTGCGTATTCCTTACTGTTCGCAGGAGTCGCCATTTTGACGCTGTTCGGTATGGACCTAGCCTTAAAGCGCTATTATCAAAACAAGAAAAATACTGCAGGGAAAATTTAAAGGAGTGTAACGATGGGGGATTTGCACATTGTAAATATCGAAAAGCATTACACATACAGTCATCAGAAAAGTGAGTCGGTCTTTTCCCTGCAACCCATTCAACTGACAATCCATGAGGGGGAATTCTTTTCGTTACTGGGTCCTTCCGGTTGTGGCAAGACGACGCTGTTAAAGTTAGTAGCGGGGTTATTGCCTGCAGATAACGGGGAGATTTGGATAGGAGATAACAATTTAACGACCGTTCCATCAGAAGCACGAAAGTTTGCCATGGTGTTTCAACAATCGTTGTTGTTTCCTCATATGACCGTAGAAGACAATGTGGCGTTCGGTTTAAAAATGCAAAAAGTTGGTAAAAAGATTCGGTTAGACCAGGCACGAAACATGTTAGCGCATGTCGGCTTAGCCGGTTATGGCAGTCGTTTTCCGAACGAACTTAGCGGTGGCCAGCAACAGCGAGTGGCATTAGCGAGAGCTCTTGTAGCTAATCCTCACGTGTTGTTAATGGATGAGCCGTTTAGTGCGTTAGATCCGAGCCTGCGAGAAGAAATGAGAGAATTGCTCCTGCAGATTCAGCAACAATTCCGAGTGACGGTATTGTTTGTGACGCATGACCGGGAAGAAGCTTTCTATTTATCCGATCGAATTGGTGTTATGAGCGAGGGAACTTTGCTTCAAGTGGGCAAAGCCAAGGACTTGTATGAACATCCTGAAAACGCAAAAGTCGCTTCGTTTTTAGGATTAAAAAATATCATTGAAGGCAAAATTTCAGATGGACGTTTTTATTCAACTGCCTATAATGGAATCGAATTCTCTGTGAATAGTACGGAAGTAGGCCCATGTTTTTTGATTCTGCGTCCAGAAGTACTGCAACTTGCAACAAAAAACATTCACTTGGCCTCAGACGCCATTCAGTTTACTGGGAAGGTCGATGGGCTTAGATTTAATCATGGGTTTTATTCAGCTACTATACAAGTAGGTGATTATTTAGTAGACTGTGCAGTCTCAAGTCAACAAGCTGACACAATAGCGGTTGGTGATGCGGTTGAATTTTTTGTGAATAATGAAGACTTGTGGTTTGTGAAGGAGTAATATAATATTCAAGATATGCGAGTCTGCATGAGTGTTGAATTTTTATTTTTTGAATAAAATATATCATTCAAAAGTTATTCACTCATTCGCCGGTTGCCTATTATGAATATATAAATATAATAATTAGTCATTCATATTTTATTCATTCACTCATAATTTACATGAGGAATGTTATTTTATTATTCATAATTTAACACTTTGCGTGCCTGAAACTTTGAGTTGATCGCTATGGAGTCTGAAACCCATTGTTAATCTGAAGAACACGTTTATAAGCTTTGACTTATATAACGAAATTGTAATACACTAATTACAAAGGAGTGGGTTTTAGTGGAGACGTTAGCAAAACAAACGGCTGCTGAGGTCACAGCCTGCTTGAAGGCTGTCAGTGATCCAACACGCCTCATGATGATGAAATTGATGGAGACGAATGAATATTGTGTCTGTCAGTTTGTTGAGATGTTTGGTATGAGCCAGCCGGCCATTAGTCAGCATTTACGCAAGCTAAAACAAGTAGGACTGGTAAAAGAAAGTAGAAGAGGACAGTGGCGATTTTCTTCTATGAATCATGAATCAGTTCATGCTTCTTTACTGCTAAGTATAGTAAGTCACATCGGGGATACTGATGTGCGCCTTCAAGATTTACGTGCTAAAGAAAAACCAGTAGATTGCTGTTAAATAAGCACAAATTGGATGAATTCGCGATATTTTGTCGCAAAGGAGAACTGACTGTGAAAAAAACTATTTACTTTTTATGTACCGGAAATTCTTGCCGAAGCCAAATGGCTGAAGGCTGGGCAAAACAACATTTAGCAGCAGAGTGGGATGTTTACAGCGCTGGAATTGAAGCGCATGGGTTGAATCCGAATGCTGTGAAAGCAATGGAAGAAGTGGCAATAGATATTTCCACTCAAACATCAGATGTTATTGACGAAGATTTACTCCATCGTGCGGATTTTATCGTAACTTTATGTGGTGATGCAGCGGATAAATGTCCGGTCACACCTAGTCATATCCGACGTGAACATTGGGGCTTTGAAGACCCAGCAAAAGCACAAGGAACAGAAGAAGAAAAGTGGGCTGTGTTCCAAACGGTTCGTGACGCTATTGGAACACGTATCGAATCATTTGCGAAAACGGGCATTTAATAAAAGTACTTTTACAAAAACCACAAGCAGATCAAAAGCTTGTGGTTTTTCATTACTCTGAAATATCGAACGATTCCAAAAACTGTATTGACACAGTTCAAGGGGCTATTTATACTTGCTATATAACAGTTCAGCTATCTTCACACGAGAGGGGTTCTATTATGCTGGCAACGTTAACACCACTTGATTGGAAACGACGTGCGGTCAAATACTATCCGGAGAAAGTTGCGGTAATTGACGGCGATAAGAAGTTTACATACAAAGAGTTTGGCAAACGAGTAGATCAACTCTCTATCGCGTTACATCATGCAGGGATTGGCAATAAAGACCACGTAGCGGTTATGCTGCCGAATAATCACGCGATGCTTGAATGCTTTTATGGTATTACGCCACTCGGAGCGGTTATTGTGCCACTCAATTACCGGTTATCGATAAAAGATTTAACGTATATTTTAAAACATAGTGACGCAAAAATGCTGATTGTCGATGCTGAGTTTGGCAAAATGCTTGAAGAGGTACAAGACGAGCTACCGATCGAAAAATACATTGTTGTCGCTGTAGATGGCTTTGATTCAACCATTAATGGGGAAGATTACGAAGAATTTATCGGAAATATAGCAGATGATGCGAAAGTGCCTTACGTTGAGTTAGATGAAAACCAAATGCTGTCGTTAAATTATACGAGTGGGACAACTTCTAGCCCTAAAGGCGTAATGCAAACGCATCGTACCAATTACATGAATGCCGCAAACTTTTTGCATCATTTGGAGATTAAATTTGATGATGTGTATTTGCATACCTTGCCCATGTTTCATACAAACGGTTGGGGCGGTGTATGGGCCATTACTGCAGCGGGAGCGACGCATGTGTGCTTACGAAAAGTAGACCCACCGCTAATTTTAGATTTATTTGAAAGTCATGGCATTACGTCACTTTGCGGGGCGCCTACTGTAGTCAATATGCTCGTTAATGAACCTAAAGCAAAAGAACTGCAGGTAACGCACACGATCCGCATGGGAACTGCGGGCGCTCCACCTGCAGCGGCATTGATTGCCAAAGCGCAAAGTATCCTCGGATTGAATATGATGCATGTATACGGCTTAACAGAAACGTCTCCGTTTATTTTGTACTGTGAATGGAAAAATGAGTTTAACGATTTAGACGCTGAACATCAAGCATCTATAAAAGCACGCCAAGGAATAGAACTCGCTTTTAACGGAGAGACCAAAGTGGTTAACCAAGAAGACGGGGAAGAAGTGGCTTGGAACGGCAAAGAACTGGGGGAAGTCGTCACGCGGGGCAACGTCGTGATGGCTGGCTATTACAAAGATCCTGAAAAAACAGCAGAAGCAATTCGCGATGGCTGGTTTTACACAGGCGATTTGGCGGTGACGCATCCAGATGGCTTTATCGAAATTCAAGATCGCATGAAAGACATGATCATTTCTGGTGGCGAAAACATTTCCTCTACAGAAATTGAAGGTGTTTTGTATAAGCATCCGGCCATTGCTGAAGTGGCTGTGATTGCTGTGCCGGATGAAAAATGGGGAGAAGTGCCAAAAGCTATTGTTGTGCTATATCAAGGAGCACAAGCGACCGAACAAGAAATTTTGGATTATACGCGTGAACACATGTCACGTTTCAAAGTGCCAAAATCTGTAGACTTTGTTGAAGCGTTACCTAAAACTGCAACCGGCAAACTGCAGAAGTTCCAGTTACGAGAAATATATTGGGGTCGTGGAAAAAAAGTAAATTAACGTTAAAAACCGGCTATTCATGAATAGCCGGTTTTTGTAATTCATCATGGTGATAAAACGGCTCCAAAGATTAAGGTGAACACCAAACTAATAACAGTTGATATCACCCAGTAATTTCTGTCGCGAATATTGAGTAAAAGAAATCCTACGATAAAATTAATGAGTAACATAGCGATAAACACAACAACAATGATAAGCGGTACATATAACATCAAGAGCTCCTCCGATCGTTTTATTGGCTATGTTAAATTAAGAATGGTGTTTCTTGAACTCTGACTGTAAATACGTTTCCGATTCACCACGAATGGTGATACTTTTTAATGAATCCCGGCTTTCTAAACTTCTCAATGTAGTCCAGCCTTTTCCCCAAACGATGATCAATTCTTGTATGGAGAGAATGTCATCTACAAATTCCTGATTACGATTTCTAGAAGATTCTAAATACCATGTTTCCATTTACATGCTTGACGATAATTCCTACGCTATTAGAAGCCTCGTTTAAACTCCAGTGTATATCCGTCTGAGATAATTGATTGATGGTTCGATCCCCCAGATCCTTAACACTTTGACACCTCTCTTGAATCACCTTCACCTAGTCTTTTCCGAGTTCCATACGTACACACTCCTTCATTTTTATAAATGCCGAGTTGTAAAAAAGTGTTTTGCATACATATATATCGCATTTGATCATGAAAAAGAAGAGCGGAAGAGTAAAACCTACAAAAATCCCAATTATTCTTTCGCTCCTTCCATTTTCCGTCTTCATTATTGAAGTGTTTTATCGTCCAGAATCTATTACGGCACTTGTATGGTCTTCTATAGAAACTAAATATCCATCATTATATCTAATCCCGCCGTGAGACAAGTTGTTGCTTTCGTGATAGTTAATTACGATAAAATCTTTTGCGTAATGAAAGGCAGCCATTTCATTTGCTTTATGTTCGCTATACACATAAACTGCACCCACGATTATTCCAATAATCAAAAGAGAGATGAAAATACGGTTATGATTTTTTTTATGAAATTCGCTCCTAACTTTCATTATATGTTAAAAATGTAAAGGCATGTGACATTTACTGTTCTGCTTAGAATAACTGAACGGTCGGATTTTTTCCTGATTCTAACAAGAAAGATTCCTGTTATTTTGACGCCATCCTAAATCGGGTGATTTACAGTACCCAATCCATAGTTATTAGAGGCAAATTTCGATACATTAAAGACGCACAATTCAGTTATAAAGATAAAAAAACCACCTGTTATTACGATATTGACTTTTCTCTTCATATATTTATAATTGATTATGAGAATCATTTTCAATAAGATTATTGAAAGATACTTCCTAGGAAGAGTTAAAGGGAGTAACAGTTTATAAAAGGCATCGTTCCGCTAAAGCAGGCGCTAGTGGACATAACTATTGAAAGGGTGTAAATGATGAAAAATATCGAAAAATATAGAAGTGCATTTATGGATGCGTTGGAATTGGAAGAAGACCAGGTAAGTGAAGAGTTAGCATTAGGAAAAACAAGAGAATGGGATTCACTTGGACATATGATTCTGATTTCAACGATGGAAGAGGTTTTTGAAGTGTCAATAGATGCTGAATGGATGACAGAATTCGATTCGTATAAGGCAGGACAAAAGCTTTTGAATCGTTTAGGAGTAGACTTTGTAAATGAATAGGTTCCAAAAGCTTGAGGAGTTTGGCAACCGCACCGCTATCTATGCAGAGCGAGAATACTCATACGCTGAAATGGTAGAGGTTGCTGACGCTATTTGCAGTCATGTAGGTGAAAGAACGCTTGTTTTTTGTTTATCTTCAAATAACAAAGAGTCTTTATTTGGCTACGTGGGCTTTATGAGAGGTTATGTTGTCCCTGTCTTGTTAGATGCATCTATCCAGGTAGAGCGGTTGCAAAAGCTAATCGAGCTTTATAAACCTGCGTACATTTGGGCGAGTAGTGAAAATCAAGAGCTCTTAAATACACTGGAACAATCTTTTGTGTTTGGAAATTACACGTTATTCAAATGTTCGATAGCTATTCAACATGATTTTGATGAACATCTTGCGCTCCTTTTAACGACCTCAGGAAGTACTGGCAGCCCCAAGTTTGTACGCTTAAGTTATGAAAATATCTTCAAAAACGCTGAATCGATCGTGAAGTACCTTGATATTAAGGCGGAAGATAAACCGATCACCACACTTCCTATGAATTACTCTTATGGCCTGTCGATCATCAACAGTCACTTCATTAGTGGAGCGACCATTATTGTCACGGATGCATCGATCATGAAAAAAGAGTTTTGGGAAGTATGCAAAGAGCAGGGAGCCACAACTTTTGGAGGCGTTCCTTTTGTCTATGAGATGCTCGATCGGCTGAAGTTTGAAGAGATGGATCTTCCAAGTTTGAAAAAACTAACGCAAGCAGGCGGTAAATTAAGTCCAGAGCTATTCGCTAAATTTTCAGATGTGTGTAGTCAAAAAGGGATTCAATTTTTTACTATGTACGGGCAAACAGAAGCAACGGCACGAATGAGCTATTTACCGGTCGAAAAAAACCTGGTTAAAGCCGGAAGCATTGGAATCGCCATACCAGGTGGCGAACTGATGCTGCAAGATGACAATGGCCACAACATTACAGCGCATCATGAGATCGGCGAATTGGTATACAAAGGAGCCAACGTTTCTTTAGGTTATGCCGAGTCGTTAGTCGATTTATCGAAAAAAGATGAGAATCATGGGGTATTGCACACAGGGGATTTGGCTTACTATGATCAAGACCGCTATTTCTATATCACAGGTCGAATCAAACGAATGATTAAAGTCGCCGGAAGTCGCATCAGCTTAGATGAAGTTGAAAGACTTTTAACTGAGCATGGTCATGACTGTGTCTGCGCGGGGACAGATGACCAACTGATCGTTTACACGTTAAAAGAAGATCAGCTTCACATTAAAAAAAAAATTAAGGAAAAATTAAACTTAAGGGGCGTTAAGATTATCAGAATTGAGGAATTCCCACGTACCCCTTTTGGGAAGATCCTTTATTCCGAGTTACTTACATCTAAATAATTTATGATCACCTTAACCCGTAACAGGAGATGTATCAGATGTGACAAAACCTTATCTACTGAAAGCTGAAATTGAGTGTAGTTAAAGTACTTGTTTATCTTGTTTTATGTAAAATCTTAAGTTTATTTTTGATCAGGTGATTAGATGACTTTTATATCGATTGAGTTTTTGTTATTTTTTACAGGTATCGTTTTTACGTATTATTTAATTCCGCACAAGTGGAGATGGATTCTATTACTAGCCGCAAGTTACAGTTTTTACGCTACGCTGAGTGGCTACTTTATCGTCTTACTACTGATCAGCACTTTATTTACTTATTTCACGGGAATAGTCATCGAAAAACAGGAAACCAAACAACAGAAGAAAAGAGCCATGCTGGTTGGTATTTGCGTATTGCTGTTTTTTCTCGGCTGGTTTAAATATTTTAATTTTGTAAATGACTCTATTCGAGCCATTTCAACCTATATGAATTGGAATTACGCCATACCCTATCAAGAAATTATCCTGCCATTAGCCATTTCTTTTTATACTTTTCAAGCAGTGAGTTATCTTGTAGATATCTCCAGAGGCAAGCAAAAAGCTGAAAGACATTATGGCTATTTCTCCATCTATTTTGCCTTTTTCCCACAACTCGTTGCGGGACCTATTGAACGTGCGAAGAAATTGCTTCCTCAATTCAAAATTGAACAAACCTTAACCTATGACAATATAAGCTACGGGATGAAGCGAATCGCTTGGGGATTTTTTAAGAAAACCTTAATTGCAGATCGACTCGCTCCAATTGTTGCGAGTGTTTACGATAGTCCCGACCCAACCGGTTCTCAAATTGTTTTAGCAACAATTCTATTCTCGGTTCAATTATACGCTGATTTTTCAGCACTCAGTGACATTGCCATTGGTTGCGCACGAATGCTCGGGATTAGACTTACTGAAAACTTTAAGCAACCGCATTTTGCTACGTCAATCGGAGATTTTTGGAATAGATGGCATATCACGCTTTCGACATGGCTTAGAGACTATATCTTTATGCCTTTATGTAAAGGAAAAAAGAAAAGAAGCGAAATTTATGTAGCTATCATCATTACATTTTTAATAAGTGGCGTTTGGCACGGAGCGGCTTGGACATTTGTGCTATGGGGATTGATTCACGGGTTTTACCGCGCTTTTGGAGATCACACAAAACATTTTCGTGGGAAGGTGGCGACATTTGTCTACTTAGATCAAAGCCCGTCGTTGCATAAATGGATGAAAATCCTTACCACTTTTTTACTCGTGTGTTTTTCGCGCGTTTTCTTCCGTTCAACTTCCGTTTCAGCTGCTTTTGAAAATGCACGTCATTTCTTATCGCCAAGTTCGTGGAATCCTTCGGGAATCATTGCGGCGTTTGAGATGTTTTCACTTCTCGACTTAGTAATTTTCAGCTTCTTCTTTATCGTGATGCAGCTGTATCATTACATTGAAAGAAAAAATACCTCAACGTGGAACTGGCTATCGCAACGCCCGGCAGTTGCTCGTTTTGCCGTGTATGTATTAATCGTTGTATCAGTTCTGGTGTTCGGTGCTACAGGTCAAGGATTTGTTTATGGTGGGTTTTAATCATAAACAAACGGACTCATGTGCGTGCCAGACTATCAGTTTAGTAAAAAGAGGACAAGATTGAAAGGATTTGCCATGGGCCGTTTATTCATTAAGTTAACTAGTATCATCACTGTGGCTTTACTGCTGTTTATACCAGTCAATAACTTTGTCAAGCAGTCTCGGAGTTACAACATCAACGAGGACATCTTGACGTTTAAGAAAGATCCTTATCCCGTTGACGTCATCAATTTAGGTGCCTCTCATTCCATGTATGGTTATTATTTTAAGCCAACGGGTTTGGCTCATTTGGATTTAGCTCTTCCTGGTCAGGCGCTCGAATACGATTTTAAATTATTGAAAGAGTATGGTGAGTATTTGAAATCGGATGGAGTTGTCATAGTATCCATTTCTCAAATGACGTTCATAAATAGTGAGAACGAGGATGTAGACGAAGGACGTTATTATGAAATTTTAGATCGTACGCAAATTGAATCGTTTCGATTGTTGGATTATTATAAATACATGTATTTTCCAGGTACAAATAGTGACAATTTTACTTCTGCGCTCTCAAGCAAATGGAAAGGCCTTAAATGGACTTCTCATCAATCTTGGGCAAATAATGGGCAAAATTATGCGGAAAGAAAAACCGAATACGTAGAAGAGCAATATAGAAAAGCAATGGAACATAATTACATGGAACAAAACCTAGAGCGGCTAAAAGAAATAATAGATTATTGTCAAGAGCAAGGCTACGAAGTCATTCTAACTATGGAGCCCGTACACAAGACGTACCAAGAACATTTCGATGAAGAAGTCATGAATCGACTTGTTTTTCAGTACCTAAACAAACTTGAAACAGATGTCCCATTTTTAAATTATATGAACGATGAACGTTTCACAGACAACAAAGCGTATTTTATTGATTCCGACCATTTGAATAGTGAAGGAAGAAAAAAATATTCTTGGATTGTTTACGAAGAGCTCAAGCGTTTAGGGTATTTCTGAGCTATTTATTAAAAAACAGCACCTCCATTGGTAGACACAACTACAATGGAGGTGCTGTTTTTATATGGAGAAATTGATGGTTAAAGCCACGATACCTTCTAGTCAGAACTATTTAATGCTAAAAAGGTATCTGACTAGAACAAAAAAATGTATTTTCATCCAAATATGGCTTTGATGAGGTAACAAGTCCTATGGTAGTATAAATAGATTATAAGTAGGAGGGATAGGGTGGAAAATAAATCAGCGTGGCTACTTATTGCAATCGGTGCTTCACTATGGGGTGTTATCGGGGTTTTTGTCACTTACCTTTATGAAGTAGGGTTTACGCCACTTGAAGTTGTCGCTGTGCGCGTATTAACGGCATCCATCTTCATGGTTCC
>NZ_JASISN010000031.1:0-24142 GCF_030063085.1 Planococcus sp. S3-L1 | reverse complement strand
TTCATCCGTGGTAAGATGGGTGTAGGTCATTCGTGGTCACTCCTCTGTTTTTCTTTGGTCGGAAAATACATGTAGAGTGTACCATGAATGACTTTTTTAGTTGTCTAGCTTAATTTTACAATCGGCGCAATTAAAAACAAGAAAGCCTGTGACCTTTGATAGTCACAGGCTTTCTTATTTGCTTATCCTCTAATATCTAGACGACTCCCAATATGAGGTCGAACAGACTGCTCGAGCATCTTCACAATATCCTGACCATTCGTCTCCGCTTGATCAATCGTCTTTTTCATAATCGAAACATTCGCTTCTGTCCGGACATTCATTTGGCTCATTGCCATTGATAACGCAGCGATATCCATGGACTCGCCTCCTTATAGAAAAAGGAGCCTAAACTCAGGCTCCTCGATTTCTTAAAATTAACGTAGTAATTGTAGTACTTGCTGTGGTGCTTGGTTGGCTTGTGCCAGCATTGCTTGTGATGCTTGTGCAAGAATCGAGTTCTTCGTTTGTTCCATCATTTCTTTCGCCATCGTGCGAACATCTACTTTCATAGATGACTAGACTATATCTTCACCCTCTAGTGTTAGTAGGGGCCGGGCACTTCGGATCCACAGTACTGATGTATACTGCCTCACCTACGGATTTCATCACCATAGCTTTCGCCTTAGATGGTCTATCCTAGTCGTTGAACCTTCTCCACTCTTTCGAGACAGGAGCTTGGCTGCTGATTGCCCAATCTTTTATTTTTTCAGGGCCATCACGCTTGTCGTTTCCAACTACGTTGTGGCAATAAAAGCTTAAGGGCTTTCCAGCAATTCACCCGGTCGTAATCTCTGGCTGTTACCGGCCAGGACGACTGTACCTCCACTCGCTTACGCGGCTTCGGCATAATCAACGTCGCGGATACGTGATTCCGCGGCTGTCAAGTTTTCAGAAGATGTGTTCAAGTTATTAATTGTATGATCCAAACGGTTTTGTGTAGCACCTAGTTTTGATCTTTCTTCAGACACCTTTTTAATCGCTTCGTCGATCACTTTAATAGCATCCGTTGCTTTAGCAGAACTTGACATATCTAAAGCAAATTCAGTTCCGCTAGATACGTCTTTAGTAATCTCGTTATCTGCGCCACTAGCAAATACAGCTGCTCCTGATGATGCACCGTCTGCGTCTCCTGAAGCCGTTGTACTTGCAATACCTAATGCTACAGCACGCATGTCGTTAATATTCAATGCCATTTGTTGATTACTATTAGCACCAACTTGGAACGTCAAGGTACCGTTAGTTCCATTAGAACCTTCAGCTACTTGATTAGTAACTGGGTTTGTACCATTTTTGAATTGAACGGATCCGTCACCAGCTTGCCCATCGTACTTCCTACCGGCAGTTGCTGAAATTGTAACACTTTCACCACTATTCGCAAAACTAAATTCACTAATAGATAGACTTGGATCTTGACCACGCATCGCTTCAAATCCAGCTTTTAAACGGGCCCCTAAGTCATCTGGATTTGAGGTCATAGTTGCTACTGTAATAGTTCTAGTTGAAGCATTTACAACATCAGCACTTCCATCATCATTGTTTGCTGCAGCTTCATCAAAATTAATTGTGTAATCTTGACCGCCAATTGTTAATACAGTGCTGCCAGTTTGGCCCGCAACAATACCAGTGAAATCGAACCCAACACTTTCTTGTACTACACCAGCAGTGCCAGCACCTTGAGCATCTCCATTAACGAGTTTTTTGGTGTTGAACTCTGTATTGTTACCAATTCTATTGATTTCTTCTGTTAGAGCACTTATTTCCTTTTGAATTACGACCCGGTCATCGGATGTATTTGTATCGTTTGAAGCTTGAACACCTAATTCGCGCATACGTTGAAGTATGTCTTGCGTTATACTCAAAGCCCCTTCAGCGGTTTGGATCATCGAAATACCATCTTGAGCGTTACGAGAACCTTGTTCTAATCCGCGAATCTGGCCTCGCATTTTTTCAGAAATTGTAAGACCAGCTGCATCGTCTTTTGCACTATTGATACGCATACCAGAAGACAATTTCTCCATATTGTTCATTTGCGCGCTTTGAGCTGAGCCCATTTGTCTGTGTGTGTTAAGTGCTGCGATATTGTGATTGATAATCATTGTGTATTACCTCCGTGTAATGTTTTTTTGTTTTTTGTAAGCGTCCAAATCCTTTTGCACTGCCTTACAATAGTTATTATCGGAGGGCTTCTCTAAATGTTTAGTGTTTTTTGAAAAAAGATTTTATATTATTTTTTGCGCCCCGCGGCAGCCACAATTTGAGGAACAATTGAGTCTGCCGCCGTGGCGCGATAGGCATAGAAAAAGCCTGCAAATTCTGCAGGCTTTTGATCTATTTTTTCCGCATACTCAAAAAATCACTTAAGTTGATAACGTTTGACGTTGCTTGTTTGTTTTCTTCTTGGATTTCTAAATACACTTCTTTTCGGTGGATGGTGATTTGCTTTGGTGCGTTAATGCCGAGGCGCACCATGTCGCCTTCAATCGAAGTTACCGTAATTTCAATGTCGTCGTTGATGACGATGGTTTCGCCTTTTTTGCGTCCGAGTACTAGCATTGTTTACACCTGCCTTGCAGCGGTGTTGTCTGTTTGAAATAACGCCTGCTTGATTGCATAGTCTTTGTTGTTCAACACGATTTGCATCCCTTGCTGTTTTTTGTTGTTGATGACGAGTGGTGCTTTTAAGTTGGTTGTGGCGCCACTGATGTCGCCTTTAACTGTAACTGTCGTAAGCACGATGGCATCCGTCGGCTCTTCTAGTTGCAGCCGCTCCACCATTTGCTCTTCTAGCTTGATGTCGTAGTCTTTGAAAAACGTAAATGGATCGACTAAGAAAAAACTCACTTCCACGTGTTCTACTGACTGCAAGAAAAAGAATGGCGACTCGCCTTCTGTGTCTGCGGGGATTAATACATAGTCTTTGACCTCTTCAAATCCTGGAATGCCTTTATCAAACGTAATGACACGATCTTCTGCTAGTTCGACTTCTCCGAATTGTTCTGTTTGAATTTTCATGTCCGACTCCCTCCGTAACAACTAAATGCCTCGTAAGATAAAGATATCTTACGAGGCATTTATTCACAATCAATTTTTATCGATTCCATCTAGTGGAAAGCACTCAAACGACCCGTTCTTCCATCACAAAACCTTCCGCTAACCGAACCCGTATCAACTCCACTGCGGCATCAATGCCTTTTAACTTGGCCGAAAACTCTTCTAGTTGTACATCCGCACTGTTCAACAACTCGACTGACTCCGGTAGCGCGAGTACGTCTTTACTAAGGACAATGTCGCCGCCTTCGCCTTGGCCTTGAATGCGTGCGGCAATGTTCACGGTACGGCCGAAATAATCGAGGCGGTCGTTGGAATTAACCGCGATGGCTGCTCCGCTGTATAAGCCGATTCGCAACACCAAGTCCTCTTTCGCTGTCTTGTTAAACACTGCTAGGTTTTTTTGAATCGCCAGTGCCGCTTTCAGCCCGTCTTCTGGTTTGTGGAAAATCGCCATGACGGCGTCGCCAATGGTTTTTACGACACTGCCGGAATTTCGGGCAATATGACCCGTCAGAAAGTCAAAATGATTGCGCACTTGTCCGTAAGCACTCGAGTCACCGGCTGTCTCATACAGCAGTGTGGAGCCTTTTAAATCGGTAAACAAGATCGTCACGTGATCGATGCCGATTTTCTGTCCGGGTGACAGCACTTCTGAAGAAAACAAATCCCTGAACTCTTGCATGGCAGTGACTTTAGCGGCCGTTACTGCTTGTTTGTTCCAATCGGCATGTTCTAATGCGACAACGATGTCTGCGCTGCTGGTGTTTGTGATTGCGACGTTTCGAGAGCCGTTCACTGAACTGTGTGACCAGCCAAGATCCGTGTAAACGAGCTGGTTTGATTTTATTCCACTGTTCACAGACACATGATCATTTGCCTGAAGCACGCGAAAACGTAGCGCGTCTTCGCCTTTTGGAATGACAAAGCTTGCGGTTTTTCCCACCTCTATCACTTGCTGCGCTTTAACGTGCGGGGTAATCATTGGGCCGCCGATGCAATACACTTCGGCGTAGGCTTGACGTACCGTTGGGTGAACTGAAAAATTCAACTCGACAAACTGATCAAAATTAGCGTCATAGTTAATGCCACATAAATCGCAATGAAATTGCTGCTCTAGCTGTGCGAGTGAACCGTGTTCGACTTTTGAAACGCGGCAGTTTGGGCAGATGACGTTCCAGCTGAGATTTAGTAATCCCGCTTTTGTGGCATACAGCAAGACGCGCAACACTTCGTCCAAATCGACGTTCCACAACTTAGCAACTTGCACGGGCTCGATTTGCGCAACGTCGTGATCGCCTTTATCCGCTAAATAACGATGCAACAACTCCACATAGTCTCCGTTGACCGGTGACTTTGCGAGTAGGGCCGATAGCCGCTCGAGTTCGGGTAAGTTGATGTTCGCCTTGCTTGTTTTTTGCGGTGCTTCTAAAACAGTCGTTGCTCCAGACTGTAAGTAATCATCGACATACCCCATAATTTTTTTGACAGCGGGCAGAGCGGTTACCCAAATCGCTCCGTAGCCCATTACGTTAAGCGGTACAAAGCGAGCGGTCAGCTTGACCCGGGTTCCGTTTTCCGCGTTATCGAATAGCTCGACTGTCAACGTGTAATGCTTCATCGGCCCGGTAAGATAACGGCGTTCGACCGTATAGCTCTCGTGTTCTTGCCACTGAAACGGAAACTCTTGCCAACTGATTGGCACAAGTCCGAGCACTTTGGCATGAGCTTCTCGGTAAAACACGTCCGCCCCGTTCTGCTTAGCCGGACTAAAGCGGACCGGAAACAAGCCAATAGACAAATTCATGCGGTTGTTGTCCGCAAGCAATTGCCAAACGGTTTTCCGGTCCAGTGCGTATTCTTTTTCAAGTACGTAGGTTTTCGGTTTCAATCGTTTCACTCCTAGGAAATCGCAATGGCAATGGCTAGTAATATGATGTGAAAAATTTGATCAGCCACAATCGACAACCACACTTTTTCTGGACCTTTCGCGGTTTGGATCCGTTCCACCCAGAACATAACGAAGGTTTTCCGGTCTAAGACAAGATGACCAACAAACACAATCGCCAGTGCGGGCAAAGACAATCCGCCTGATAACATGCCAAAGACGGCAATCACCGCTGTGTAAACGGACACATGCGTGAATAACGGCAGCCACTTGGTCGCTTTGTATTTGGCCATCCAACTCGTTTGCAGTAAAAAGTCTCCAATTAAATGACCAAGCAATAACACATCAAACTGATTCATAAACGGTAGCCTCTTCCCTGTCCTGCTTCGTATTGTTCGATTTGGTAATTACAGCCCTGTAAAATCGCCGCAAATGCATCAACGACTCGGCTGTCGAACAACGTGGTTTTGCAGCGCTGCAACTCTTCCACTCCCGACTCGAAAGAAGCACCTGCGCTATAAGAACGCGCTGTGGTCATGGCGTCAAACGCATCGGCAACTCCAACGATTCTAGCGAACAACGGGATGTTTTCGCCTGCCAAGCCATGTGGATAGCCGGTGCCATCAAGGCGCTCGTGATGGGACAACGCCGTTTCAATGGCATGAACCATGGCTTCTTTTGGTTCGATATTGGACAAGATACCTGCACCGATCACCGTATGTTGTTTAATAGTGGTGTATTCATCCGTTGTTAGTCGTTCAGACTTTCTTAAAATGTTGTCCGGTATACCGATTTTTCCGATATCGTGCAAAAGAGCGGCTTTGTATAATTCTTCACAGCTTTGCGCATCCATTCCGAGTTTTTCGGCAATCCACAACGAATATTTCGCCACTCGCTCTGAATGACCCGCTGTATATGGGTCACGCGCATCTAGCACTTTCGCCAGTGTTCGTATCATGCTGAGCAGCATGCGCTGCAGTTCGTCGTACATTTGGCTGTTGTGGAGTGCCAGCGCCGATTGGTTGGCAAGTGCTACTGCTAAACGGATGTCTTGTTCGGAGAAAAAAGCGATGTCTTTTTTGTTTAATAACTGCAAGGCACCTAGCACCTTGCCTTTCACTGCTAACGGAACGGTGATCATCGACTTGGTGATAAAGCCGCTCGAGTCGTCTACACGATTTGCCCAGTTTGGATGCCATGCGACGTTTTCGATCAACTCGGCTTTGCCTGTTTCGATCACTTTGCCGACAATGCCTTCATCTCTCTTTAATTCGATGTTGAGAATATCCGCTGAAGAAGGTCCGTACGCTGCGTCCGCTTTGATCGTTTGGCGCTCTCCGTCGAGTACCCACAAGGTTCCTGCTTCGGCTCCCACCACTTGTACCATTTGCAGCAAGATGCTTTCCAGCACTTCACCCATTTCCAAGTTTGAATTGAGCTGCTTAGAAGCTTCCAGTAACATCACCAGTTCGCGAACTTGGGATTCTAACTCTTTTAGTTGTGTCATGAACTTCCTCCGATAGCTGATCCGAATCAAAAACGTTTTATTTTAGGTTGCATCTAGTGAATTCGTGCGTTTCGCCTGCTAATTTTCACCCTTTTTAGGAATCTCGTAGAAAAATTTCGTTTTTCACTGGACTCCGTCTCTTCGCGCCAGCGAGGCGATGATGAAAAGTTCGTTTCCTTCGTTCACTATCTATCGTTTTATTGTTTCTTGTCGATCATAGCGCGGAATTTACCATTATGCAATATTACCCAAATTATTTTATTTTTCTTTGCTCAATTTGACATTCTTAGTAATTCGGCTTGAAAAAACCGCAACCTCTCCGGTTCTGAGAGGTTGCGGTCGTGTCTGCTATTTTTTCCACCAACTGCCGCACCTTCTCGGACGTTAAGCTCGAGCCTTTTTGCTTGAGCTCTTGTACTTCCTTTTAAGTGGAAATAGACGCTTACTTATTGCTTCTACTAAGCTTCAGATTTTTGATTCGGCAATCCAATCTTCTTTCGGAATATCCGTTGTTTCTTTTTTCACATAATAACGGCCTTTTGTAGCTACGGCTAGAACCACTGTCAAAATCGAGGCTAAAACCAATGCGAAAAATGCGGCTGTGCTTTGCAGGAAAGTCCCCATGTAGCCGAGTGCTGCGATTGTTCCGATGGCAGTCGGCACGAGCAACGACACGACGCCGACTGGATTCCATTTGTATAGATTTTTCTGCCTCGATTCGTAATAGCCCGGACCGATGTTCAGCCATTTTTTGACGACCAATGCATCCGTCACTAAAATCGACGCCCAGCTCATCAGCGCCACACCTTGGAACGTCATTGCCGTATCTAAATGGTCAACGATTCCACCAAGCATGAGCATCATCGCTGTGACACCTGAGACCACTACCCAAAAACGGCGCCCGGGTGTAAAGCCAAACATATTTTCAAAAAAGCTTGATAAGGATAGTGAGCTGCTGTAGATGTTGGTAATGTTGATGCGGATTTGCGTCAGCATCGTAAACAATACACCGCCAAGCCCAAGCAAGACCACAATGTAAATGCCGGGATTTGATTCGCCGAGCGTTACGCCAAACCAAATACCGAGACCTCCCATAACGCCAAAGCAGAAAATCTGTGGAATAAACCCAATGGCAACCGAACCGATTTTCAAATCTTGTGGCTTTAAAAAACGCGCGTAATCAGAGGCGATCAACGCCGTTAATCCCATAATGCCGTGTTGCATCCCGATGCACAACAGCAACGCCGTTCCACCGATTTGGACACCTTCTGGCATGTATGTCCAAAAGCTGCCGTCATATTGTGATGTCGTATTGAAAGCAACGACAATCGCCGCAATCAAAAATACGGCAAATAACGGCAATGACCATTTCTGCAATTTATCCAATTGGTTAATGCCAAACCAATTTAACGGAATGACAACTGTGCCAAATACAACGATCAGGAGCCATGTGGGGATGGCGGGGAAATAAGCATGGACAGCAGTGACCAAAATCATGCCTTCAAACGCACAATACATGATAAAGTTCGATGCGTAGATTAAGGAAGTTAACGAGGCCCCGATGTAACCGAATCCTCCGCGGGATAATAAATTGACGTTCATGCCTGATTTGGCCGATAGGTAAACGATGATGGTTCCGAGGATGCCTGCGACGAGTATCGCGTAGGTGGCAGAAATGATGGCATTGGCCGCTCCAAATTGCAAGGCCATGACACTTCCCATTTGAAAGTAAAAAATAGCGGTTGCGATGCCGAACGTAATATTGGTGATACTCAACCAGCCCATCTTACGTTCTTCACGCGGAACACGGTCAAACGTATAATCGCCTGTGGATTCATCTCCATAGCTTTTTTTCTTGCCAATCAATTGGTGATCTGTGGTAATCTCAGATCTCATTTGATCATTCCTTTCGTATTCAGTTTTACTGTCTTTTGGAAAAGATAGTAGCTTGTCTATTTCCGTTCATTTGCAAAAGAAGAAGGGCATCGAAGCTTGTACATCACTCATAAAAGACAAAAAAACGAATTTTCTCCGCTCACGAGTGTTGCTGCAGCGGAAAGAATCACGTTCCTTCCTATTGTAACATAACAGTTGCACACTCACTGTTTTTTCCATAATCCACTTATCCCATCGATTCAACTCGCACAAATGGACAAAGTCCCCATTCGCAGAAACCAAAATCCTTTCATAGCCAGTTTGAAAGGATTTTTTTTAGCAATTAATGTATATTTTTATGCTATGATGTGTAAACAAACTTTTCACAACTACTAGCCTTAGTAAATTTTTTTATAAAGGAGACTTTGCTTACTCCATGGATATTTTTTCACTGCCCTCTTATTTTTTAGTCCTGATGCTATCCATTGTTTTTATTTTTTTACTGATCTCACTGTTTGTCTATTTGCGACATCGTCAGGATTTCAAACTAAAAGCCAGCTCTGCTGAATCAGAAAAGAAATTTGAATCTATTTTCGAATCGACGACAGATGCCATCATCGTAGCTGATCAAACGGGCATCATTATGCAATGGAATTCAGGTGCCGAATCCATTTTCGGTTACAGCAAAGAAGAGGCACTCAGCTCCAATCTGGAAATCATTATCCCTGAGTCCTTTGTAGAAGCTCACCGAAAAGGTTTACAACGTTACCTGGATACCGCTGTTCCGCATGTGATTGGTCAGCGCATTGAATTGGTGGGTGAGCGCAAAGACGGCAGCGAGTTTCCGATTGAAATGTCTCTCAGCACATGGAAAAGCGATAAAGTTGTCTTTTTCGGAAGCATCATTCGCGACATCACCAAGCGAAGAGAGGCAGAAGAAAAAATTCACAGCCTTGTCTACAAAGATTCCTTAACCGGTTTACCCAATCGGCGACTGTTTAATGACCACTTGGTTTCACTACTTAATGACGTTGACAATAAACAGCCTTTTGCTCTGCTGTACATCGATTTGGATCATTTCAAAATGGTGAATGACACGTATGGCCATTCTGTAGGAGATCAATTGTTGATGGAAGTGGCTGTGCGTTTTCAAAGCATCGCATATGAACATGACACCATTTCCCGGTTGAGCGGAGATGAGTTTATTATGTTATTGCAGAATACAGATAAGACCCAAGCGGCCAATCACGCGCACATGATGTTAGAGCTCTTTAAAAAGCCTTTTCGTTTCCAGCCGGAAGAATTATTTGTCACGCCTTCTATCGGTATCAGTATGTACCCTACTGATGGAACCGATTTGGATACGTTAGTAAAAAATGCAGATATTGCGCTGTATCAAGCAAAAGCACGAGGCAAAAACAATTTTCAGTTTTTCACAAAAGAAATCAATCAATCCATTTTGAGAAAGTCTAAATTGGCCATTGATTTGAGAAAAGGCTTGGAGCATGATGAATTCTTTATTCATTACCAGCCACAAATCGATTTGAAAACCGAACAACTAGTTGGCTTGGAAGCTTTAGTTCGCTGGAATCACCCGGAATGGGGCGCAATCTCCCCCGCTGAGTTTATTCCGATTGCTGAAGATACTGGAAGCATCGTCCAACTCGGTGAATACGTCTTGCGTCAAGCTTGTCTGCAAAACAAAGCTTGGCAACGAGCAGGATTGCCGAAGTTTCGCGTAGCCGTCAACATTTCTTCTCACCAGTTTTCGCAATCCAATTTGACGGAAACGGTCCATGCGGCATTAATAGATTCGGGACTTGAACCTCGTTATTTGGAACTCGAACTGACTGAAAGCATTATTCAAAGCTCTTCTACAGCTATTGCGACGATGAACGAACTCAAAACCATGGGCGTTTATTTGTCGATTGATGACTTTGGCACCGGTTATTCGTCGCTTCGTTATTTAAAGCTATTCCCGATTGATACGCTGAAAATCGATCAATATTTTATTCGGAATATTATTACCGATCTAAAAGACGCAGCACTTGTCGCTACTATCATCCGTATGGCTAATGACCTTCAGTTAAACGTCATTGCGGAAGGTGTTGAAACAGCTGAACAATTTCAATTCTTGAAACAAAAAGACTGCAACCAAGCGCAAGGGTACTACTTTAATCGTCCGCTCCCTCCTACAGAAATTGAACGACTTTACGGACCGGCACACAATACGCAATCGCCTTCTCACAGTTGATGCATACTTAATGAGCGAGCCAATCAAATAAAGCCACGTTCCGCAATAAATTGCGGGACGTGGCTTTATTGTTGTTTCAGTTATTTCACGCTTTCTAATGCTTGCTTTACAGTTGCATAGGTCTCCGCATCTAGCATGTCAATGCCGCTGCGAACGATGGCTTGAACCAAGTCAGGCCGCAATCCCGCAATAATCACATGAATTCCCATCAATCGAAGTGTTCCTCCAATTTGTTGGAGAGACTGCGCAATGTGGTCATCGATTGTTAAAACACCTGAAAAGTCCGTAATGACGTGATTGACATCCATCTCGGCAATTCGTGGAATGACGTTGTTCATAATATGAGCGATTCGGTAACTATCCATTACCCCAATTAACGGCAACACCACGACGTCTTCTAAAACCGGTACAATCGGTGCTGATAAACTGATTAGCTCAACGCGCGTCTCTGCTTGGTGCCTTTCAGTAAGTCGTTCAAATGCATAAAAGGTCTCATTTAAACTAACATCTAACATAGCATTGATCGCTTTGATCGCTTTCATGCTCTCGACAACAGACAAGTCGAATTGCAAACTGAGACGTGTAAAAATCTCTGAAAACACTTCACGCGTTACCGGATAACGAATAACAATTGCTGAAATTTGCCCTCCTGAAGAAACTTGAATTTCAGCATTTTTTTTGCTCCATTCGATTAAAGCTTCTGGCACTTCAACTTGTTGACCTTCAAGAAGAGAGTAACCAAAAAAACCAAGCAGTTCAATGTACATTGCAGTTGCTCGTTCTCTTTCCCAATCCGGAATATCTAAGCTCGCTTCTTGCATCACTGAATCGACTACTTCTGCTGACAATAGTTCAGCGTTTTCACTTATGTATTTGGAAAATTCTTTAAAAGAAGACATCTATTTCACACCTTTTTCTTATATTGCTTTGATTATACCATTTGGCAGGGAGCGGATAGAAATTTAACCACTACTGCGTGGAGAATTTTTGAAGGAGTGTTTTTTAAAGTTCAACCAGGCTCATCAACTAAAAATCCCCCTACGGATTTCCATCCGTAGGGGGATTTTTAGAAGCTATAACTATACTCGACCACAGATCACTAATCGATAGTTACGTTATTTAACACTCTTTACTCAACCGTTACCGACTTCGCCAAGTTACGCGGCTTATCAACGTCACAATCGCGGTGAAGCGCTGCGTAATAGCTGATCAGCTGCATTGGGATAACCGATACTAGCGGTGACAGCAATTCGTTTACTTTTGGCAAGACCAGGCTATCGCCTTCTTCTTGCAAGCCTTCCATCGAAATGATGCACGTGTGTGCCCCGCGTGCCGCTACTTCTTTCACGTTTCCACGGATGTTTAAGTTTACCGCTTCTTGCGTCGCCAGTGCGATAACCGGTGTGCCTTCTTCGATCAAGGCAATTGTTCCGTGCTTTAGTTCCCCGCCAGCAAAACCTTCTGCTTGGATATACGAAATTTCTTTTAATTTCAATGAACCTTCAAGTCCCACGAAATAATCCATCACGCGTCCAATAAAGAAGCAATTGCGAGTTGTCGACAAGAATTCTGTCGCAATTTGTTCCATTTCTTCTTTTGAATCGACTTGTGCTTGAATCGCATTGGCAACAATTCCTAGCTCTTGAATCAAATCAAAACCGATATCAATGCCGCGTGCTTCTGCCGTTACAGCAGCTAAAATCGACAAGACTGCGAGTTGTGCTGTATACGCTTTTGTTGACGCAACCGCAATTTCAGGACCTGCAAACAACAATAAGGTATGGTCAGACTCACGTGACAACGTAGATCCTGCAACGTTTGTAATGGTTAACGATGCATGACCCATTTCTTTGATCTTCACCAATACTTGACGGCTATCCGCTGTTTCACCTGATTGCGAAATAAAGATAAACAATGGTTTTTCCGATAGCAATGGCATATTGTAGCCAAATTCGCTTGAAACATGCACTTCAACTGGGATACCCGCTAATTTTTCAATATACTCTTTGCCGATCAATCCTGCGTGGTAGCTCGTACCCGCCGCGATAATGTGGATGCGGTCAGCTGCTTGCATCGCTTCTAGAATTTCTGGTTGGATGGTCAATTTATCGTGTTCGTTTTGGTATGCTTGAACGATCTTGCGGACAACCGCTGGCTGCTCGTCAATTTCTTTCAACATATAATGTGGGTATGTGCCTTTTTCAATATCGCTCATGTCGATTTCAGCAGTAAATGGCATACGGCTTACCGATTGGCCATCCAACGTTAAAATATCGACGCTGTCCTTACGAACGATGACGATTTCTTTGTCCATTAATTCCACAAACTGATCTGTTAATTGCAGCATCGCCATAGCGTCTGATGCGATAACGTTAAAATCTTCACCCAGACCGACAAGTAGCGGGCTCTTGTTTTTCGCTACAAAAATTGTTTGTTCTTCTTCTGCGTCTAATAACGCAATGGCATACGAACCTTTCAGTAAAGTTAGTGCTTTGCTGAAAGCATCTTGTGTAGACTGGCCTTCTTCAACGAATTTCCCGATCAATTGAACAATGATCTCGGTATCCGTATCCGACTCCATTTCCACACCAGCCAAATAATCGCGCTGAATATGATGATAGTTTTCAATCACACCGTTATGCACAAGTGTAAAACGGTCCGATGTATTTTGGTGCGGGTGCGCGTTGGCACGTGTTGGCTTGCCGTGTGTCGCCCAGCGTGTATGACCGATTCCTGTAGAACCCATAACCTCTTCGTCTACAACGCCACGTAAATCAGCAATACGTCCTTTTTCTTTAAACACTTTGACGCCACTGCCGTTACGAACCGCAATTCCAGCTGAATCATAACCGCGGTATTCTAAACGCTCTAAGCCTTTCAATAAAATTTCCTTTGAATCATTTTCACCAATATATCCTACTATTCCACACATAATGTAATTCCTCCATTTGTCTAAGTCAAATAAGCGTTTGCTCTTACGCAAACACCTTTGTTTTGAGCCCATCCATCTTGTTGTCCAATCGATCACTCGACTGTTTTAAGAATAGACATAACGACCAGGCTTCATGGCCGGAAGGGATCCGCCGAAATCTCGATACTCCTTCTCCTCGTCTACTGAAGATGACTTGTCCGTCCATTTCTTCAGTACAGGCGCTATAATTGTTTTCCTCGCAGCTACTTCGATCCTCCTTTTTCTGCGGTCGTAAACCAACTCTACTATCATACAGTGTCCACACAATCCCGTCAATTAAAGCAAATAGTTATTTAGGTCTATTTCATCATTTTTTTCCGTATACTGGTTGATTTATCTGTAAAAATACATTTTCATCACGTTATATTTTTGATGTAAATCAAACAGTTGGTAGGCTTATCGCTTTTTTAAACGCTTATAGTTCTCCAGCTACAAGCTATTGCGCAAACTAGCTCCGCTTTCCTGCGGGGGTCTCAGAATCCGAACCAGGAAACCGACTCGCTTCACACCGTTCAACGATCCTGACACTCGATTAAATCCGTTAGAAGCGAACATACAAACGGCTATGATGCGCCTATTTTTTCTGTCGGGAATCTCAGCAACTGCTTGAAGTGCAAGTGCTCGACTCCTGCAGGACCAGCGCGTGGCGAAGACCCTGGAGCGAACAAAGTGAGTGAAGCGGCTGAGGCCGTGCCCGCAGAAAGCGAGCGCTGGAACGGAAAGCAGCCATCCTTATGCTCATTCCTTTGAAACACAGAAAAGTGCTTGACTACAGATAAGAAAGCGTCCGTCTATTATGCTTTCTTCGTTTCTCTCTTTCCACTCATTTACCCCAAAACTCGATCATAGAACCAATCTGACAAAAAAGCTTCTCCAACTACGGTTATCCAAAACTTTCTAAACAAACAAAAGTCCGTAAGCAAGATGCTTACGGACTGGGACTAGTTGATCCGATTAGTTTAAGCCCATTTCGCAACGTACCACTTCTGCGATACGTTCTACGTAGCTTTCACAGTCTTCTGATGAAGCGGCTTCTACCATAATGCGGACAAGTGGCTCTGTGCCCGATGGACGGACAAGCACACGGCCGTTGCCATTCATTTCTTTTTCGACTTCAGAAATGACGTCTGCAACTTTCGCGTTGTCTGTTACTGCGTGTTTATCCGTTACACGAATATTCACAAGTTTTTGAGGGAAAATCGTCATATCAGACGCCAGTTCAGACAATTTCTTGCCGGTAATTTTCATAATATTTACTAGTTGAAGACCTGTTAACAAGCCATCGCCTGTCGTATTGTAATCAAGGAAAATAATATGACCCGATTGTTCGCCGCCCAAGTTGTAATCATTTTTCTTCATTTCTTCGACTACATAACGGTCACCAACAGCGGTTTTGTTGCTCTTCATGCCGTGGCTTTCTAATGCTTTGTAAAAGCCCATATTGCTCATAACAGTCGATACGACCGTATCTTTTTTCAAACGGCCTTCTGAATGCAAGTGCTTCGCACAAATATACATAATTTGATCGCCATCTACAATTTGCCCTTTTTCATCGACTGCGATTAAACGATCGCCGTCTCCGTCAAATGCCAAACCAATGTCTGCGCCTTTAGCAAGTACCAGTTCTGCTAATTTCTCAGGATGTGTAGAACCTACACCTGCGTTAATGTTCAAGCCATTTGGTGACGCACCCATTGACGTAATGTCAGCATCTAAGTCAGCAAAGACATGCGTTGCCAGTGTAGACGTGGCACCGTGTGCACAGTCAAGTGCTACCAGAATGCCTTCGAATTCTTCATCAACTGTTTGTTTTAAGTATTGAAGGTATTTCTGTCCGCCTTCGAAATAATCGGTAATGCTACCAAGATCGCCACCCGTTGGACGTGGCAATAGATCTTCAGCGCTATCTAATAATGCTTCAATTTCCGCTTCTTGTGCATCAGACAGTTTAAACCCGTCTGAACCAAAGAATTTGATGCCGTTGTCTTCTACTGGATTGTGTGAAGCAGAAATCATAACGCCCGCCTCTGCACTCATGACGCGTGTTAAATAAGAGACACCGGGTGTACTAATAACGCCAAGACGCATCACTTCTGCACCTACAGAAAGTAGTCCTGCTGCTAAAGCACCTTCTAGCATTTCACCTGAAATTCGTGTATCACGACCGATTAGCACTTTCGGCTTGTCTTTCGCACTTTTTGTCAAAATGTATCCGCCAATGCGACCTAATTTAAACGCCAATTCAGGTGTTAACTCACTGTTTGCAACTCCACGTACTCCATCTGTTCCAAAATATTTTCCCATTACCATACTCGCTCCTTCAGTCAATTGCTTCAATTTAGTTTATCTGATGCTTCTTTCATGTCTAAAGCATTTATGACTCTGTATTATCGACCACTTCTGAATCTTTTTGATCTGTCGGTCGTTTTGCAGAATCGTCAATTACCGTTTCGGCTTCTACCGTTACTTGTCCTGGTGACACCGCAGAAGCTCCCGCAGGAATGTCCAGTTCTACCTCTAAGGTACTATCTTTAGCCGTGACCAGTGCAGCGTCTGCTTCAACGACGTATTCGGTAATTTCATCTACGACACTTTTGGGGCCGAAAATTTGGATTTCTTCCGTCGT
The DNA here is from genome assembly GCF_030063085.1 of Planococcus sp. S3-L1. Taxonomy (NCBI): domain Bacteria; kingdom Bacillati; phylum Bacillota; class Bacilli; order Caryophanales; family Caryophanaceae; genus Planococcus; species Planococcus sp. S3-L1. The sequence goes on along the minus strand of NZ_JASISN010000031.1, from coordinate 7,931 downwards.
TGTCGTCCAATTTTTAATGGTAATGCCGGTACCGGCTTTGCCAATCGGTTCAATTCTTACCGGCACGGTTTTGCTGTATTCAACAACTTCAACCGCAACTTCCACTTCTGCCGGTTCGATTTCTGCACTTTCCAGCTTTGTCAAATCTTCTGCTAGCACCCGAACGCGGGCGGCGGTGTTAAAGGATTCCTTGACACCTTGCTCACCAGAAACCGTAGCTTTGACAAAGCTGATAGCGTCTATCATGCTTTTAGGACCCGTTACAATGACCGTTTCTGGATCGACTGATACGTTATCCAAAATATAACCATCCGCTAACATCCGCTCATTGATTTCTGGATCTACACGGAATTCTTGCGACACCCGCTCTTCAATGACGACATTAACAAACGCCGGATCGACTCGAACCGTTAATTGTTCAGAAAGATTTTCAGTTTGAATCGGGACTTGGTGCTCGCCCATCGGCAAATTACGCAAATCCACAAATAAGGTGAAGTCTTCTAATTGGCGTGCCGTTTGTACGACACTCACAGGGCCGCTCAAATGCAAATCAGCGGTTTTTGGGACACCGCTAACCATCAAACTATTGTCATGGTAGACCTCAAGTTCTACTTCTTCAATCACTTCCGACACACGGCTAGTATCTGTTGTCACCGCGGAATTATCGTCTGCCTGTACCGAGAAAAATAAAAGGAAGGCTAATAACAGCGCCGTAATCCGTAAAAACCAGCGATTGTCCATCATCTTATCCATTCTTTTTCCCCCTCCACTTCCACCAAGGAAGAGTGACTTCTTGCTGTTCTGCGCCAAACCAGATTCGGCGAAGCTTTACTTCAAAGTCTTCAAGTGATAAATTACGATGCAAATCGCCATTTGCTGTTAAGCTGATGGCGCCTGTTTCTTCTGACACGACAATGGTAATCGCATCCGTCACTTCACTAATGCCAAGAGCGGCACGGTGACGCGTTCCGAGTTCTTTTGAAATGAACGGACTTTCAGACAGTGGCAAATAACACGCCGCTGCGGCAATTCGGTTTTTTTGAACAATTACCGCTCCGTCGTGCAGCGGTGTGTTTGGAATGAATAAATTGATCATTAATTCAGATGTTAAATCTGAGTTCATTGGAATGCCGGTCTCAATGTATTCACTCAATCCTGTTTCGCGTTCAATCGATACCAATGCCCCAATGCGTCGTTTCGCCATATAGCTAACGGACTTGGACATCGCTTCAATCAATCGGTTGCGTTCGGACTCTTCGTTTAATGTACTGCTAGAGAACAATTTGCCACGCCCGAGCTGTTCAAGTGCGCGACGCAATTCCGGTTGGAAAATGATAATAATGGCTAAAAAGCCCCATTCTAATACTTGTTGCATAATCCAGCCTAACGTTTCCAAGTTAAGTGCTTGTGTCACGAGGCGCGCGATAATAATAACAAAGATCCCTTTTAACAATTGAACCGCTTTTGTTCCTTTGATAACGGTGATCAATTTATAAACAACAAACCACACCAATAAAATGTCGATGATGTTTGCTAGAAGTCTAAATGATGTTTGGTCGGTTAAATTTTCAAAAAAAGGCATCTGCAACCCTCGCTTTTCTACATCTGCATATGCATTTATTATAGCATAAGTGAATTGGGCTTGCCTTCATAGAAAAAACCCATCCTTTAGGAGAGGAAGGGTTTAATCTTCATTTTTGTCAAAAACAGTGGCTGCGTCTTTAAAGCCGTTTTTAATGGTATACCATAGCCATTCAAACGCTTGGTCGATTTCCTCAATTTCACCGGTAATGACCCCACTCGATGCCATGTACTCGCCATTAACAATGGTCACGTTTCCTTCAAGTTCGCCTTCTACACGTAGATCTCCATTACGTATGGTCATATCACCCACAACTGTTTGTCCTTCTGGAACAACGACAGTCTGTCCTTCTATAACAAGATTCGGTTGATTGGTAAAAGAAAATTGTTGTTCGTTGTTAAAGTTCGTAAACAACGCTGTGCTCATCAATACGCAAAACAAAGCCGCTGCTGCGAGCATTGGGTGTTTTCTTAACCAACGCTGAACCCCAGCCCGCTGCTTTTCTTTCGGCAAGCGCTCCATTGTTGTTTGGACAAAATTGGGTGGCGCTTGTATATGGGAAACACTTTGGATAAATGCAACGGTTTTACTTAATGCCTGATATTGTTCTCGGCAATCCTCACAGCTCTCCAAGTATTCTTTTAATTGTTGTTCCTCGCTCGGGCTTGTATCGCCGTCGAGGTGATGGTTCATTAATTGGATAATGTTTTCCGGACACGCATTCATCGTGATCGCCTCCTACAAATTGCTCAATTGCTTGCGAAGAGCTTCTCGGCCTCTGTGTATACGCGTCTTCACCGTTCCCAACGGCAAATCTAAAATTTCACTGATTTCCGCGAGCGGCAATTCTTCAATATACTTTAATACAATAGCGGCACGATACTTGTCTGGCAAGCGACTAATTTCATACTGCACCCGCTCCTGAACTTCCATCCGCATTAACTCTTCTTCTGGAAGCTCATCGTCATTGGCAATTTTTGAATACATATTCAAGCCTTCCGCTCCGCGCACTTCCGCATCTAAGTGGTAATCCGGTTTTTTCTTCCGAATCCGGTCGATGCACAAATTGGTAGCGATGCGGTACAACCAGGTAGAAAATTTGCGGTTCTGGTCAAAGGTGCGGATATTTGCATAAGCACGCATAAAAGCTTCCTGAGCAATATCTTCTGCTTCTTGCTTGTTGCCAAGCATGCGGTAACAGATATGATACAGCTGGTGCTGGTAAAGCTCCACGATTTCGGCGAATGCGTTCTGATCGCCTTTTATTACTTTCGCTATTCGTTTATTGACTAACGCATCCATGATCTCATTTCCCTCCGCCTATGCGGCTGTACTTTGTATACGTATCTCGATTAAAAAAGTTTCATTTATTTTTCTTATTCTATCGTAGCAGACAGTACCCAAATAAATCCAACTATTTTTTACAAGTTTTTTCATTTAAGGAAGTTTACTAACTGATGAAACAAAAAACAGGCGTTCGCCTATTCAGAATGCAGAAAAATTCGAATTAAAATAAATAACGATTCACAACCCAATCAGTCTAGCCACTTTGCTTTTTGCGGGCTCAACTTCAGCTTCCGTTGTTCCAGCGAAAGGCAACGAGACGCTCCTACATCGTGCACTAGCTTCATCCGCGGAAAGCGTCGCATGAAGCGCACAATCCTGTATACACAAGATGAAGCGACCGGAGCGATGTATTCAATAAAAAAACTGCAGACAATTCGAATAACTCGAGTTTGTCTACAGTCTGAACAGGCTTTCGCTTGTTTTTGCTTATAATAATTTTTCGCCGAATAATGAACCAATCAACGCAACTGCAACATCCGCTGTTTTGTTTTTCTCGTCAAGAATCGGATTCACTTCTACAAATTCAGCAGAAGTAATAATGTCTGCATCATACAACATTTCCATTGCTAAATGACTTTCACGGTAGCTAATGCCGCCTGGAACAGGAGTACCAACGCCTGGTGTGTACATTGGGTCGATGCCATCAAGGTCGAGTGACAAATGAACCGCATCTGTTTTGCGCTCTTCTTTCAAATAACGGATCGAATCTTCGATGACGGCATGCATGCCCATTTTATCAATTTCGTGCATGCTGTAAACGCGAATGCCGTGTTCTTTGATCAATTCACGCTCACCTGGGTCAACTGAACGAGCCCCGATAATGACGATGTTTTCAGGTTTTACTTTTGGTGAATAGCCGCGAATATTCGTCAATTTCTCGTGGCCGTGTCCAAAGCTTGCTGCAAGTGGCATGCCGTGGATATTGCCTGATGGTGATGTGTCGCTTGTGTTCATGTCAGCGTGTGCATCGTACCAGATAACGCCTAAGTTTTCATGACGCTCAGAAATCCCAGCGAGTGTACCGATTGCAATACTGTGATCGCCGCCTAACACGAGCGGGAAGTTCCCAGCTTGTGCTACTTCAAATACTTTATCGCCAAGCGTTTCTGTCGCTTCTGTGATTGCTTTTAAGTTACGTAAGTTTGTGGACGTATCGACGCTTCCGTCTGCTTGACCAATTTGGATGTCCCCTTCATCCGTAACCGTATGGCCCAACTCTTCAATGCGGTCTACTACGCCCGCATAGCGGATCGCGCTTGGTCCCATATCGACACCGCGACGATTTTGTCCGTGGTCCATTGGAACTCCGATAATAGAAATAGTTAATTTATTCATTATTCTATACCCCCTTAGCAAGATAGACTTATTGTAACCGCTAAGGTCTCTTTGGCTCAACTAGACAAAATCACGCATATTTATTCGCTTTTTTCGTTAGCTCTTTTTTTATTGTTGGCCAGTCTTTGTCAATTAGTGAATACACCACTGCATCTCTCGGCTTGCCGGTTGAGCGAATGCGTTCGTTACGAAGCACGCCTTCTTTCACTGCGCCCATGCGTTCAATCGCCTTCTGTGAACGGATGTTATCGGCATCTGTTTTGAATTGGACTCGAATCATGCCACGTTCTTCAAAGCAATAACTAAGTAAAGCAAGCTTAACTGCTGTGTTGACATGCGTTCGCTGCGCGGATTGCGCATAGAATGTTGCACCGATTTCACAGCTTTTATTCGCTTCATCAATTGCATATATGCGCGTTGTGCCGATGATTTCTGCTGTTTGTGGATTTTCCACTGCGAAAATAAGGACATTAGACTGATTAAGCCCAGATTCTAGCCACGCTACCAAATCTTCAAAAACCGCTACTTGGCTGAGCATGTGTTCGAAAATTTCCGGTGTGTATAGCGCCCATAAGGCTTCAAAATCATCTCTTTTCAATAAGCGTAACCGAATACCACCTGACTCAATAATCATTGCCCTCTCCCCTTTTCACGTAAAGTATACCGATTGAATGCGGCGCATAAAATCTTTTTCCAGTATCCCCATATGTTTTGTTAAAAAGTAAGTGGACACGACGGGTAATGGAAACAACTCAAAATGCGCTTCCATTAAACGTCCTTCCACCAATTCCCGGCGAACCATTGATTTTGGTAAAAAGGATGCCCCGAGACCCTCTTGTATAAAGCGCTTGGCGATATGAGCTTGCGTCACTTTCATCGTTCGAATTCCCAGCACGTGCAAACGCAACTTTCCTAATAGCTCTTCCCAAAAAACAGGGTGATGATGTGTAAACAGTACGGAATTCCGCAAAGCATCTTCCACTGAAACTTGCGGCCCAGTCTCGTCATCATAAGCATCTCTCGGCAAAACGAACAGGATTGGATCGTTGTAAACAACAACTTGCGCAATGCTCCGACCCGTAGGCGGTAAAGCAGAAATTCCAGCCGATACTTGCTCCGATTCGACTAAAGCTTCGATTTGTTCCGATTCTTCCACACGAATTACCAATTCTACTTCCGTATGTTCACGAATAAATGATTTCAGCACATAAGGCAAAATTGTTTCCGCCATCAACGGGGAAATAGCAAGCGTCCAGGTCTTCCGGTACCCTTGAGCAAAGGAATGCAATTCTTCAACACTGTCATCTAATTGTTCTAATACTTTTTCGGCTTTGTCTCTAAAATACCTGCCTTCTTCTGTTAACGACACCCGGTTGTGGCTGCGTTTGAATAACAGAAGACCCAAATTTTCTTCTAATAACCGAATGTGAACAGTCACGCTGGGTTGCGACATCATCAGCCGTTCTGAACTTATTCTAAAATTTAAGGTTTCTGCAGCGTCCACAAAGGTTCTCAACCACTGGACTTCCATAACATCCCTCGTCTCGATTACTTTTCTTAATTGTCTCAATTATATATCTTTAATTTTTATTATCAAATAGAGAGCGTAAACTAAAAGAAAAGGAGGAGTTTATGATGTTTCAACCTGGATTAAAAGGTGTTGTCGCTGTTCAAACAGCGATTGCTTCTGTGGATGGAGATATAGGGGAATTACGCTACCGTGGACAATTGGTAGAGACCGTCATACGCGGTAGGTCATTCGAAGAAACTGCCTATTTTTTATGGCATGGGCAATGGCCTGACGATGTTCAATTGGAAAACCTCCAACACCAACTGCTGAGTTACCGAAAATTGCCGGCACATATTGTTGAAATGGCTCAGTTGCTGCCAAAAGAAACTTCGCTAATGGATGCTTCACGGACATTGGTATCGGCTTACACACATAGTGAATTTCAAACCTTGCCTTCTGCAGAACAAGCAGTTGCGCTAACTGCCGCACTACCGGTAATGACTGCGCTCTTTTATCGCCTTCAAAACGGGCAGCAAGCCCTTAGCCCAAGAGACGATCTTGGTCACACGGCCAATTACTTATGGATGATCACCGGACAGCCACCCACAAATGGGCAAATGCAAGCGCTCGAAACTTATTTAAAATTAACAATGGAGCATGGCATGAATGCTTCGACATTCGCAGCACGCGTTACCATTTCCACTGAATCCGATCTCGTATCTGCAGTTGTCTCAGCTCTTGGTACCATGAAAGGACCGCTTCACGGAGGGGCTCCATCAGGGGTCATTGATTTACTGGATACCATTCAAACAAAAGATCGAATCAACGCCGTTATTGCAGACAAGCTAGACCGAGGTGAAAAAATCATGGGTTTTGGTCACCGTGTTTACCGAACAGAAGATCCACGGTCAATCGTCCTCCGAAAAAAATGCTTGGAACTCCAAGGAGAAGATTCGTGGCTTGATTTAGCAGTTGCTGCTGAAAGTCAGATCATTAAAGGGTTGAATGCCCGTAAACCAGGACGGGCACTCTATACCAACGTCGAATTTTATGCGGCGGCAATTATGCGATCCATTGCGATGCCGACACAATTATTTACGCCAACGTTTAGCGTCGCGCGAATTATCGGCTGGACGGCACACGCACTCGAGCAGCAAGACCATAACGTGATTTTCCGTCCTCAATCCGAATACATCGGAACCTAAAAAAACCCCGTATCCAAGTTAATGGATACGGGGTTTTTACACATGGATAGTACAAATACACATGGAACAATGGAGCCTAGGGGGCTCGAACCCCTGACCTCGTCACTGCCAGCGACGCGCTCTCCCAGCTGAGCTAAGGCCCCGCGCTGAACAGGCGCAAGGATGTTACAAGAATGAGCCATGAAGGATTCGAACCTTCGACCCTCTGATTAAAAGTCAGATGCTCTACCAGCTGAGCTAATGGCTCATAGTAAAAATGGCTGGGGTACCTGGATTCGAACCAGGGCATGACGGGATCAAAACCCGTTGCCTTACCGCTTGGCTATACCCCATTCATAACTATAAGAAAACTGGTGGTGGGGGGCAGATTCGAACTGCCGAACCCGAAGGAGCGGATTTACAGTCCGCCGCGTTTAGCCACTTCGCTACCCCACCGTATGAATTTGCGAAAAAAATGGTGGAGGATGACGGGATCGAACCGCCGACCCTCTGCTTGTAAGGCAGATGCTCTCCCAGCTGAGCTAATCCTCCAAAATGGTGACCCCTACGGGATTCGAACCCGTGTTACCGCCGTGAAAGGGCGGTGTCTTAACCGCTTGACCAAGGGGCCTTGGTAAAATTGTCTAGTTAACTTCCTATTCAGAAACTCTCAAAAGAATAAAAGCTTCCAACCGGATTCGAACCGGTGACCTCTTCCTTACCATGGAAGCACTCTACCTGCTGAGCTATGGAAGCAAGGTAAAAGAATCATTAGGAATAAAAAATAAACATAGAATAGCCCAGCGACGTCCTACTCTCACAGGGGGAAACCCCCAACTACCATCGGCGCAAAAGAGCTTAACTGCCGTGTTCGGGATGGGAACGGGTGTGGCCTCTTTGCCATCATCACTGGACTATTTGGTTGAGTGTTTGTTCACTCAAAACTGGATAAACGACAGGTGAAACAAGCAAG
>NZ_JASISN010000030.1:0-33175 GCF_030063085.1 Planococcus sp. S3-L1 | reverse complement strand
CTTTCAGCGAACGCTATTGACCGGCACCTTACCGCTGATTTGGCTGGATGCACTGACGACGTTTCTCTACGAGTACTTTACGCTCAGCAGGAGCAGTCTGTCATTTATTGGTTAATCAACACGCGTGTTACGATATATTTCTATTTCAGCGTTTTGTCACTTACCAATCAAGAATTTACCGGAGATGATGAAGATGCCGCAGAAGGACGTATGTACAGACGGTATTCAGACGCCAGTCTTTGTTCCAACGTTGCCATGTTGATCAGTTTAGCAGCTTTAAGTGTGACTGCTATAACAGGTCAAGCTTTTTGGATGCTTGTGACAGGTATTGCTTTAGCGTTTGTCAGCGCTGCACTCTCTTTCATACTTTCTAGTCTTGTACAAAAAATGTATCCAGAGCGTGAACTTCCTTCAATCAATGACACAGATTACGCAAAAAAGTTACTAGAAGTTTCTGATGACGGAGAAAAACATGTCATGCTTGGTGGGTTATACAAAACTCATTATACGATGAATTCTCTTTTAGTCGGAGCGGTGATCCTATTGTTGTTATACTCGATTGCTTCAGATTCTTCACAGCTTTTTAGTATTTTTACGATCATTATTATCTTAACGGTCACCAACATCCAGTATCTAATCCATGTACGAAATAAATAAATCATTAATCAAAAGCACAGATTTCTGAATAAGAAATCTGTGCTTTTTGGTCGTTTATTATTCGCCGCGTGGTGGTTCTAGTAGTTGATAAACGCCACATTTACGTTAGTTTTTCTGTGGTGTTTGCCGTATACTGAGTCCCTGGGAAGGCCTTTTTTCTGTGAATTAGTTGTGGTGACTTAATTCCACAAGAAATGGTCTTCTTTTTTCTGTTTATTCATTTGCATAACATATTTTACGCGCTCTAAATAATTGTTAAATAGAAAACTTTTGAAAAAGGGTAGCTATACAAGTAGAGAGTCGTTATAATAAAAATTAAGTTCTTATTGATAATGATTTTCATTATCAATAAGAACTTAATCAAAAAAGGAAGAAGTGAAGCGATTTGTATTCGAATCAGAGTAAAAAGAGAACAATTTTTTTAAGTATAGCGTTAATATCGTTATCTTTAGTTATCGCAGGGTGTAGCAACTCGGCATCGTCTAATACAGAAGCAGAGTCGGCAAGTGATGAAAAGAGTCAAACTATCACACATGCGATGGGAACTACAGAAATTAAAGGAACACCCCAGCGAGTGGTGACTCTTTATCAAGGCGCAAATGATGCAGCCGTCGCCCTTGGTGTAACGCCCGTTGGCATTGTGGAATCATGGGATGAACAACCCGTTTACAATTATTTAACAGAAGAGTTAGGTGAAGTTCCAATCGTCGGACAAGAAACACAGCCAAACTTAGAAGAAATCGCCAAATTGAAGCCGGATTTAATCATTGCGTCTAAAATTCGACACGAAGAAGTATATGAACAGTTGTCAGCCATTGCACCAACGATTGTTCATGAAACCGTATTTGTCTTTAAAGACACGGTTAATCTGATGGGACAAGCCTTACATAAAGAAACTGAAGCTCAAGAAGTCATCGAGGATTGGGATAACCGAGTCATTGATTTTAAAGAAAAGTTAGAAGTGAAGATGGGTGATGAAGCTCCAGAGCACGTTGCGGTGTTGAATTTTAGAGCAGATCACTCTCGTATTTACTACACCGGTTTTGCAGGATCCATTTTAGCTGAACTTGGATTTGAAGGACCCAAAAATATGCAAGATGACAGTCCAGATATCATCAAATTAACAGACAAAGAAAGCATTACAGAAATGAATGCGGATGCTTTTTATATTTTCATGGACAAAAACGATCCAGCGGTGGTTAAAACGTATGAAGAGTGGACCAACCATCCGTTATGGGAAAATCTTGACGCTGTCAAATCAAATCGAGTTTATGAGGTAGACGAAATTGTATGGAATCTTGGTGGCGGGATCATTTCAGCGAATCTCATGTTGGATGATATGTACGATCGATTCGGATTAGAAAAATAAAACGAGAAGGGGGTGGGGGAATCCCATCCCTTACTTTCTTTAATGGCTATGGAAAGCAGGGATAAATATGAGGAAGTTGTCAGCTCATAAACCTTTTAAATTAGTTGTTTTGTTTGCTTCTATTATGGTGATGATTTTTTCATTTGTTTTGAGTCTCTCATTAGGGCAAAACTCAATTCCATTTTGGACGACGATCGAAGCACTTCTTTACTTTGATGCAACGAATACCGAACACATTATTGTCACAACTTCTAGAATGACAAGAACCATTATTGCAACCTTTATAGGCGCTAACTTAGCTGTAGCAGGTGCATTAATGCAGGCGATGACGAGAAACCCATTAGCCTCTCCAGATATCTTAGGCGTTAATGCAGGAGCGTTATTTTTTATCGTCTTGTCAGCGACCTTTTTTTCTGTAGATTCCCTGCAGTCGTATATGTGGATTGCTTTTTTAGGTGCAGGAGTGGCAGGGGTCTCTGTCTACTTTCTGGGTTCACTAGGAAAAGAGGGGTTGTCGCCTATTAGATTGGTCTTAGCCGGCGCTGCCATTTCTGCCCTTTTCGTTTCATTTACACAAGGGTTGCTTGTGGTTGATGAACAACGACTGCAGAGCATCTTATTTTGGTTAGCAGGATCGGTATCGGGAAGAAGTTTAGATATGATTATTCCCGTCTTGCCCTATATGCTAGTCGCCTTAATCATTGCTTTATTCTTAGGGAAACCCGTGACCATCTTACTTGCAGGAGAAGATGTAGCGAAGAGCTTAGGTCAACGAACGGCCTTGTTAAAAGTGGTCATTGGTATAGTCGTTATTGTATTGGCTGGTGGCTCCGTAGCCGTAGCAGGTTCAATTGGATTTATTGGTTTGATTGTTCCTCATTTAGTCAAAGGAATCGTCGGACCTGACTACCGGTGGGTGATTGTTTTGAGTGCTTTAATGGGGGCTAGCTTACTGCTACTGGCAGATGTGGCTGCTCGATTTATTATTGCTCCACAAGAAATGCCCATTGGTGTGATGACGGCGTTAATTGGAACACCGTTTTTCATTCACATTGCTCGGAAAGGCGTGGTGAAGAGTGGCTAGATACATTACGGTTAAAAATAAATCAGAAAATTTTTCTTTTCAAGTCGATAAAAAAACCATTACTACTGTAATAGCACTCGCTTTATTAGCTATCGCGATATTGATGATGAGTCTGTCGATTGGGAGTAGTTTTATCAGTCCATGGCTCATCATTAAAAATTTAATGGGTATTGTAGAACCGGACTTTATACTGAACGAACTGAGATTGCCACGCGTGTTACTTGCCTTTATGGTCGGCGCAGCTTTAGGCGTGGCAGGATCTATTTTGCAAGCAATTATACGGAATCCTTTAGCCTCGCCAGACATTATCGGCATCACAGCCGGAGCTTCTGCGGGCGCAATTATTTTTATTGTGGTTTTCTTAGGAACGGTTAGTGCAGTATTTATGCCGCTAGCTGCCATTTTAGGGGCAGTAATTGTCGCCTCAATCATCTATTTGCTGGCATGGAATAACGGGGTAACACCCATTCGTCTTGTATTAATCGGTATCGGAATCGCAGCTGCGATGAAAGCGATTGTCTTAATGATGATTGTGTTGAGCGATACAGCTGTAACCACCAAAGCCTATCTCTGGTTGACCGGCAGTTTATACGGTTCAAATTGGGGACATGTCTATTCGATGTTACCTTTTGTTCTCCTATTTATTCCGTTGACGGCTTTTCTGGCACGTTCTGTAAGTGTCAAGGAATTGGGAGATGATATTGCGACTGGGCTTGGTGTGAAAGTTCAATCTAGGCGTTTTTTGTTGCTACTGATCAGTGTTGTTCTTGCGGGAACGGCGGCAGCTTTCGCGGGAGGAATCGAATTTGTTGGCTTAATCGCACCACACATTGGGCGGTTACTGATTGGTCGCTCATTTGCTGCACTTATACCGGTATCGGCATTGATTGGCGGAATGATTGTGGTGTTAGCTGATTTTGTGGCGCGCACTGCATTTTTACCCTTAGATCTTCCGGCGGGCGTATTTACGGCTGCCATTGGCGCACCATTTTTCATTTATCTCCTATTTCGAAATCGAAATGGATAATGCGGTAGAAAGGGGACGAGGAAATACGTATGTTAGAAGCACATTCTTTATCCTTAGGCTATGGTCAAACTAAAGTCATTGAAGATTTACAATTAACCATCCCAAAAGGAGAAATCACCGTTTTTGTTGGAGCCAATGGCTGTGGAAAATCGACCTTGTTGCGATCTTTAGCAAGACTTATCAAACCACAAACTGGAGAGATTTTGCTAAATGGGATGGGGTTAAAAAAACAGTCCACAAAAGAAGTAGCTAAGAAACTGGCTATTCTTCCTCAAACTCCGTTAGCTCCAGAAGGTCTAACAGTTTTACAACTAGTTAAACAGGGCAGGTATCCTCATCAGAGCTGGTTAAAGCAATGGTCGGAGGAAGATGAGTCTGTCGTCAATCGTGTGTTAGAACTAACCGATATGAAAGAATTTCAAGAAAAAACGGTGGATTCGTTATCAGGTGGTCAAAGACAGCGTGCCTGGATTGCGATGATCCTTGCTCAAAAAACAGATGTTATTTTATTAGATGAGCCAACAACCTATTTAGATTTAGCGCATCAAATCGAAATTTTAGATCTTCTGTTTGAGTTAAATGAAAAAGAAAACAGAACCATCGTGATGGTTCTTCACGATTTAAATTTAGCGTGCCGTTATGCGCATCACATTGTAGCCATTTGCGATAAGAATGTTTATTCTCAAGGCAAACCAGAAGAGGTGATCACCCCTCAAATGGTTAACGATGTATTTTCCATGCGCTGTGAGATAGGGAAAGATCCCTTATATGGGACCCCTGTATGCATTCCATATGGCAAGGGTAGAAAAATTTAAAGAAAGGAGTTTTTCGATGAAGCCTAAAGAGATTTTTGACGTAAATATCATTGGTGGTGGACCCGCGGGACTTTTTTCTACGTTTTATAGTGGATGTCGTGAGATGAAAGTAAAATTAATCGAGTACCATTCAGTGCTTGGAGGAAAACTAAATATTTATCCCAAAAAATTAGTTTGGGATGAAAGAAATTTTAACTAGCACGGTTTTGTAAATAAGAATAAACGAAGTAAGGCACTTGAGCAGTTAGAGGTTCAACTAACTATTCAAGTGCCTTATCTATATTCTTTTTGTGTTATGAAGTTATTTCTAATAATAGAGGATTGTCGATACTTACGTACTGAAAAATTAGGTGTTTTAATGCGTACAGAAAAGTATCTCTTTTGAGATGCTTTTTTTTAATTACTAAAAAACTTGAAATAATAAAATAATACCTTGTATTATATAGTAGTTTGAAATAAAATAATATAAAGGGGTGTGGAAATGGAAATTAATAAAGAAGTATTAAAAGGCCATATTGATACGTTAATTCTTTCTCTTTTACACGGCAGGGATATGTATGGGTATGAAATCGCTAAAATCGTTCGTGAAAAAAGCGAAGATCAATTCGAATTAAAAGAGGGAACCTTATATTTGTCTTTAAAACGATTAGAAAAAAATGAATGGATCACATCTTACTGGGGCGACGAACAAGGACCAGGAGGAAGAAGAAAATACTATAAACTCACATCTTTAGGTGAAAAAGGATTTGAAGAAAAACGTTCAGAGTGGGAATTTGTTAAAAAACTTATGGACTTATTTTTAGAAAGGGGAGAACAGGGATGAAACAAATAGAAGCATATGTTGAGGAAGTGTATCAGGGTGTCGGTGGGAATAAAAAAGAGATTAATGAATCAAAAAAAGAAATGAAAAGCCACTTGTTAGAAGCAGTTCACGAGTTGAAACAAGAAGGGAAATCAGAGAAAGAAGCAATTCAACTTGCTATTGAACGTTTTGGTGGAGAACAAGAAATGCGTTCGATAGTTGGTCAATTGTTTAAGGCACAACGAATATTTGCTAATTGGATTTTATATTTAGCCATAACAGTTCTACTGTTAAGTATTGTGGCATTTGTCTTGATTTCTGCATACGAAAATGAAAATGCTTCTGAGAATTCCGAAGTTGCTACAGCTGTACACGAAGTTTTAAGAAGCCAAAGTTCACTTACCGATTCAATGAAAACAGAAATTGCTGCCTTAATCGATGGAACAGATCAGATCTCAGAAATTAAAATCTATAATGTCAGTGGTGTAGGTATAAATTCCGTATTTGGTTACGTAGAGAATGCAAAACCTGAGTATCAATACAGTAAGTCTGTTTGGTCTCCAGATTGGCTACTAGCGAACTTTTATCCCTATGGAAGTGGTGGGGGAAATAAGTGGTACGTTGAAATGGAAACACGACTTATCGGCAGCTGGATGGGGATTATTTTATTTTCAGGATTAGCCATCTATGCAACGCTATTCACAATTTGGGCAACGATCAATGCCTATCATCATAAACGATTGAATGTTGCTTGGATTATTGCTTTTGCTTTTTTTAATATAATCGGATATTTGGTTTATATTCTGGTAGGCAAGAGAAGCGTGAATATCAACTAGAATTTCAAAATTAGTGGTCAGGTACAGATTATATTATCAAAAATGATGGTTCCTAATATGAAGAGAAGAAGGCGACAATCTTCTTCTCTTTTCTTTATATTTCAAAACTTCATCAAAAAAATCTGTTATAAAGGGACAATATGAATGATTCGGAGTAAAAAAGGTCAATTTGAAAAACACAACAAAATAGCAATTAAAGTGCGTTATATCTCATAAGGTTGAGAAATAAGCATTGCTGCAGTTTTATTAGGAAAAGTAAGTATAAGCAGCAGAGGAATGTCGATACTATTCTCATATCCAATCATTTATCTCCGCTTAATCTATAGAAAACTTTGTCATATAAAAATACCCCAAAAATTAGATTTGACATCTAATTTTTGGGTTGCGCAACAGAGCTACTCTTTTCTCAAACCTATACCTTAAATTGCATATGTTGCTTGAATTAACAGTTTTACAACTGTGTACAAGCACGTGCCTCTTTTACAATCAAAGTTTGGATTTCAGTACTTCTTTAAACCTTTCTGGTTCATCTACTCGAATAGCAACTTGCTCATAACTTTTCTTCATTCCCATCAGCAGGGTAGCTTCTTGTGGATGTTTTAATTTGATGATGACGTCCGGATAAGCTTGCTCAAAATCACGGGCTACGAAATCAATGGTGTTCTTTGTGAGCTTTTGTTCTAAGATGGAACGGTCTTCTATAATCTCGTCAATATCCTCCCATCTTATTTCCATGCGTTTCATCAGTCCCAACGAAACGTACATACGATCATTAGCAATTTGCAGTGGGTTAAATCGTATTGCCTGAATATCACCTAAAAATAAAACAATTGAATAGATGTTAAGAACTAACAAAAGCAACGATAAAATCAACGACTTATCATGCAGCCACCAATGCACACCTAAAGTTTCGACTACAATTGCATGAATCATCATGGCGTGAAATGCAATTAGGCTTGATTTCTGATGAAGTGTAAACGTATTTTCTCTAGGTGCAGGCACTTTTTTCCAAAGACAAAAAGCATAATAGAACATCAGCATTTCTGAACAGATTACTTGTATAATCGGTTGTTTCTTCACTTTTTGGTCGACTGCATGGGAGAAAGAAAATAGCTGCGGTAAAGAACTCTTCTTTACACTTTGGATGATTTCAGGCAAATACTTAAAGAGTGTTAACAGCAACAATACCTCGAGCAAAACGAATGCAGCTTCTACTGCAAAGCCGAAGAGGGTGAGCGTCTTAAATGGAGATAAGTATTGCATTGGAATCACAAAGCGAGCGAGAATCAATCCTCCAGCCATCAATGTAAGCAGGTACTTCCAACTTAATTTTTGTTGCCAAGATAAAAACAATACGGGAGTCACAATGGTTAAATCGATAAGAGAGCCCAGAACCACAGGTTGCGTATCAGCCGGCAATATGCTGACTCCCAGTGACGTGCGATATAAAGCAAAGTTGGAAGTCAAGACGAGTAGAAACAGAAGAAGCCATATCATACGCATCGAAATTTTATTAAACACCATACTTTTCACCTCGGTTATTTTTACTAGTAGTTTACTTTGTTTGGTTGTCGAAGAGTAACCGTTCTTACTTACATCATTAGTTAACTTCCATATTGAGAAGTCATCACAATAATCATTATGTTGGTAATTACTTTCCATAAATATACCACTTAATTATAAGAAATAGAGGATTGTCATAACCTTTGAAAAGTTGATTGTTATGAACAAGTCAATTCTGGTTCTGGTAACAAAAATGGAAGTCAGGATTTTTATTCAAGAAAGAACAAATTTTAAGGAACTAACAAACTATCATTAACATCGTACAACTCTACTGCAATTGGCACTTTAGAAGCCTTTAAACTGTACAAGGGATGGTTAAGGTTTCTAAAGTGATGATAGAGAAATCAACCGAGTACTCAGTTATCACAAGTCGAGAATAAACCGTGAAGTATCAGTTAAGATTATAAGTCCGCAAGGTATTGTGAAAAGGATGGTATAAAACGGGTGAATATTTAATGATGAGGGAGCAGCTAAGCAACAGCTCTTTTATCATTTTTAATTGGACAATATATCATTTTTATGGCTCAATAAAGGTTGTGGAATTAAATAGGAGTGACAAAAATTGACACTAAAAAACAAAACTTTGAAGAATCTTAAAAAGACGAAGTGGTATCATGGGACCACAAAAGTTGGCTACAACAGTATAATGATAGAAGGCGTGAAATATGATGTTTCTTTAGGTTCAGAGTTAGATTTCGGACCAGGTTTCTATTTAGCTCCCGATAAAGACATGGCAGAAGAATTTATCAAACGTCAAGTTGAGTTCAAAAGAAGTGATGGGTTAGAAGAGTTTTTACCACCTGAAGCTTTTGAACCTGTTGTTTTGGAATTTGAATTTGCTCCACTTCCTTATTGGGAGGCGGGGAATCTTAAAGTACTAGATATTAACAATCTAGAATTTGCTACATTCATAGCTGACAATCGAATACGTGCTATGGAAGGACTTTTACATGAGTATCCTCTTATATATGGAATTATGAGTGATAATAACCCCGCTGAGTTAGTTTCAAAGTTCAGAGACGGGGAATTAGTGAAGGAAGATGTAATTAAGGGTATTTTGGATAAAACCATACGTACCAGACAATTATCTATTCATACGCAAGATATTTGTGATATACTCAAATTAACTAAAGCCTTTGAAGTAGGCGGAGGAAAGGAGTTAGATATTCATGGCTACCGCAACTGCAATTGATCGCACACGCTTGACAAAAGATTTAGAAGATTCGTTGGTGTATTTTGCACATCGTCAAAATAAGTCTTTGACTAGAGAAGAAGCAACTGATATTGCTGGTCGAGTTATGGCTAATATTGATATCGATAACTCTGCCTTTGCTCACAAAGGACCATCATGGATTGCGCGCGAGATTATAAACAATCGAAAATAAGATGATAAATGTCAGGTGCTACTATAGATCCTAAAATAAAAAGGATGAAGAAAAGGAAACTCTTTTCTTCGTCCTTTTTCTATTTATTCATTTACACAAGATATTTTACGTTCTCAGATAAATAATGGATTATAAAAATATTACATATTCTCAATAGAGGACTACTTATACCTAGGAGTGACCAAAAACTTGTATCTAATTCTACAGCTAATATTTAACCTTGGAATTATAGTTAACTTGAAATAATAATTTCAATTACTATTGTAATTTTCGAAATGCTAATACATAATTAAATAGTCAGGCCAGACAAAAAATGTTAACTTTAGTATTTTTAGTAAGGGAGAAAAAATGAAAAATTTTTTATTTGTTACCGTCACCTTAATTCTTAGTTTGGTCATAGCTACTCATTACATTACAGGTAATGAAGCGGTAAAAACAGAAAAAGTTAAGGTCGCAATTTTGGACAGTGGTATCAATGAGGAGTATCTGGAATTTCCTGTTAAAGACGAGTTTAATATTATTGATCCAAAAAGTCCGACTCATGATGAAATGGATCATGGAACTCCAATCGCCAGTATTATCATAAGTAGTAAGATAGATTTGTTTGATGTAAAAGTATTGGATAAAGAAGGTAGAGGTAAGCCAGAAGACGTAATTAAAGCCATCGAATGGTGTATCGAAAAAGAAGTCGATATTATCAATATTAGTTTTGGTTATCAAACGGAAAATTTAGAAGTCAAAACTATTATTGAAGAGGCCTCTGCGCAAGGCATACTAATTATAGCAGCGGCTGGAAATACCTTTGGGTTCGGTGTTGATTTTCCTGCGAAATATAAGGATGTATTATCAATCACAGCTGTCGATTCCAAACTCAAAAGACTAAGTTCTTCTGGTAAAGGCAAGATCGATTTTTCTTTTGAAGGAGAAGATATATCAGCAACAGATAAAAGCGGATATACAGAAAGCTATAGTGGAACATCCTTTGCAACTGCAAATGCAACAAAATACATTATTGATATGATGAATGAGAAAGAAAAATCTTTAAGTAAAGAAGCTTTAATTGCAAGTTTAAAAAAACGGGCAATAGATATGGGAGAAAAAGGTTACGATCGTGAATACGGCTATGGTGTTATAAAAAATTCTAATTAAGAATGGAGAAGAATATGAAAAATTTCATTTCGATTTTAATAGTTGCATTTTTATTTTTGGGTGCCACTCTACCGAATGCATTTGCGAATTCAGACTTACCAATAGAAAATATAACTATAGAAGATGAAGAACAGCTAGAAAGAGAAATTGCTGAGACGGAAAAAGAAATAAAGAAAGAAATAGAAGAAGAAATTTCAACTTTGTATGGTAATGAAACACTAGAGGATATTCAGTCTCTTGGATTAGGTATTGAAGTACTAAAAAATGGGCAGATTATTGTAGATTTAGAACTGGAAACAACTGACTTTGATGCTGATTTCGAGTTAGATATGTTACCAGAAAGTGATACAATTATTTTAGACAGCTCGTTTGTTGATGAAACAGGAAACACTCATGATACAAGTCTTATTGCTGAAATCGAAGAAAATACAAATGATATATTTAAAGCAAGCTTAAAAAATATTGAAACTGGTGAAGTTTATAATATTGATACGACTGAATTAAATGCTTCTGTACTGCCAATCTTTGTTTATGTTATTGGTGGAGTGGTAATTCGAACAACTGCAAAACACGTGGGTGGGATAGCTATTAAAAAACTGTCTCATAAAGGATTTACGAGTTTTACATCACTAAAAAGATATTTAGGTAGCCCAGGTGCGAATAGGCAATGGCATCATATTGTTGAACAATCTCAAATCACGAGATCTGGATTTAGTCAATCTACTATTCAGAATACGCGCAATATTGTTGCTATTGACATTAAACATCATAATAGGATTTCAGCATATTATAGTTCTAAAAAACCTATTTCCGGAAATAAGACAGTAAGAGACTGGTTAAGTGGAAAAAGTTTTGATTATCAATATGATTTTGGCATGAGAATAATGAAAGAACTCGAATAATAAGGGGGTTTATAAGTGGAAGACAAGAATCGAATAGTAGAAGAGTTTATCAAACATTCTTTAATAATGGAGCAGACTCAATATTCTGGTGAGTATAAGAAAGGGAATAAGTCTCACGAAGTGCACCTTTCTATACGCGACAAACTGAAACAAGATCCTGAATTAGCAAAAGGAGTATTTGATGAATTGTTCCATAATGAGAATTCTTTCGTTTTATATGCATCCAGCGTTTACGCAATTGTATTAAACTATCGTAAAGATGATGCCATTAAAATTCTAAGTAAAATAGCGGCTATGGACATCAAATTAACTAGTTTTGAAGCTGAAACAGCTCTTGAGTTGTATAAAACCGGAGAACTTTTTGAATTGCATGGTGTTAATAAATAATACTACGGAGAAGGCCCTCTTACTGAGGGCCTTCTTTCTAAAATTATCAAGAAGGTGAAAATATTGAAAGATAAAATGGATTTATTAATAGAAGTACATGAAAGAATAGAAGAGTATTCAAAAGTTGGAGACATATTGCGAAATCCAGAAAAATTAACAAAATGGGACAAAATGAAATTATCTGAAGAAGAATTTCAGGCTTTAATAACAACAGATTTCAGTGATTCCACCATTAATGGAATTGAAAATATAATTAGGGACAGAATGCTTACATTATTTTTTACTTTTTTTGCTGTTCTAGATGGTGTTGGGGATCCAAAATTAAGAAATAATGAGGATGTTTGGCTAGGTTTCAAATTAGAGAGTAAGACTGTTGATAATAACGATGGATATGAGGAGTTTTTTCACGATATGCTTTTTGAAGCATATTCAAAATGGCAAGAAATTAAATTTAACCTAGATTGCAATATTAAATGCAACAAAACATGAAAACCCATTAAACCGTGTGTGGTTCAGGCGATGTGGGCGAGCTCTTCTAAGAAGCACGCTTCCGGTGTCCGGTAGCCGAGAATCTTTCGTGGGAGACGGTTGCACCAGTCCTCTGCGTAACGGATGGTTTCTTCTGCCACCGAACGGATCGCTTTTCCTTTCGGGATGAACCGCCGGATGAGTCCATTGTGACGCTCATTCGTTCCGCGCTCACAGGAGGTGTAGGGATGCGTAAAAAAGACTTCCGTCTTCTCCTTTTCGAACGACGCAGCCAGTTCTGCGAACTCCGATCCGTTGTCGGAAGTGATCGTCTTGAAGACCTGAGCGAAGTTGGTGTCAAACTTGTTCCGCACCATTTCCAGCGCTTTCGTAATGGAATCGCTGTCCTTGTCATCAATCCGGAGGATGATTTCTTGGCGGGTCTTCCGTTCGGTCAGCGTCATCAAAGCTTCGTCCTGGCTTTTCTTGCCGATGATCGTGTCGATCTCCCAATGACCAAATTCAGCTCGTTCTTCCACGGCTTCCGGGCGCTCTTCGATACTGCGACCAAGCACGCGCTTGTTCACCCGGATTCGGCGTTTTTTCGTATTCAGCCGCACTTTCATCGGGAGGTCGATGTTCTTGACGCCGATGTAGCCAAGCTCAATGTAGTTGTAAAGCGTTTTGGTGCACACCCGTTTGCCTTCGAATTGTTCATGAAGCGCTGCAGATCCGCAGACCGCGTCTGGTGACCAGTTGTCCTTCAAGATCTTGATTTCCGCGTACTGGATGAATTCGATGGCGTCATCCAGCTTGAGTTTGGCCCCGCAGGAGTGGCGGTGTTCTTCGTATTTCAGCTGTCCGGTTTCTGGAAAGTAAGCGTTGACTATTTTCCGTCCGGTCTTCATCTGCGTGACGGTGCCACGTTTGATTTCGCGGCTGATCGTACTTCTGTCGCAGCCAATCGCTTTGGCAATGACGGCCGGGGATTTCCCTTCCTGAAGAAGCGCGGCGATTCGCCCGCGGTCGAAAGAGTTCAACTGTTTAAATGAACGTTTTGATGTGGTAGACTGAGTTTGAGTCATAGATAAACCTCCGTATCGATTGATGTTTCGTCGACTTAATCATACACGGTTTATCTGTGGCTTTTTCTGTTTTTCTAGCAAGTTAGCTGTTGCATTTGATTATACAACTAGCCAAATTAAATTTAATAATTTATAACTATATTTTCTATTTGAAAGTTACGTTGATTAGAATATACTATGGTTTGTAAATAATTAGTTGGTAATAACCGTTTGTCTCAATAATAGAAATAGAGAGATAAGAAAAATTTTAACACCCAATACAATGGTTTGATCTTTAAAAAATAATGATTAGTGAAATAAAGAAGAAGAGAAAACTCTTCTTCTTTATTTCATTTCATATTTTAAAGTGAAACACTTAGCCATGAAGGATTTCATAAAAACTAGAAATCGATACTGCAGATTTTTTAGAGTAACTTCTGCGAATATCAATTAGTTTTAAAAATAGAGGAATGTCGATACTTACATACTGAAAACTTAGTTGGTTTAATGCATACAGAAAAGTATCTCTTTGAGATGTTTTTTTATAATTACTAGTAATAAATTAATACCTTGCATTATAGAGTAATATGAAATAAAGTAAGGAAAAGGGGTGTGAAAATGGAAATTAATAAAGAGGTATTAAAAGGCCATATTGATACGTTAATTCTTTCTCTTTTACATGACAGAGATATGTATGGGTACGAAGTAGCTAAAATTGTTCGTGAAAAAAGCGAAGAACAATTCGAGTTAAAAGAAGGAACATTATATTTATCTTTAAAGAGATTAGAAAAAAGTGAATGGATCACATCTTACTGGGGAGATGAACAAGGACCAGGAGGAAGACGAAAATACTACAAACTCACATCTTTAGGTAAAGAAGGCTATGTTGAAAAGCGTTCAGAATGGGAATTTGTAAAAAACCTAATGGATTCATTTTTAGAGGGGAGAAATGGGTATGAAACAGATTGAGGCATACGTGGAAGAAGTATATCAAGGTGTCGGTGGGAACAAAAAAGAGATTAACGAATCAAAAGCGGAAATGAAAAGTCACTTACTGGAAGCTGTTCACGAATTAAAGTCAGAAGGGAAATCAGAAAAAGAGGCAATCTCGCTTGCCATTGAACGTTTTGGTGGAGAGCAGGAAATGCGTTCAATTGTGAGTCACTTATTTAAGGCACAGCGAATATTCGCAAAATCAATTTTATATTTAGCGGTAGCTATTCTGATTTTAAGCATCACCGCAGTTGGATTGCTTTCTTCATTCGAAAATGAAAATGCTATGGAGAATTCCGAAGTTGCGTCAACTGTACTTGACACTCTAAAAAGCCAAAATTCACTTACAGATTCTATGGAAACAGAAATTACCGCCTTAATTGATGGAACAGATCAAATCTCAGAAGTAAAAATTTACAAAATCGATGATGTAGACAGAAAATCTTTATTGGGTTATGTAGAAGAAGCGATACCCGAATTTCAATATAACAAATCTGTTTGGTCTCCCGACTGGCTACTAGCAAAATTTTACCCATATGGAATTGATGATGGAAACCAGTGGTATGTCCAATTAGAAACAAGGCTTATCGGCAGCTGGATGGCAATTATTTTGTATTCAGGACTAGCCGTCTATGCAACACTATTCACAATTTGGGCAACAATTAACGCCTATCATCGTAAACGATTAAATATTGCTTGGATTATTGTTTTTGCTATTTTTAATGTAGTCGGATATTTAGTTTATATTTTGGTAGGTAAGAGAAAAGTGGCTTTTAGGTAAAATTGTAAGCTTGGTGGTCAAGTATAAAGTGTAGTATCAAAAACGATGGTTTATAAGAGACAGAGAAGAAGGTTCAAATTTTCTTCTTTGTCTCTTTTGCTTTGTCTCATAATTCTTTTCAAAATCAATTTATCATAAGTGATGTCTGAAAATATTTTTGAAACGAAATGGGGAGAAAGTAGAATGTCAGATTTTGAGTTAGTAAAGCATCAAGATACACTGGAGACCCAGAAGCGTTACTACAACAGAAAAATTCATATTGAAAAAAAGATGGAGGAGATTCCAAGGCAATACGATGGAGATATTTGTAGATACAAAAAGTATTGCAGCAGTACGGGTCAAATAGTTGGAACAGAGGCGATGCTGGATTATTTATATATATCGTTGATCGAGCAAAAGGTTAAAAAAACAACATGGGAACGGCGATTGGCAGCTATTCGAAAATACTTGAGTGTGATTCATAGAATAGAGTTCAAAGCAGAGGCTAAAGTTGCATACGAACTTTCAGCTATGCGGAAAATGTATCGTGAAGACCGATATGCTCATTTACTCCAAGTTCGAGGAAAGTCAGCCGTTGATAAGAAGGAATTGATGGATATTCTAAATAGTCTTCCGATAAGAGCAAAGGCGATTTGTTTAGTTAATCTAGTAACCGCTAACAGACCCAATGAAATGGTTCGATTAAGAGTACGGGATTTTGATTTGAAAAACAGATCTGTACATGTTTATTTGAAGAAACAAAAAAGATGGCATATTAAACGGCTTACGCCAGAAGTTATTAACGCAATAGAACTTTATATACGCGAATACTACCTTCAACCAAACGATTACTTTGTTGGGAGAGCCTATAAGAATGGGCGTTATGAAAGCACAGCAATCAGTGAAATAGGTTATGGTAAAGCTTTGCAGCGATGGACAGGGCTTACTGGATACAATTTCAGGAAAAGCCAAGTGGTGGCCATGCATGCGGCAGGTGCAGATTTACCGACTATCGCGCAGCAAACAGGCCATCAATCAATTGAAACGTTAATGCAGCATTATCTTACTGTGTCTAAAATAACTATAGACAAATATTTGTAAGAAAATCATCAAATATGGCTCGCATAAGTGATACCACTAGATCGTCTATTCGAGAATGGGTAAAGAAGAGTAATTATAAGTTAACTCATCAACTTCTAAGGGTGAAAAGCAATCGGGTATGGGATGATAATTGCTCATTTCTTATTCCTGCCCTTTTTGTACCACAAGTACTGTTCGATGAGGCTCAAGCGAGAGAGGGAATTTTAATCTGAATAAATGAAGAATATTACATTTTGTATGATATATTTATGGTATTATTCAGCATTTACAGCAGGCAAAGGGGCGTTTATATTGCAATTGACAATTCGCACAACGGGAGATAATGTCAAAGCGGTTTCATACTTATTGGCAAAAAATCCAAATAATTTATACGAAAGAAATCAAAAAGGGCACATGGTACGCATGTTTTACAGCAAATTTACGGAAAAAGAGCTCGAGATGACCATCTTTGTTACGCCAGATCCGATTGAAATGATCCAGAATGGATCGAATTCCTATGACATCACCCATTATATTAATGACCGGGAATTTGCCGTCAGTAGCATCTTCCTATCAATGATTCGCTCGGCTCTCGGCACAGCGTTGAATGGCCAGCCAAAAGAAGAGTATATGGAATGGGTTTCGCATATATTTCCATTCACTTTTGAACTCGGGCCGGTCAATTCATCTTTGTCGGACCAGCAAGTAGAGCATTTGTTTGAACCGATGGGTTATCAGGTGTACATTACCCGGCCCGATGTTCAATATTCATTCCAATTAAAAGAAAAAAGTGCGGTGCGTACCATTTCCTTAATCGGCGAACAAACGCTACAGGATGCACTGCGCCACCTATTTGTGTTGATTCCAGTGATTGACGACTATAAACATTATTACATTGATGAAAAAGAGATCGAGAAACTCAGCAGATACGGAGAAGGCTGGCTCGAGAACCATCCGATGCGGGAAACAATCTACCGGCGTGCACTTCGTTTCAAGGAAGTCTATAGTCTGGTTGAGAATGGCAACGGAGAAGCAGGGGCAGAAAAAGCAGAAGCAACTGACCGTGTGAAAGGAACTTCTTTGAATGAACTGCGATATGCAAAAATCTCTGAAACAGCGGCAGCCTTAAAACCGAAAAGCATCGTCGATTTTGGCTCAGGAGAAGGAAAGCTGGCCGTTAAACTAGGCTTTATTGCCGGAGTGCAAGAGATTTTGGCCGTGGAGCCGTCTCAAGTGGAGACGATGAAAGCGTTACGGCGCTTTGAGAAAGTGGCAGACAACGAGAATTTCGTGGAACCAGAAACGTTATGGGGTTCGCTGTATTATTTAGATGATCGCTTGAAAGAGAAAGATCTAATGATTTTGTGTGAGGTCATCGAGCATATCGACGAGCCGCGGTTGCCTAAAGTATTCGATTTAATCTTGCATCACTATGCGCCGAAATCGCTCATCGTCACGACGCCAAACCGCGAATATAATGAAGTTTATGATATGGAGGATCATTTCCGCCACGCCGACCACCGATTCGAATGGACACGGCAGGAATTCCGGAATTGGTGTGAAAAAATCAACTACTTGGGGTTATATGAAATTGAGTTTGCAGGAATTGGCGAAGAGCATCCCGAACAAGGATTTCCAACGCAAATGTGTCTGTTTAAAAGGAAGGTGACTATTTGATGAGAATTGGCTTGCCGCACGGAGGAATTGTGTTATTAATTGGTCCGTCCAATAGTGGGAAATCCACGTTGCTGAAGAGGCTTGTAGAAGAAGGGAAAATTTTATCGTCTGAAATAGTAAGTTCCGATGAGTTCAGGATTTTGGTGAGTGACAAGGAATTTATCGATTGGCGCAACCGGCCGCAGGATGAAGCTGCCGGTCTACTGGATGAATACCAGGAGATTTCAACAGAAGCATTTGCAATGATGGACGCGGTAATTGAAGCCAGATGCCGTTTGAACAAGCTAGTGGTGGTTGATGCCACACATCTCCGTTCTGAAGACCGGAAAAGATACATAGCGCTTGCAAAAAGGAACCATGTGCCGATTCAGGCGATTGTTTTCGATATGGCTGAGCGGACTTTGACTGACAGAGATGAAGACCGCGATAACCCGAGGGGAAAACGCCGCATCAAACAACAATATCAGATTTTCCGCAATGAAAAACGCTTTATTAAAAAAGAAGGTTTTGCTTCTGTTTATACAGTAAAAGACACAGTAGATGTGGAAGTATTTAGGCATCACACTCCGATTGAAGTGGATTTAGAGAATGGAATCGACATTATTGGCGATGTCCATGGCTGCTACGATGAGCTGATTGAACTGCTGAAAAAAATCGGGTATGTTGAAAACGAAGAAGGCTTTTATGAGCATCCGGAAGGCCGCAAATTCGTTTCAATCGGAGACGTCATGAGCAGAGGGCCGGCTTCGCTTGAGACGATGCTCTTTTTCCTTAAACATGTCAAGAGCGGCCGGGCGCTGATGGTCGACAGCAATCACGGCTGGAAAATCGCTCGGTGGTTGGACGGGCGGCAAGTGGTCTTGAGCCACGGTGATGAACGAGTGGAAGAAGAGTTCTTGATTTACGAAGAACGGGAAGGTATCGAAAAGGCTCAAGAGCTGAAGCTGCAAATAAAAGAGTTTCTTCTGGAGGCGCCTTCTCATTATGTGTTCACGAAAAATGGCGTCCGGACACTGGTATGTGCGCACGCAGGGATCAGGGATGCATTTATCAGCAAGCAATCGGAGGCCATCAGTGATTTTTGCCGCTACGGCGACACGGGCGGATTTGACGAAAAGGGGAAACCGGTCCGGAAAGACTGGACGGTTGGGCACGAAAATCGCTTGTTGATTGTCTGGGGCCATGACCCGAAACCGAAGCCGTTATTGATCAACAATACGATTAATATTGATCAGGGGGTTGTTTTCGGCGGCGAATTGACGGCTTACCGCTATCCAGAAAGAAATTTTGTGTCGGTCAAGGCAAAGCAAGACTATTCCGGAGCCGCTGATAATCCACTAGCCGAATGGGAAAAAAACCGATTAAATGCACCGAATATCGCGAAGTTCATAAGCGGTTATTCCGTGTTGACTGAGCAGTTGGATGAAGTGAAGATACCGCAGGAATTGGTGAAACCGGCAATCGATGCGGTGTCGCATTACACAGTTCCCATCGAGCAATTGGTTTATATTCCGCCGACAATGAGTCCGACGCCGAAACCGTCCGCTTTACCGGAATATTTGGAGCATCCGAAAGAAGCAATAGAGTATTTCAGAAGCAACAGCATCCACACGATGATTGCGGAGAAAAAGCATATGGGCAGCAGAGGCATCCTGTTTTTATTCAAAGACAAAGAGGCTGCAGCAAAACATACCGGCATCGAATCGCTTGGCTGCATTTATACCAGGACTGGAAAACGCTTTTTCGACAACGAAACTGAAGCACAAATGCTTCTGCAGTTGAATGAAGAACTAAATCGAATAAATTATTTCGGGGAGCACGAAACGGATTATGTGTTGTTAGATGCGGAAATCATGCCGTGGAACTTAAAGGCCAAAGAATTGATTAGCAGCCAATACGCGCATGTGGCGGAAAATGCCGTACTCGACCGGTCGCTCCTGAAAGAAAAATTGTCGGCTGCACTTCCGACGAACAGCGAATTGCACATGTGGCTGGATGAATATGAAGAAAAGCTTGAAAATGCGCTAGACTTTCAAAAAGTCTTTCAGAAGTATTGCTGGGACATCGACTCAAGCAAGCCTATTCAGATTGCACCTTTCCATGTACTGGCCCACAGCAACGGTACATTTTTCGACAAACCGCATACATGGCACATGGAAATGAACCGGCAGCTAGCCAGCCAATCCGAACTGTTTGTGGAAACCGAATTTAAAGTCATTACTGACCAGGCCAGTGAGGATGAAGTGATTCGGTGGTGGGAGGAAATAACGGAAGACGGACATGAAGGAATTGTCATCAAACCCGAGTATTATATTGCCCGAAACAAAGGCAAGTTGCTGCAGCCAGCCATCAAGGTAAGGGGCAGGAAATACTTGCGTATCATTTACGGCATGGATTATTTGGAGCCGAAAAACCTGGAAAGATTAAAAAACAGGAATACCGGCAAAAAGCAGAAGATGGCCTTGAAAGAATTCGCACTCGGACTCGAGGGAATTACGCGATATGTAAACGGAGAAACAATCGAGCGCGTTCACGAATGCACTTTAGCCGCATTGGCGATGGAATCTGATCCGGTCGATCCACGATTATAAATAGGAGAATATGAACCGAAAGGCGAGAGGCGCCTTTCGGTTTTTTGGATATAGAAAAGCAATAGGTAGAAAGGAATTTAAATTTAATAGAGAAGAAATTTTTAAGTTAGTAGAATTTGCAAGACAATATCGAGAACTTATATTAAAAAGTTAAGGCATTGCGATTGCTGATATAAAAGACAGTTTCTTAAAAAAGAAAAATCCGAAGATATGCAGACAATATGGCTACCTTCGGGTTGAGTTTCTTCTATTTATATTGTATTGGCTGTGTCTTCTTCGAGTGCTTTGACCAATTTGTAAAAACTAGTCTTTTTAACCCCAGCTTCTTGCATAGCTTCCACTGCCGTTAATTCTTTAGCTTTCCATTTTCTATAAACCTCTTTGAAATCCTCAGAAACAAAAACGGTCGGTCTGCCAAACTGAATACCATTTTGTAGCGCCAGGTCGATTCCTTCGCGCTGCCGTTTCCGGATACGTTGCCGTTCTTCCTCAGCCATCCACGATAGAATCTGCAAAACCAAGTCCGCAATAAATGTTCCCATACTATCTTTATATTGAGTTGTATCCAATAACGGCATATCCAGCACTACAATGTCGGCTTCAATGTTTTTTGTGAGGTCATTCCATTCCTGGAGGATTTCTTCTTTGTTCCGGCCGAACCGATCCAGGGAGTGGATATACAAAATGTCGCCCTTCCGAATAACTCGTTTTAATAGTTGATAGTTCGCTCGTTCGAAATTCTTTCCACTTTGTTTGTCTAAATATATATCTCGCACATTGATGCCCATTTTTTTCATGGCTTCAAATTGACGCCCTTCATTTTGATCTTTACTGCTGACACGTATGTAACCAAATTTGCGATGCTCCATAATTCACCTCTATGAACGATTGTTTTCTCTTATTATACCTGAAAACCGTTCGTAAAAGTATATGTGAATTGGCGAACGTTCGTAAAGTGTTTTGATACTTTTACGAACGTTATTTTCGGCTATTTCAAGCTGTTTTTAAACCGTTCGTAAAAGTGTACTTTTGCGAACGCCTTATCTTTCACAATTCGAAATTTTGCTACCCTTATTATTGATAGAATCAAATGTGACTACGAGGATATAAAGTGCTTTTTTTAAAAGATACTATGCAAAAAATATTCTATGTATTCTGTAGAGAAAGTTAGAACAAATGAAAATCAGATGAAATAGAAAGTGTTGGTGATGTTTTCAATTATTTTGAGCTTTCTAAATTGACGAAATAGTTTTTCTGACTGTTATCAATATTTTTTCAAATGGACACAACTGTATCGGTTATACTATGGATAATAAGATCGATTGACAAAAAATATCTGTAGAATATTAGGGAGAGTTAAGGTGAGATGAAAATATGAAAAAAGAGAATCACTCGCTAGTGCAAATCGGCTTTTTTCTTTTTTGTACTTTTTCTATAACATGGTTATCTTGGTTAACTATTATCATAGGGAATAGATATTTTGATGCTCTTTGGTATGGAGAACCATTATTTTGGCTGCCTATGTTAATTGGCGGGTTAGGGCCCGCCTTTGGTTCTTATATTATTTATCGGAAGTACAATAAGGAGTTTGGGAAAACATCTTTTTTTAAGTTTGTTTTTGGAAAAAAAATAAACAGCAAAGCATGGCTGATATTTGGATTTTTTATAATTTGGCGTTTTCTTATGATCTGGATTGCATTTGGAATAAACGAGCCTATTGCAATTCTATATATGTTTCTAAACTTACCACTTTTCATAATTGGCGGTGGACTTGAGGAATTAGGTTGGCGTGGGTTTTTGCAGCCTAGATTAGAAAGGGTAGTTAGCTATTTTCCTTCTGTCATAATTGTGGGAATCATATGGAGTATATGGCATTTACCGTTATGGTTGATATTAGGTACACCTCAAAGTGCTATTCCTTTTGAATTGTATGCGTTCTTAGGAATAGTCTTATCTTTCTCATTCACAGCCATCTATAAATACACTAAGAGCTTACTTCTCACTGTTTTAAGTCACGCATGGTTCAATGGGTGCATTGGGTTAGCTGTTTATATAGGTAGAGATGGGTACTTGCAATTAAATTTGAGTTGGATTGTATTTTTAGTTTTTATCGTTGAACTGATAGTGTCCGCCATTTTAGTGATAGCGTATAACCGCAAAAAGTGAGACCATCAATTATTTTATTTTGCAAAAAGAGTATAAATATATTGTATAAATGAAACTAAGAAAACCATATTGAAATTTCGGTTTACATATCATCAGTTATCGGAAGTTAACGATGTAGATGTAAAAGAGGAAAAGATGCTTGCCTTAGCATCTTTTCCTCTTTTTGGTTATATCTGACCACTTTTATAAACATTAGATTTACGGGAGGTAGGTAGATCATTAAACTAGCTTATCACTTTTAGTTTTATCTTTTCAGATAGAGAGACTTCATTTCATTAGTCAGAGGTTGTAGTTTGCCCTCTGATATCACATAGACTTCATCGCATAACTCTTCAATATCTGCAAAATGATGACTCGTTAATAAGATGGTGCGCTCTGATGCTTGAAGATTTGTAATAACCTCTTTTATATCATTATAGGTTTTATAATCAAGTGCATTAAAGGGTTCATCAAGAATGATGATATCTTGGTCTTCCATAATAGCTTGAGCAATTCCTAATTTTTGTTGCATTCCTAAGGAATAGTTCTTTACTTTGGTTTTATTGTCCGGGTTTAAGCCCACAAGAGTCATTGTGTCCTTGATTTGCTGGTCAGTCACTTTTTTGTTGATGGCTGCTAAAAATTGAAGGTTTTTGAATCCGCTGTAAATTTCAATATAACCTGGTGAATTGATAAACACACCGACATTTACAGGGAAATCAATTCCTTTTCCCAATACCTCATTCCGAATCTTGATAAATCCGTTATCGGGCTTGGTAAACCCACAAATGGTTTTGAATAGGACAGATTTACCGCTGCCATTTCCTCCTACGATCCCCACGGTCTTTCCTTTTTCTACGGTTAAATCAATATTTTCTAAAACGGTCTGTCCTCCAAAAACCTTCGTTACATTATGAACCTCAATCATTGTAGTCATGATTTATCCTCCTTAATTAAAAAAACGTCTGTAACTTGCATAACTAACACTGTAAAGAAAGAAAATACCGCCGATTAGGATAACTGCAGCTTGGAAAACCGGTATTCCTATGGACTCTTCTAGCATATCGAGTCTTGCTACTGTGCTTAAGCCAATTGGAAAGTAAAGAAGTGAATGAAACGGCATTACAGAAAGGGAGTGGGTAACTAACACAAGAAGAAAAGACAGTGTGACATTCTTCGTTACTAAAAAAAGCACGAGAAAGCCAAGATACTGCAAGCTGAACTCGCCTATTTTCAATAAGATTAGCTGGAAGATCCAGTCCGCACTTATAGCACCTTTTCCAGCAAACGAGATTCCATCCCAGTTTTGGCCACTTAGCATCCCAAGAAAGACAATCAGTAGCCCGGTCATCAACGCATAAACAGTTACGAGTAAAAGGCTGTTGCCCACAATCACTTTGAACCAATTAAACTTGTGCTGGATTCTAACGAAAATTGGTAAATTATCCATTCGAGTCATAGATTCAGTAAAAATAGCAATCAGATAAAGGGGAGCGCCATGATAAAGCAATGCCTCCAATAAACTCATGACCTGAAATTGGCCGGGTACTTGTCCGTAGAAATATCTTAAGAAAGATTCCTGAACGGTTAAAGTAGGGGTGGTTAATCCCTTCAGAAGATAAATCAGTAGAATGACGCTGAATAAAATTGCCAGGTGCTTGGGTAACCATAAGCTTCGGGCATAGTAGAAAAAAAGTCCTTTTGGCTGTGACCTTATCTTTATTTTCAGCTGACGATTCCACCCATACCGGATTAGGAGAAAGCCGGCAGTTCCGGCTATAGCTACTCCGGCAGCTGTCCAAATCCAAGCAGTTGAAGAATAAAAGTTGTAGTGCAAAATGATGTACCGGTTTGGAACGAAGGGCAATTTGCTGAGTGCTGGGATTTTAAGTGCAAGAATCATTACGACATACAGAAGGATTCCGATTATGGCAATCGCTCGTTTTTCAAGAAAGTGGTGCATTGTTTGAAGCATGAATCCGATTAAGCTAAAACCGACAACCAGGAATAGCGCACTACAAAGTGCAGCGAATAATGGGGTTTCCCAATACTTGGTGAATTCAAAAAACAGTTCGTTTTCTGCAACGCTATTTGTTGGAAATACATTCCGAGACGCAAGCCCTGTGCTGGCAATGCCTACGGCTGCCACTTGGAACACTACCAATATGAGGGAGTTTACTGCAATCGCCATAGATTTCCTAAAGAAATATCTTGAAAAAGTTTTACTTCGGATTAAAACGAAAGGAAGTTCTTCTTCTAAACTTCTGTACAGGTAGAGAAAGAACAATGGAGTAAGACAAAATGTTAAATAATAGTGGTCCGATAGCATCCTGAGCAAGAACTGCTGCATGCTGTCGGTGGTCAGCTGACGCTCTGCTAAAGCAAAAAGCATCATTCCTCCTGTTGCTAATAGCAGGGGGAGGGAAAAGATTTTCTGGATATCCCGCCATAAGATGATCGCCAATTTTTCACCGCCTAAAGGGAATAGATCGAACTTTTTTTAACGTATTGCATGTAAAACGAGATCCCCAAAATGGTAATCAATGCAAGAGCCGGTCCGACTATGAACGAGAAAGGACTTAAAGAGGTTGTTAAAACGCTTGAGGGATCAAATGCTGTCAGTAGCCGATATCCTTCAAAAGGAAGCACGGATAATATAAAATTTTCTAAAATGGTATACACAAAAGGACCGGTTAAAATGATGAATAAATTACTGAAATGTAAACTGAATACAAATCCCATGCTTGCAATCAGCACAGCCAGAAGACCTTTCCATACACTCATTAAAAAGCCATAAATCAAAGGCTGTTCGGTAAACAGAGAACCGAAGATATGATTTGTTGCCACATAGGGTTCACCCAAACCCGTATCAGGATTTACTCTGGAGTAAAATACGTCGATGGGATTGTTGATAAACAAGACCACGAGCACCCCAACAAAAAATGGAATGAAAATCATCAGAAAAGCACTTCCACTCATTACGATCCACTTGGCTGTAAGATAATCTTTTTTGCTGGCTCTAGGCAAAGTGTAGTTGATGAAGCCGGTTTTTCGTTCATAGTACATCATCCACCCTGTGGGAAGTACAGCGATTAAAGGGAAGATAAGGCTGAAAATACGCATCCCAACTTCCCATGCTTCCAGCTGTTCTTCTAATGCGTAATTCTGGTAAACAGTACTGCATAAATAAATCGATAGCGCCGTACAGAGAGCTGCAACAATCAGTACGGGGTATTTCACCTTGCGCCATTCGAGTAATAGTAAGTTTTTCATTCGGTCAATCCTCCTTATACAGCAACTATAATGAATGAACTAGGCATTAACAATATGTTGGAAATAAAGAATGGTTTTAAGGGAACGAAGAATTTTCGTTCCCTTAAAACCATTGTATGTGCTTTAAAATCGGATGCCTAATGCAATCAGGTGAACGCCTTTCTGCTCATTCCTTGCAATGACTCGGCCACCGTAGCGATGGGCTATTTCTTTTACATTATGAAGCCCATACCCCCTCTTAGCTGCCGTTGTTGATTTGGTGGAATAGCCGATATCGAATAGCTGCATGAATTGCTCATTGCTCTTATAAGTTGCTGGATTGCTAACGGTTAATTCTAAGTGGCCGTTTGCTTTCGTCATGGAAAGGGTTATTTTGTCTCCACTCGTACTCGCTTCCAATGCATTATCAATCAGTATGCCGAGTACCTCGATTAAATCAACATCTTCACATGGGAAATCGTGGACGGAAACAGTTCGAGCGATTTGCAGTTCGATTTTAAGTTGTTCAGCCCTTTTCATTTTTGTGTAAAGAAAACCGGCAATTACTTTATGATCCATATTCAGCAATTCATATTGGCCGTTCGATAAATTTGCTGTTTCAATGTAGGTGCGCAACTTTTCGCGCGCCATTTCAATATCGTCTGTTGTTTCGACAAGGCTTGAAATCGCCAATAGCTTATTCGAAAATTCATGTTGCCTTGCCCGTACTTCCAAAACCAATTCATCAATAATTGGCAAGAATTGCTCAGTTGCATCGATTCGATTTTCCGTGACTTCAGCTTTTCGCTGTTCTAGTAGCAACCAGCTCATAAATGCGCTGATGAAGAATAGGAGAAGAAATAAGGAGATCCGATTCTCCAAAAGAACGATTGCTTCAAAATTAGCCGAAACAATCAAGATTAAAAAAAGAATGAAGACATTCACAATCATAAACTTCGTAAATGTATTTGATTTGTCACTAAGAATCTGTTTGGCTTTCGCTGAGAATCGCCAATAGATAAGTGCAGCCAAAAGAAAAGGGAAAAGCCGAATATAGATACTGTTTAAATCCAGTACATCAACGAAGCCGATACTGAGTAGGCGAAAAATAAACCAGATGATAAGTGCCAATAGGGTTGTGAAAATGTCTTCAAGGTGATTTAAGTTAAAGGCCACACTATTTAGCAAGAACAATACACAAATCAGGCCGATAATTCCCGTTAATGAATTTACAGGAAGCAATTCGAAATTTTGAAAAGCGATGTCTGCAATAAGCCCTTCACTAATCGGCATGAAGCTGATTCTAGCCAAGAGACAAAAGGAAACCAAAATCGTATACCAGAGAATTGATTTTTTATTAAAAGCAATGGGTTCTCTTCCGCATAAGAACATGATCAAGTAAAGGGTCAGGCCATCAAGGGCGGTTTGAAATACTAATTGGCCCATCAATTTCCTACTTTCATCAGGACATCTCGGTATTTCTGCCCGATTGGCAGAATCGCCGAATGCCCTTGAAGTTTTATGGTATTTTCCGCTTTGGAAATACTTTTAACATAATCTTTATTGATGATGTAACTTTTGTGGATTTGCTGAAAAGGTCCTTCCTCAAGCAATTCATGTATAGCTTTTAAAGAGTATCCGGAAAGATTTTCTTGAAATATACCATCTGCTGTTTTTAAATGGACAATCATTTTCTTCCCGTATGATTCGATGTACACAATGTCCTGCATACGATGTTCGAATATAAAGCCTTTTTGTTCGAATCGAACAGTCTGCTGGTTGATGTGTACATGTTTCATGTAATCCAGAACGCCATAAACTGCCTGTTTTACTTCTTCTCGTGTAAAGGGTTTAATCAGATAGTCATAGCATTTGATTTCCCTGTAAGCTCTAAGTTCCTCAGTTACAATGGCTGTAGCAAAAATCATCGGCGTGTATTTATACCGTTGCAATGCCCTTAATTCATTCGCTAAGTCTGTTCCTTTATAGTCCGTTAATTGGATATCAATGAAAAAGAGGGAAATCTCATGGGTATTCGCAATTTCAAGCGCTTGTGCAGCGCTTGGCGATACATGCAAATAAAAACTGTTATCGATTTCCGTTAAAATAGAGTGCAGAAACTGCTGGATTTTTTCATCGTCTTCTATGATTAAAATATGCTTCATATTTTTGCTCCTCAATTTCCTGATTCTCCAAGTGCATTCTTGATGCGCTGAATTATAAGAATGGTTAATATTGTAATCATTTTACTACAGTTTTAAATCATATGTATTTAAAATGTTGCTAATGGAGATGCAGGAGTAGGGGATTTTAGTTTACATATGACACATTATCGGAAGTTGCTTAAATAACTAAGGAGAGAAGAGGCTGTACGTAGCGCATCTTTTCTCCTTTTTTGTACTTGAACCTTTACTTTTACGAACGTTTTAATAAGACATACAATAATTTATTTGTTCATGTCAAATTTTATTGACATAAGAAACGAAAGGGTGTTATGTTTATGTCAATAAAAACTGACAAGTAAAAAAGGAGGACATGACATGAAACAAAATATTTTTCTTTTAACTCAGTTAGAACAATTAAAGAGCTTAAGTGATCCGTTACGGGTCAAGATGCTGCATTTACTAATCGAAAAACCTTACTCGGGCCAACAGCTTTCCCAATTGTTAAATATTCCGCGTTCAAAAATCCATTACCACTTAAAGGATCTTGAAAAAAATGAATTGATTTATCTGGTCAGTGAGTCAAAAAAACGGAATATGACAGAGAAACAGTACCGATCGACCGCAAGAAGTTACATTCCTACGAAAGAACTAATGCCCTTTCAAGCACCACAAAATGAAAGCGGAAAACTAATGACTCTCACTGCGCTGGAACGGACAAAAGAAAGAGTTTTAAAAGCCCCTGATACTGCCTTTATAACAGAAACGGAAAATCCAAAAGAATGGAGTAAAATTACCAGCCAGTTGGAAGTGAAAATGACGCAGGAAAAATTCAAAGAATGGGTTATGAAATACCAAAATTTGCTAGAAGAATTAACAGGGGTGGTAGAAGAGAGCGAAGATGCGGAGTGGTTCTATATTTCGACCTTCGGCTTCCGTATGAATGAGCCTTTCTTCAATTCATCGGAAGATGGAGAAGAGTATGAGTAGCAAACTGTCTAAAATTAAAGAACGCTATCGACAAATTCCTTTTTTGGTGTGGTCTTTGCTTTTAGCCAATATTATCTTCAATACATTTCGTTTTATGTCTATGCCATTCATGGCCATTTATTTCAGCGAAAAACTGAACCTTACGCCTGCAGAAGTCGGTGTTTTGATTGGAATTTCTCCTCTCAGTTCTTTGGTTTTCAGTGTTGTAGGCGGTAGGATTGCGGATAGGTTTGGGATACACAAAGTATATCCTATCGCTTTGCTTATTCCAGCAGCGAGTTTGATTGGGTATATCGTCTTCGAAAATTATCTGGTTATCGCACTGTTTTCTGTCTTAGCTGGAATTGGTTGGACTGTTTATAATTCGACTAGTAATTCGATTCTTGCGCTGCATACTCCTAAAGCGCATACTGAAGTGGTTTTCGGTTATAACTACTGGGTTATCAATCTAGGCGGGGTTATAGGGCCGCTGCTGGGTGTACTCGTCATTGAGATGGGAAGTTATGAAACACCCATTGTATTGTTTTCGATTATTTTAGTTGCGCTGGCTGGATCAATGATTGGTTTGTTCCGTGTCAAAAAAGCAGATATCTCTGCTCACTATATAGAGGCAGAAAAAGAACTAGCAGGCTCTACGTCAATATTCACCTTACTCACGAAAGACCGTGTACTGATATGGCTGATGCTTAGTTATTTCTTTATCTTTTTCATCGAAGCGCAAGTCGATACGAACATTGCGCAATATTTAAATGGCTCTTTTGAAGATGGCGTCCGCTTGTTTGGATTGCTAGTTGCTATGATGACCGGCTTGATTGTCGTCTTACAACCGATTATAACGCACGTTTTCAGTCGGTTTAGCAATGTGCGCTCCTTCGTATTTGGTAACAGTCTTTACTTTCTTGGATTTTTGATTTTGTTGTTCTTAAATAATTTTACCTACGCATGGTTTATTTCTTTTGCGTTTATCACGATTGGAGAAATGATAGTAGCACCGCGAATGCAAGCAGTCATGGCGAAAAGCGCTCCGACAAATTTGAAAGCTACTTATTTTTCTTTAATAGGCGCTGGTGGAAACTTTGCCTATGCGATTGGACCTGGAATCGGGGGTCTACTTTTAACCAATCTATCTATAAATTATTTGTTTCTGTTCCTGTTATTCATTGTGTTTGCTCAATTCTTTGCATTGGTTCAAGCTAATAAATCTTATAACCTCAAAATCTCCGATTCATCAAGCCCACCGACCATCAATGGGATAAAGAAATCGTGAAAGTGGGAAGCATTGAGTTTACATATTCCGAATTATCGGAAGTAGAAAAAACTAAATTCAAAAGGAAACCCTCTTCTTGTAGATTCAATTGCTATTAAAAACAGAAAAGCCCCAGTGCAGGATAGTTAAACTCATCCGTCACTGGGGTTCAATTCACTGTGTATACCAAAGCTTGCAATCATACTTGACTGGCCAGGAAGACAGCTAGTGTTTCTCAACTAAACGATTTTTCTCTTTTTACTAGTTTTTCATTTTTTATCGTTTGTTTAAAGGAATGCTTAATCGAAGGGTTATCCAACATGAGTTGCATTAATCTAGCTGCGGAGCCATTAGGAGAAGACCGCCCAATCTCCCATGCCTCTACTGTTCGTGTAGATACACCAAGCACATCGCCAAAGTTTTTTTGCGTAGCGCCTAAAGCTTTTCTCAATTCTTTAACTGAAGTGAGATCGATTTCGGGTAAATCACGCAATTTATAAGTAATAACCTCGACATGTTCTGAATTACCCTTAGCAAATTGATTTAACTGATTGACACTCTCTTCAAGTAAATTTTCAAAATCCAATTTGTTTGATTTCATCCGACCCACCACTTTCTTACTGATTTTTCTTCAAATCTTTTACTCTATTCTTAATAATGCTTTTTTCTTTGTCAGTAAGTGTTTCTTTATCTGATTTCTTATAAATTAGCAGCATAGCATAGACACGCCTACCATATTTAGAGTAAATAATTCGATACCCACCACTTTTCCCAACATTGTCACTCGAGCTATCAAATCGGAGTTTTATAGCACCTCCAGTATCTGCAATGATATCTCCTAGTACATTACTTGGATCCGTATTGTTTTCTTCATATTCTCGAACTAGTTTTTCGAATCTCTTTTTATCTTTTTCCGATAATCCATAGTATTTCCAGATTTTATTGAAAACGTCTGTATAAACAAATAGTAATTCGACGTTTTCATTGTACTTTTGTTTTCCCACTCGGCTCGCTCCATTTACATGACTTTGTATGCTCATTATATACGATTATATCGTAGTAATCAATTGAGGAGTTTTGATCAAGAGTTTAGACCACTTTCTTATTCGTTCGTAAAAGTGTACTTTTACGAACGCTTTTTATTTCCAAAATTAGCTAGCTAACTCTAGTTTGTATTAATATACTTGAGATAAAGAATAAATTTAGTGTTTTCATGAGAGAATGGAAGTGGGTATTTTTAATGAAGTCACAATATATTACTTTTGGTGCACAGCTTGGAGACCCAAAAGCTGACAAAGCTGTCGGTCAATTTATTACTCAAATTAGTCTGTTGCTTGATAAACATTGTAATAAAGTATATTGCACCGAGGTGGATGAAATCGCTCCAGCTATATTTGTGGATGGAGACTTATGGTATTGGGAGTTTGAAGGACCTCAAAGGTTACGATTAAGTAAAAAACATAGGTATATTGAAATTCATATAGGGATGCCTCGCTCTAGATGGGAAGGTGTCAATTCCATAGATATTAAAAAGTACCTTATTGACCAACTTAAGGATGCCCTGGATTTGATGTTAATACGATTGAATAAGGAGAAATACATTGTTAACGATCAGGAATTATGGACTGATTTTAGAAAAGTAGAAGAAGAATTCTTATTGAAA
Organism: Planococcus sp. S3-L1; assembly: GCF_030063085.1. Lineage (NCBI taxonomy): Bacteria > Bacillati > Bacillota > Bacilli > Caryophanales > Caryophanaceae > Planococcus > Planococcus sp. S3-L1. The sequence goes on along the minus strand of NZ_JASISN010000030.1, from coordinate 1,108 downwards.
TAACGAGTTCTATACTTTATTAACTGAATTGCACCTATATGATGAACAATAAAAAATACCTCTAATTTAAAATTTCCCTGTCCAGCTGCATAGTAATCTGCATGAAACGAAAAAAAGCCCAGGCAAAATCCAAGTGGACGTTTTGGGGCAAAGACTAGGTTTTGAATGTAACTTATGTGCAGTTAAGTTACATTCAAAGTTCGATTTACCTGATTTATGAAATACAAAAACCATATTGGAGAGATGAAAATGATGGATCCTCGATTTATTCTAGCAATACCTGGAAAGTGGAAAGACAGAAGTGAGATTGTCACAGCGATCGCTACGAAGAGCAATGGTTATCTTCTAACCGGAGATATTCTTCAAAACGTTGAGAATGAAATGAAGTTTGAGATTGAAATTTATGAACAGGATGATTCTTTGGAGGAAGCCTTTCAATATGCTGGCGGAGGAAAGTTTAATCGAAAACAGTTGAAAGAAATACGCAACCATACCCATATCCTCTTCCTGATGACCAACGAAAGTGGGGTTTCCATTGCAAAAGAATTGATAAACGCAGGGAAAGGCTTGTTAAACGCAGGAGGAATTGGTGTAAAAGTGGAAACGATCGGAATTGCCTTTTCCAAAGAGGAATGGGAAGAATTTGAACAGAATGTTGACGAGTTTTCGATTTATTCCCATCTGGTGACGCTAGTGGGGGATGAAGACCATGGGAAATTCTATTCCTTCGGCATGAAAGCTTTTGAAGCTCCAGATGCCATGATTTCCACGGAGTTTGATCCAGAGGATGCTGCTGAAGTATTGAATGACTTTAATTTTTACTGTTTAACTGAACAGCCAGCACTTACCGATGGAGACACCATTGCTTTAGGGGAAGAGGGATTGACCTATACAATCAGTCTGCAAGAAGATTTCCGCTATGAAACAGAAGATCTCTATCACAACCCATTAGGAATTTGGGAATTAAGCATTGAAAAATAATGAATGTAACTTATTGTGAATTAAGTTACATTCAAAACTAGAAAAAGTAACAGTGAAATTACTAGAATAGTTCAACGGGAAGGACGTCTATCCTCCCGCCAGGAAGGAGAAATTTATGGTATTTGTT